>QHBY01000504.1 GCA_003244245.1 Pseudonocardiales bacterium
GTCAGGCCATCGTCAGGCCCATCGGCACTCGCGCTCTGATCAACTCCCCTCGGCGGCCGCCAGGCGATACAGGGCCGGCATTGTCGCGCTGCCCGGAGCCTCAACGGTATCCTGGGTGTGCCGGCCCGGCCTCCCGCCGGCGCGCGAACGCGGGCGTAGCTCAATGGCAGAGTCTCAGTCTTCCAAACTGACTACGCGGGTTCGATTCCCGTCGCCCGCTCCACACGAAGAACCCGTATTGCTGGGCTTCAGGCACGCTGGTCAGCAGGACCGGGACTCGATTTCTGAACTGCCGCAACCCTGAGTCCCCTTGGCCGCTGGCACATGCAACCTTTTCGCCGGCCAGGTGCTTATCTCAGTGGGAACCTATTTCCCGTCGGTGGAAGAGGGCGATCGGGTCCAGATGAGCGACGACGATGAAGAGGCGTTCGACGAATTTGTGCAGACGGCTGGTCGGCAGCTATTGCGGGCAGCCTGGTTGCTGACCGGTGACCGGCAGGCGGCCGAGGATCTCGTCCAGATTGCGCTGGAAAGAACCTGGCCACGCTGGTCGAGTCTTACTGATGTCGGACACCGCATGGCTTACACGCGTGATGGCGACGTCGTACCTGCGTGGGGTGCGCCGGCGATGGACGGGTGAGATCGCGACCGAGCACCTCCCCGAACCCTCGGTCGACGGCGGTATCGACGACACGCTGCTGAGCGCGAGCGTGCGTGCTGCAACGAAACACCTGCCGCCCAAACAACGGGCCTGTGTTGTGCTGCGCTACTTCCTCGACCTCTCCGAGGCCGACACGGCCTCGGCCATGGGCACCAGCACCGGTGCGGTCAAGAGCAACACCGCCCGGGCCCTCGATGCCTTGCGGGGCGACCCGACAATTGTCGGTTTGCTCGAGGTCAGAACAGCGACCGCAGACGAGTCTGGACACGTGGCGCGTGTTGCGCCGACCGAACGGAACGAGGGAATCCTGTGACCAGTCGTCGCACGCTGGAAGAACAACTGCCGGGTCTGCTCCAGCGGGGAGCACCGCAGCCACCGAGAGCCTTGTACGGTTCATCGATACGCGCAGTATCGATACCGACAGCACCGATCGGGGCGACCCGCACCCACCATCGACCGGCCCGGCGCTGGGCCGCCTCAGTTGCTGCCGCGGTAGTCGTCCTCGCGGTCGCTGTCACGGTGGCGCTGGTCTCCGTCCACCGCACCGACCGCCACCGCGACGGCGCGATCGATCGTCCGAGTGGCGTCGGGGCAATCAACGTACAGCGACGCGCGGCCACGGGGGCCGCGTTGGGACGCCTGCTCGCCGCGTTCTCGGTGCCGTCGACGTGGCGTTCGTCCCCGCGATCATTGTCGAAGGACCTCGCACTGCCGAACGACGAGGCCGAGTCCTATCTGGTGAGTCGGGGGCGGCTGTGGGTCACGATCGATGCCGCCGACACCGCGATGGCCTATCTGGCGTCGCACCTGCCGCCTGACGTCATCGTCGGTAACGCGACGGACTCGACCGTCAACTTCGCCAGCGCTCTGTTCACCCCGGCCGGGCGATGGTCACGCTCGACCGATTACGCTGGAACGTCAATCTCGGTGGTCATTGAGCGCCTCAGCTCTAGGACGGTCGGCGTTAAGATCGAAGCGTCGGCGTACTGGCTTCCGGTCCGCACGGCGGCCCAAACCATTCCGACCTCGGTAACCGGCGCAGCCGTCACGATCACGTCAGAGATGGCCGGAAAGGTCTACCGCGGCCGCGTGAACGCAGCGGACGCACGAACTCTCGCCCGCGAGATTAACCGGCTTGCTGTGACCTACCAGGCCCCGAGCACGTGCCCGGTGCGCGGACCGTCGGAAACCCTGACATTCGACAGCCTGGTCGGACCGCAGAACGTGACAGTCGACTCGTTCTGTCCGAGCGGCGTGTTCGTCCACCCCCGCACACCCGGCATGCAAATTGATCTCGCACCAGGAGGTGTCTTCGGCACAGTTCTCTCGATGCTCGATCTGCCGGCCGACTTCGGGCGCCGGTGACGATCCCGTTCTGTGCTCGTTGGACGGATCCGTCGTCCGGCCCCGTCAGAACATCGCTCGACCACAAGGCGTGAAGGCGGTTGTGACGTCTCAGCCCTGACGCGGGCTCACTCTTCCATTGAGGAATCCGCGGAACGCTATACCAGGTTGCGACCGGCAAGGTCGCGGCGGGCGCCTTCCTCCGGCGCGGGCCCGCTTCATCCCGACGGAATCGAAAGGATCTCGCTCGGTCCGCATTCAGTCCGCAAGAAGTTCGCAAACGGTCGATGACAGCCGTAGTCCGCCAACGCCTACCTATATTACGGAGCCCAGCAATTCTGGGATCTGGAGGAACGTCGGCCCGGGCGGGCGGAAGCCCGGAAATTGCCGGCGATGAGTCCTCCAAACTGACTACGTGGGTTCGATTCCCGTCGCCCGCTCCAACGCTGTCGCCGATCGAGCGCGCCGGCGTGGGTGAAGTCGAGAAGCAACCTGCGCTCCCGGCAGTGCTGGGCCGTCGCGAAGCACCGCGGGCGACCCGAGCCTGGATCGGGTCGTCGAGTGCGCGGTCATCGGCCTGCCTCCGGCAACGATCCTCTGGCCTGGTGCCGAGGCGAGCTGCGGTTGACCGCAGCGCGGACCTGCTGCCGGTGGCACCGGGCTTGCCGAGCCAGCCGG
>QHBY01000505.1 GCA_003244245.1 Pseudonocardiales bacterium
CGGCCGGCTGAATAACCCTCCATCTAGTCGGATCAAGGCGTGGAAGTGGACGACGCCGCGGCGTTGGAACTCGGCCACCTTGACGAATGAGACCCGGCACCGTTGGCTGAATTCGGTCGCGGTCAGGCCCGCTTGGCGGGCGAGGGTGCGGCGCAGGGCGATGGTGAAGCGGCGCCAGAGTTCGGGGGCGTGCCAGTTGAAGGCGATATGGGCGGGGTAGTCGTAGCAGTCCGGGCAGATCGGCTGTCCAAGTCGTGGGTCATCCTCACCATGGATGGCGGTGCACCAGGTCGGTCGCCCGTGGGGGCATAGCCGCGGTGTGCCGTGGGCGGGTCGGCAGCGTGCCGGTCGGTGGGTGCGGTCGGTGCGGGTGGTGTGCACGGGGCCGAATCCGGGCGCGGTGAGGGTGGCGAAGACTAGAGGGTGGGATCGGATGGATTCCGGGACGCCTTTGCGGCCACCGGCGGCGCCGGCGTAGAGCAGCTGCCACATGTCGCCGGCGTACTCATAGGAGCAGGACGGGCACGCCGCTGCTCGCCGGTTTCCGCAGCGGATCAGCAGCACCCGATCCGGCTCGGTATCCGTCGAGTAGGCGACCTGCCGACCGGTGGCTGATCGGTGTTCGATGCGGCCGCGGAGCCGCACCGGGCGGGAGCAGTGCCCGCACCGGGCGACCTGTTCGGCCCACCGGTCGAAGTCCGGTCGCTCGGCCCGCCGAACGATCTCCTCCACCGACTGCGCGTCGAGGGTGCTTCTCGCAGTCATAACTGGGCCCCATGGACTTCCAGGAACGGCCCGCCGCGAAGATCCTCCGACAACCCGAGCACGGCCAGTAGTGGCACGACGCAGTACCGGCACCGGCCGAGGTAGACCGACACGCCATGGTCGGGCGGGCCGTAGCTGATCAGGTCCGCGGAGTCACCGGACTGCCAGGTGTGCGACCTGGCGTCCGTGGACTGTGGACAGGAACTCGGCACGGCGAGAGTAAGCGTGCTCATGCCGCACCCTGCCCGCCGTCGTTGATCGCCGCTGGGGTCCGCAGCCGTGCGGCGTGCTCAGCCAGCCGGGCGGCTTGGTCGTCGGATAGGTAGGCGGCCTTCATCCGCCGCGGGATGCCGCCCTCGGCAATCAGCCACCCCACACCTCGGGAGGTGGGGTCGATGTCAGCGGCGGTGTATCCCTCACCGGCCCAGCCGTGGCCGAGGATGACATCGGAGCTGGCGTCGGTGGTGCAGCGAAACGCCCACCGATACCCGAACAGATCCCGCAACGACGTAGGAATGATGTCCGCCGACGGCCGCTGAGTGGCGGCCACCACAATGATCCCCGCCGCCCGCCCACGGGCGACCAGGTCACGAACCAGCGAGACGAACTCCTTCTGCTGCTTGGACTCGCCGATGGTGGCCGAGAAGTAGGCCAGCTCGTCGAAGACCACCAGCACGACGGGCTGACCCGACTCGCGGGTGATCTTGCGTCGGCCGGTGTCGAGCAGCTCGGCGTACCGACCGTCCATCACCGCCTGGAGGTGCTTGAGCAACTCGATGGCGTCAGTGATGCTCGGGCCGATGAACGCGTCTGCGCAGCGCCGCCACACTCCGAGCTCGACCCGCTTGCCGTCGATAAGGATTAGCCGGCAATCCAGCGACAACGCGGCATGGGCCACGATCAGGCCCAGACCCACGGACTTCCCGGCGCCGGGCTCGCCTGCGGCGAGTAGGTTTCGCTCGGCCAGCCCGATGCGCACCGGCCCGGCGCGTTCGTCGATGCCCAGCTCAACCGGGTCCCAGATCGACAACGACCCGCACTTGCGCCTACCGGCTTTGCCGCGGACGCGGAACATCGAACCTCCCCAACGGTGACGTGACCGGCGTGGTCGCCGCCAGCGGGTCGCGGCGGATCACCTCGACGATGACCAGCGCGGAGAACCGGCGGTCGCGGGTGATGCGGATGTCGCGGGCGAAGCAGGCCGCGCACAGCCGATCGGTCTCATTCGCGATGTCCTCGGCCGAGACCCCAAGCGGGCAGCACAACCACACCCGCTCACCCACCGCCGTGGGCAGGATGGCGAGGGTGACCGGCAACCGCCCGGACCGCCGCGAGAGCCGTAACTCATGAAACGCTGCGCGCAGCCGGGCGCGAGTGACCATGCACCCGAGTACGGCACCCAACCACCGCCGCGACCGTCGCCACCACACCAACCCGACCGCAGCCGCTATGGCCAGGACGGTTGTCCACAGTGGTCCGATCTGCTCGGCGGTGACCTGCCAGATACGGACCAGCAGCACCACGAGTAGGACCTCCGGCAGATGCCGGAATACCCACCCCAGCAGCCGACCCAGCAGCGACCGGCGTTTGACCCCGGGCCCTGGGCGCAGCTCGCGACCCAATGCCCGGTACCCGCGGCTCACCATGACCACCACCGATGCCCTGTGTCGGCCAGCGGCCGTGACGGGCGATCCACCGTGACGGTCCGGCCGATCGCCTGAAGGCGGGCGTTCTCGCCCCGCCGTACCCTCATCACAGCTCCTCTTGTCCTCAAATCGATGGGTGGAGCAGGGCGCCCGGCCGGCCTTGGTTTCCAGGCCCGACCGGCCGGGCGCCACAGCTACGGGACGATGGCCTCAACCCAGGCCGTCCAGGCGGCCGACGCCTCATCGCGAGCGACTTCGTAGGCGCCGTAGGCCTCCTGCCACCGCACGAACGCGCCATGCTCGGCCTCGGCAGCCTCCATCCGGGCCTGCTCAGCCCGCTCGAACGCAGCCTCGAATCGCCTCAGCTCGCCGATTACGGGGGAGCTCATGCGGCACCTGCCGCCGGGGAAGCGCTGGCCCTCGCCGGACCCGCCGAACTGGTGGGCACTGGGGTGATCGAGTCAGCGCGGAATGCCACCCCGCCGCGGCCATCGATGTTCCACGGCGTCGCGACGAGCCTGGCCACCGTGACGAGCTGCCGCTTAGCGACCCTCGGTTCCCCGGCCGTGGTGACCTTGATGACCTCCGCGCCCGTGTCGTCCATCGCCACCAGCTCGGTCACGCACAGCGGCGCACCGGTCTCCCGATCCGCCTTCTGCCGACCGTCGTTGTCGTTCTTGGGCGCCGGTGCCCGCGACACCACAAAGTCCACGCCCTCAGTCTTGATCTCCAACTGCATGTCGCGTTTCCTCCTGATGGGGCCGCTGGCGGGCCGTTCGACCCGCACACCCATCAAACGGCGAAACGCCTGCTTCCAGGGGGTCCGCAAGCTAGTCCCGAACTAGTCCGCTTCTAGTCCCGACCGCTCCACACCCCACAACGGGGCGCCGCTTGACGCGGAGAATCGATAACGCCAGCGGAAACTACGGGCGACCGTTCTGTGCAAGGTTGTTGGAAATCGCGACGACTGCTAGCGGGCGTGCGGGATGCCGTGTTCGAGGTACGAAGTATGGCCTGATTGGCGGGCATCAACCGCGGCCTTCACCCGGCGACCAAGACGCGGGATCAGCAAGGCTGTGACCTCGGCCGGGTCGCGGAATGTGTAGGACGCGAGTTCGTCGGCTTGCAGCCGGATCGCGCCGATCTGTTCGGCGGTGAGTACGCCGCCGTCGAAGATGAGCAGGAGTTTGTCGCCCTCATCAGGGTGCGGTGCCCAATCCGCGACCAGCAGCGGCCCGACCGCAGCCTCGATGCCCAGCTCTTCGCGGACCTCACGGGCAGCGGCTTGCGCGGGTGTCTCTCCGGTCTCGACGTAGCCGCCGGGGATGTCCCAGTAGTCCTTGTAGGTGGGCTGGACGAGCAGCACCCGTCCCTCGTCGTCGAAGAACAGCACACCAGCGGCGATGTAGGAACGGCTGCGGTCGCAGGGGTCATCAGCCACGCCGACACCCTATGGGCTCGTGCTCAGGCGAGCATTTCAACCAACCACGCACCCGTCCCTCTTGTCCGATCACGGCCCGCTTACCTGGCCGCCGCGACCGGCCACGCTCACCTCCAAGCCGCTCACCACACCGCAGCCCGGGCCGCGCTCGACCGACTCCCACGCACCGCCCGCATCCTCGCGCTTACCGACCTCGCCATGGCCGAGCTGTGTGCGGGCAACCTCCCCGACGCCTGCCACCACGCCATCACCGCTGCCGACCTTGAACTTAACTGTCCAGTGCTGCGCGATAGTGCGCCAGCTCGGCGTATGTCGCGTGTTCGATGTTTTTGGGTCGGCTCAGTCCGTGGCCCTCATCCGGGTAAACCACGAGCGATACCCGCTCACCGACCGCCGCGACAAGCTCCCGGACTTGGCGGACTGGCGTGATTGTGTCCCGGTCACCGTGAAAGGCAAGGATGGGACAGTGGGCAGTGATGCCAGGGCGGAGCAAGGACCGGTCTCGCCAAGTGTCGACTGGGCCCAGGAGAAGGTCGGCATGATGCGATTGGAACTTCGGTGCGGCAGTACGCCATGCGGCAGGGTCAACAATGGCAGAACGTACGGCGGCCGCCCGGAACTTTGTGGTGGTCGTCGCAGCCCGCAACGCGGTGTAGCCACCCGCGCTCGCGCCGCTGATAACGACGCGGGCCAGATCAACAGAGCCATCTCGTCCGACCGCCTGGACGGCATCGACGCAGTCGGACACGTCCAGCACACCCCATCGGCCGCGTATCGCGTTGCGGTAGGCGCGACCGTAGCCGGTACTACCCCGGTAGTCCACGTCGAGCACCGCGAACCCCTGGCCGACGAAGAACTGGACCCACGGGTCGAGCCGCAACGGCGCGTTCGAGGTCGGCCCCGGGTGCGCCCGAACTACCACAGGCACCAGCGCAGAACCTTTCTCTAGTCGGGGACGGTACAACGTGGCATACACTCGGCCGCCATCCCGAGCGGGGATATCGACAATCTCGGGATTCGGCGCGTGCGATCCGGACGTGACTCCAACCACCGCTGTCAACTCGCGGGACTCGCCACTGCCGGATATATCAGCCACGATGACGGCGGGCATCCGATCCGGAGCCGACCCGATCATCGAGACTCGTCCGGCGTGTGCTGCCAAATACGGCTTTATCGACGTATAGGGCAACTCGACGACGCGCACCTCGGGCCGGCGAGGATCCCAGATGTTGAGCTGGGTGGCGCCGCCCCAGTGCGCGAGGACAGCGATCCGGTCGTGATCCAGGAAAGCGTAGGTGGAGTACCCGAACTCCCATTGCGCCGTTCCCAGATCTGCCGACTCAAGATGAACCAGCGAGACGATGGCACCGTCCGGTGGGCAGGCGTACAGGTCCCACCAACCGGTGCGATCAGACACGAAGTGCAGGACCCCGCCGGGACTCCATTCCGGCTGGAACACCGATTCCTCCGGGCCGCCGGCAATATGCCAAGCAGGGCCGAGTGTCCCGTCCTTTCGAATCTCGGCCGTCCACAGCCACGTGCCGTCCCAGGGCATCAGCGGGTGCCGCCATGTCGTCCAGGCCAGAGTGCTCCCGTCCGGGCTTGGCCGTGGGAAGGAGTAGAAGTCCCAGCCTTGTGCCACCGGCCACGGGGCAGCCGACCCGTCGGCCGGAAGCATCACCAGCTCGTTGGTCACACCTTTGTTGTCATGACGCTCCCGCACGGCGACGAGAAGCCCAGGTGCACAAAGGCGAAGGTCTGCGTAACGATCCTCACCATGCTGGGCCGCCGCAGTGACCGCGCGCAGCCCAGCCCCGGTTGTCCTCCAGATTTGCTGGTCATCGGCCCGAACGAACCAGAGGGCATCATCGGTGGCCAGGTAGGCGCCGCCACCGTACTCATGGACGTGGGACGCTACCGCCACGCCAGGCGGCAGGACATCCTCAACACCGTCCGACCCGCGTGACCGGACCAGAACGTCACCGGTCGCCCGTCCCTCGATCCAGTACACATGCTCCCCGACGAACTGCACGGCATCAACCGAGGCAACACCCGGCCCGACGGCCCCAGTCACACTGGTACAGCCCCCAATGCCCGGGCCCGCTCATCGATGGCCGCAGCAGCGCCGACGTGACCCCTGGCCCGAAACGTCCCGCGTAACTCCCGGACCCGATGCAGGCCCGCCACCGAACCCCGAGCAGCGAAGGTCACGAGGGAGACCAGCGTCAACCGTTGCGCCTCTTCCACGTCCCCCGACGCCAACCGTGCGGCCGCAAGCCCCACCTGGATCTCTGCGCCGCGACGCTCACAAGACGCAGGTAACAAGCGCAGCGCGTCAGTGAACGCCACCGCCGCGCTCTCCGGCCGCCCTACCGTGAGCAGGCACGTCCCCGCATGGACAGCGAGGCTGCCCTCGTCGAAGTCATACATCCACTCATCTGCACGGCTGTCCTGACCCGCCAGCAGCGAACGCGCGGTATCAAGCGCGGCCAACGCTTCGCGACTGCGGCCGACTCGCGCCAGCGCATCTGCGGTCAGCACCGTCAACCACGACCGAGTGGGGTCAGAGGCAGACCGCTGGACGGTCTGGCGTGCCTCGTCGAAAAACCCCAGCGCCGAGTCCGGTCGGCCCTGGGCTCGTGCGACGAGACCCTGGTAGCCCAGGATGTAGGACCGTAGGCCGGTGTTGGACGATTCGTCTGCGGCCAGGCTCGCCTGTCGATAGCAGTGACTCATCGTGTACAGGTCACCCAGGTCGTACCACAACCACGCCGCGAAACCTGCCGCTTCTGCAGCCGCGCAGGCGACCCGGTGGCGCAGCGAGTCCGGTTGCGGACTGTCCAACAGCGACACCAGCAGCCCGACGTGTGCCTGGACGTGCACCATCATCTCTGCCGAGGACAGCTCGTGATACAGCCGCCGCTGCCGATCGGTGATCACCTCAAGGTCATCAACAACCGCAGTGCTCAGCCGCGAGGGCCGACGACTCGCATCAGCCAGCCGTGCCCAATCAAGGTCATCCTGGCCGCACACCTGCCGGGCCCTCGCACCGACGAGATCGGTCGATCGACCCGGACGCCTGGCCGCCTCATGCTGATGCCGGACCCGCGCCTGCTCCCGAATCGCCGTCGGCAACATCGAGACCAAGCGACCATTCGCCAACACCGCAGCGTCGCATGCTGTTACCACGACTTCCGAGGGCACCGCGGTACCTCGCTCGACCGCGCCCAGGTGCTGCCAGGAGTACCCCACCAGTCGACCAAGCTGCCCCAACGTCAACCCGCGGTCGATCCGCAACCGCCGCAGCTCAGCGCCTAGCGCCGCAACGGCCGAGCTTGCCGGGTCGGTGATCTTCGGTGGCCGCCCAGGTCGCCGCTGCCCGCCTCCTAGCGACCCACCGCCGCTCGGCTCCTCCACCACGGCTCACTTCCTGACCCAGGCAAGGGCCAATTTGCTGATCGTTGTGAACAAATCCTCCCTGGGCGTTTCCTTACGCGCAATCAGCCCACGGCGGTCATCCAGCCACAGGACGACCGCCGCCTGACCCGCTGGTTGACGAGCCACCGCGAAAGGGGGTGCCCCGGCCATGACCGCCCAAACGACCGCCGGGCGCCCCCGGCTGCGGGAGCTGCGCGACGAGTTGGGATGGACGCAGCAGCAGCTCGCCGACAAGCTGGCCTACGTCGCCTGGACTCACGGGCAGCCGAACGCCGCGGTGAACGCTGACATGGTGGCCAAGTGGGAACGCGGCGCCAAAGGCATCAGCCCACGCTACCGGGCGCTGCTGTGCCAGCTGTTCGGCGTGACCGCAGACCAGCTAGCGGGAGTTTCCTGGATAAG
>QHBY01000506.1 GCA_003244245.1 Pseudonocardiales bacterium
CCTTGGAATAGATCATCTAGTCGGGCGCCACCTCAGATAGGCCTCGCCGCCGCCGGCCACATCTCCGTTACGTGTACAGCCCGATCGACCGCCAGCTGGATCGATGTCGCCCGACGCTGCCTGAGCAGTCGACGTCGCTGCTCGCGATCGGTCGCCTCTCCAAGAAGGTCATCGCATGCGCATTGGACTTCTAGCCCCGCCGTGGATCCCCGTCCCGCCGCCCGCCTACGGCGGCATCGAGCGGGTCGTCGCCCTGCAGGCTGCCGGTCTGGCCGCCGCCGGCCACGACGTGACGCTGGTCGCCGCGCCGGGCTCGGCCATTCCCGGAGTCCGGGTGGTCTCACCGCTCGACGCCCTACCGGCTCAGATCGGGATGGCGACCGACGAGTGGCGCCACGTGCTAGGTGGGCTGGACGCACTGGCCGACGTCGACACGGTGATCGACCACTCCGGACCGCTCGGCGCGCTGCTGTCCGCGCAGGGTCCAGTGCCCGCGCTGCACGTCGTGCACGGGTCGTTGGAGGGCGAGCTGCTCGGCATCTACCACGGGCTGGTGGCGCGCGCGCTGCAGTTGCGGCTCGTCGCGATCAGCCATTCACAGCGGCGGGCGGCGCCACACCTACCCTTCGCGGGTGTTTGCTACAACGCCGTCGACGTCGAGAAGGCCCCCTTCCGCGCCAGCTCGGAGGGCTATCTGGCCTTTCTGGGCCGGATGGCACCGGAGAAGGGAGCCGCGGAGGCGATCGCACTGGCCCGCGAGGCCGGCCTGCCGCTGATGATCGCCGCCAAGTGTCGCGAACCGGCCGAGCAGGCGTACTTCCAGCGTGAAGTCGCGCCGCATCTCGGACCCGAGGTCGTCTTCCTCGGCGAGCTCGGCCGCGAGGCGACGTACGACTTCCTGTCCCGTGCCGCAGCGATGCTCTTCCCGATCTCCCGGCGTGAGCCGTTCAGCACGGTACTCGTCGAGGCCATGGCCTGCGGCACGCCGGTGCTGGCCACCGACAGGGGCGCGGTCTCGGAGATCGTGCTCGACGGCGTCACCGGGTTCGTCCGGAATACCACCGCTGAGCTTGCCACGGTGATCGGGCGGATCGGTGAGATCGATCGAGCGGCCTGCCGCAGCCACGTCGCCGACCGCTTCTCCTCGGCGGCACTCGTGCGAAGTTATGTTGGCTTGCTCGTCCCGACGGAATTGCGGGTGCCGGCGCCAGCCGCGCCGATGGTCTTCAGCGCCCCCACGCCGTCGATCCGGCCGCTGCTGGCTCGGCAGCACCTACCGCGGGTACCGGCGGCGTTCACCGCACGCCGAGCGGCCGGATGACGGCCGGTGAAGTGCCGGACTCCGACGGCCCCGACTTCGACGGCGTTGCGCCGCAGGGAGTGCTCGCCGGCCCAGGCACCATCACGGTCATCGCCGGGCTGACCTTCGCGATCTCTGATGAGCGCGGCAACATGGGACCGGGCCCATTCGGCTTGATCACCGACGACACCCGGCATCCGTCCCGGTTGCAGGTGCGGCTGGACTCCGAACCATTGCGGCATCTGGGATCCGGGTTGATCAGTCCGGCGGTGGCCCGGTTCCGCGGCTACGCCACGCTGAGCAACCGGCTACCGGACGCGCCGGTGGAGTGCGAGCGGCTGCGCCAGCTGTCGCCCGCAGGAATGATGGAAACGCTGACGCTGCGCTGCTGGACGCCCGATACGATCTAGGTGCGCCTGTCGATCCAGTTGGATGCCGATTTCGCATCACTCGCCCGGACGTCTGCGCTTCGAGGCCACCGGGACTCCGCGCGCGACATCGGTGCAGCTGGATCCGCCCCCCGACGTCGTCGACCAGAGTGCAGCACACTGGGTCGTGCACCTGAGCCGGGACCAGCCGTGGACCCTGCGGATCGAGGTGGGTGCGCTGCGTGGTTCCGGGCGCGAGGAACGGGTCGCGATCCAGCCGCGGACCGAGACCACCGGCCGCCCGGACGTGGTGGTGCACAGCCAGCCGGAGCGTCTGGCCCGCGGTTGCCTTCGTTCGCTGACCGATCTCGACGCCCTGAGCATCCCCGACGACCGGGACGGCTCACGGCGCCTGCTCGCCGCCGGCATCCCGTGGTTCGTCGCTTTGTTCGGTCGAGACGTGCTGATCTCCAGTTGCCAAGCCCGCGCATTTCGACCGAACTGATGCTCGACGCTCTCGCCGCGCTCGCTACCAGGCAGGGCCAGGTCAGCGACCCCGGCAAACGAGGAGCAACCAGGCAAGATCTTGCACCAGGTCCGGTTCGGCGACCGGCCATGGCTGGGTGAGGGCACCGCAGCCGGGGCACGCCCGTACTACGGCAGTGCCGACTCGACCCCGCTGTTCCTGATCATGCTGGTGAGGCACTGCGCTGGGGCGCTTCCCGCGAGGCGCTGACCGAGCTGCTTCCTGCCGCTCGGGCGGCGCTGGGCTGGCTTCGCGGTCCCGGCGACCCCGACCGTGACGGTCTGATCGAGTACGCACCCACCGGGCCGCGGTCATTGGCCAACCAGGGCTGGAAGGACTCCGAGAACGCCGTGCAGTTCGCCGACGGCCGGCTCGCCAAGCCGCCGATCGCGGTCGTGGAGGTGCAGGGCTACGCCTACCGGGCGCGCCGCGAGCTCGCCGCCGTGCTCGCCCACCCGGGTCACCGTGCGGAGGCCAATGACCTGCTCGCCGAAGCCGAAGCGCTTCGAGAGCTGATCCGTCGGCGGTACTGGCGCCCCGGCGCTGACGGCGCGCCGGGCTCCTTCGCGCTGGCACTGGACCACGACAAGCATCAGGTCGACTCGATCACGTCGAACATGGCTCACCTGCTGTGGTGCGGCGTGCCCTCGCAGCAGGAGGCTGAGCAGGTCGCTGCCCAGCTGGCGAGCCCGGCCATGGCCAGCGGTTGGGGACTGCGCACCTTCTCAGCGGAGATGGCGGGCTACAATCCCATCTCCTATCACGTGGGCTCGGTGTGGCCGCACGACACCGTCATCGCTTGTGAGGGCTTGCGGCGCTACGGGCTCGACGACGCGGCGATGCGGCTGATAGGTGACCTGCTCGACGCGCTGTCGATCTTCGACGATCGTTTGCCCGAGCTTTTCGGTGGGCACCATCGCGAGCCGAGCGACTTCCCAGTCCCCTATCCCACCGCGTGCCGGCCGCAGGCGTGGGCGGCGGGGGTGGCGCTGGCGATCGTGGCGCTATGCCTGGGTCTGCAACCCGACGTGCCGGCCGGGACTGTGTCGCTGAATCCCGTGCTTCCGAGGGGGTTGCACCGCATCGAGGTCCATGGAATCCCGTTCCCCGGCGGTGAGCTCTCGGTCGCGCATGACGGTGATGGCACCAAGGTGATCGAAGCACCGCCCGGTCTGCGGGTTGAGGCGCAAGCCGGGCCCTACGGCTGAAGATCGCTATCAGCAGGCTCAGCGGGGCTACTGGGCACCGGGTAACCCCGCTGAGCCTGCGTCCCGGGAACCGTCGAGCTGGGAGCGGAAGGTTGGGGCAGACTCCTGCTAAGGGAAGGGGCGGGCTCCAGCCCCACCCCAGGACGCCGGGGTCGGTCCTGGTCGAGTCCTCGTCAGGGAACCTGGGCGTGGCGCTGAGCATGATCGCGGCGAGCAAGGGCTACCAGTTCTTGTGCGTGACCGACTCCCGCTGCAACCTGGCGTCCAGGCGGCTGATGGAGGCGCTGGGCAGCCAGGTGCACACCATCGTCGAACCGGCTGCCATTGGCGGCTTCCTCCGCGCGCGGATCGACTACGTCCGCGCGCTGTGCGCCTCCGACGATCGGTACGTGTGGCTCAACCAGTACACCAATCCGAACAGTTGGAAGGCGCACTACCGCACGACGGCCCCGGCGATCGCTGACGAGTTCCCGTTACTGGACGTGCTGTTCGTCGGGGCCGGCACCACCGGGACGCTGATGGGCTGCGCGCGTTACTTCCGGGAGTGGCACCGCCGGTGCGGGTCGTCGCAGTAGACAGCGTCGGCTCGGTGACCTTCGGTGGCGCCCCGGGACGCCGGATGATTCCCGGCCTGGGCACGAGCGTCCGCCCGGAGCTGCTCGATGAGTCCTATGTGGACGAGGTGGTATGCGTCGAGGAGGCGGACACCATCCGTGCCTGCCATCGTCTGGCCCGAAGCGGATTCCTGTTCGGCGGCTCCACCGGCACGGTGGGTCAGCGGCGCGATGGACTGGCTGGCCCAGCATGACGCGTGGGAAATCACCGCGGTGGCCATCGCCCCGGATCTCGGCGAGCGCTACCTCGACACCATCTACCAGACCAACTGGGTGCAGGACCTTTACGGCGAGGACGTGCTCAGCTGCGACGAGCTGACCGCCGGTGCCCCGGCGGCCTAACCCACGCCAGCGACGCGGTCACCCGCTACCGGCTGGACGCCCATGACTGGCCGCTTCGGGGGGGGTGCGGTGCCGTCCGATCGCCCCGGGCGGGTGATCGGGGTGGACGTAGCGCGAGGGATCGCGCTGTTCGGCATGATGGCGGTGCACGTCTTCGCCACCTTCGCCGCCACGGCACACCCACGCTCGCGACAGTGCTCGCGGGGGGACGGCTTGGAATGCATGCCACGCGGGTTCCGTTGACATCACTTGTGAATGATCCGCTGGCCGGCTCGGCTTCATCAGCTGAGCTCCAGTCGGTGGACCGCCTCCTGAACGCGGAGCGGACCAGCACGTTGCAACGTATCACTTCGCTCACCCGCCAGTTCGACGCCATCGTCGAGTCCACTGTCTTCACTACCAATGACGACGAGCACGACCCCGAGGGTGCGACTGTCGCGTTCGAACGAGCGCAGGTCGGCGCGCTACTTGCCGCGGCTAAAAGGCACCTGGCGGCTGTCGATCGGGCGGCCACACGATTCCTCGATGGCAGCTACGGCGTGTGTGAGCGGTGCGGGCAGGCGATCCCCCAAGAGCGGCTGGCGGCGCTTCCAGCGGTCGGAACCTGCATCGGCTGCACTAGCCGCAACCGGCGATGATCGCCACATCTGCTTGACGGTCCGAGCGGTTGGGTCAGGGGCGAGCGTAGTAGGCGTACCAGTCCCGGCTGGACGGGCTGAAGTAGTGCTCGGCGGCGACTTTCTCGCCGGGGAAGAGCTGGAAGGCTTCGGGTGCGCCGTGCAGCGTGGGGTGGAAGTAGGCGCCGCTGATCCAGTTCGGGTTGATGTCCAACTCCATACCCCGCACCACGCCGCTGGCTTGCAAAATCTGCCCCAGGCTGCACACCGAAAGGGCGGGTCCGCCGACATAGACCTCCCCACCAGCCGCGGTGATCCCGAAGCCAGAGCGGTGAATGAACGCGACCTGCCCGACTGTGCTACCCCACTGGGCATTGCCGCCGGTGCGGCAGCTCGGATTGACCCGTCCGTCGTCGACCAGTGGGGCGAGGTTCTGCCGCACGCTGGCCACGTCCGGGGCCATCCGGACCTCGCGATCCCAGGCACCGACCGTGGCCGTGCCATCAGTGCGCAGGACCAAGCTGGCCGCACCGTCCACCAGCGGCCGCACGGTCCGGCCCTGGCTGTAGTAGCCGCCGTGACTAGCGCCGTTGAGGCGGAAGCCACCGTTGAACGCGGCGACCACAGTGCGCCCATCGGCGGGACTCAGGGCCGTCGCGGCCTGCCAGCTTCCACCGGGATCCTGGAAGCCCGGATGTAGCTGCCCACGTACCAGGGTGGGATCAAGCCACATCACACCGGCCAGGAAGGACGTGTGCTCTCGGTCCGGACGCACGTGGGCCACCCGAACCGCGGGTTGGCCGTGCACCGCCGTCACGGTCTCCCACTGACCTTCGCCCGGTAGGGGCGCGATGCCCGCCGGCGGGTGCAGCTGCGGCGGCGCGGGCAGATGAGCTGCGCCTGCCCTGGCGCGCGGATCAGTTGGTGCCCCTGGCACCGCCCCGGCCCGCGGGATTCCCCCGATCGGTATGCCACCGGTCGGGGGCCGATTGTGCTCGTACTGCTGTTTCTCCAACCAGGTGATCAGCCCGTCGAAGCCGTGGTCACGGCCCCACTCAGCTAACCGGGCCGCCACGCTGTCGGTACCGGGCGCTCGCAACGCGCCCGCCACCGAGACACCCACCATAGATCCGAAGAGCACCACAACGACAACCACAACCAGCACTGCCCGCCGCCGCCCTCGACGACGGGGAGTGGCCGGCTCGTTCGTTGGGGTGCGCGTGGACGTAGCGACCATTACCCCCCGGTCAAGTACACCCGGTCAAGCGGCGCGACGGGTGGAGCGGCGACGGGTAGGCCGCCGTGATCCGCGCCGAGAGGCCTCGACAACACCGCCCTGACGGCGCCGCGCATGCACCGGAGCGAGAGCCGGGGCGGCAGCGGGTGCTCCCGCGGGTGGCAGGACCAGCGGGGCCGGCGGACCGGTAAGCGCGGCGATCTGCTCCGCGCCCGGACGGACTCGCGCCACCACCGGCTTGATTCCGGCCAACCGGGTCAGCGTCCGCACCTCCCCGGCCTGGTCCGGGGTCGACAGGGTGACGACGACCCCCTCGGCGCCGGCTCTGGCAGTTCGCCCGGAGCGGTGCAGGTATGCCTTGCACTCAGCGGGCGGATCCACATGCACTACCAGCCCGATCTCGTCGACGTGAATGCCCCGCGCGGCGATGTCGGTGGCCACCAGCACCCGCGCGCTGCCCTCGCTGAATGCTGCGAGATTGCGCGCCCGAGCATGCTGCGAGAGGTTCCCGTGCAGCTCCACTGCCGGAAGTCCGGCGACCGTCAGCTGCTTGGCGAGCTTCTTCGCCGCGTGTTTGGTGCGAGTGAACAGCAGGCTGCGACGCTGGCCAGAGGCGAGTTCGCGGATCACCGACGGCTTGTCGGCGTGATCCACCGTGAACACGTGGTGCGCCATCTTCGATTCCGCCGCCACCACGGGGTCGACCGAGTGCACCACCGGATTGGTCAGGTAGCGGCGCACCAGTACGTCCACGGCGTTGTCCAGGGTGGCCGAGAACAGCAGCCGCTGGGTGCCGGCCGGAGTCAGGTCCAGCAACCTGCGGACGGCAGGGAGGAAACCGAGGTCGGCCATGTGGTCGGCCTCGTCGAGCACGGTGACCTCGACCTCACCGAGCTGCACGTGGCCCTGGCCGAGCAGGTCCTCCAAGCGGCCGGGACAGGCGATGAGGACGTCGATCCCACCACGCAAGGCGGACACCTGCCGACCCTGGCCGACACCGCCGTAGACGGTGGTGATCCGCTGCCCGAGCGCGGCAGCCAGCGGGGCGAAGGTGTCGGCGACCTGATTGGCCAGTTCCCGAGTGGGGACTAGCACCAGAGCACGCGGGCGCCCCGCGGTGCGGCGCAGCCCAGAGCGAGCCAGCGCGGTGATCGTCGGGATCGCGAAGGCAAGCGTCTTGCCGCTGCCGGTCCGGCCACGGCCGAGCACGTCACGGCCGGCGAGTGCGTCTGGCAGCGTTGCCGTCTGAATCGGAAATGCGGTGGTGAGGCCTTGACGGGTAAGCACTGTGAGCAGTTCCGCTCGTACTCCGAGCTCGCGGAAACTGCATGGTTGCCCGGGGGCGGGGTGGTTCGAAGGCACGCGGGGGTAATCCTCTCCTGGAGAGCTGGTGGCCGCTGATGCGTGGCCACCCCGCAGTCCCGCGGAGAAGCTCCTGCGCCGCGAAGGCGCTCACAGTCGACCTCGGCTGCACCGACGTCGGTGGCAGCATCGCAAGGTCCATTATGCCCGATGATCGGCGCTCGGTGCATCAGGGGTCGACATAGCGTGCTGTAGACCCGAACACACCGGGGTGGGAAGTCAACTCAGGTTTGCCATCTCCGCACCAGGGGTATCAATCCAGCAACCGGGACCGATCGACCAGCAAGGACGGTGTTGGAGATGACGGACACCCGACGACTTCCGAAGCCGGTCGCTAATGAATGGGACTGGCAGCTGCAGGGCTCCTGCCAGGGGTTGAACAGTAGTGTCTTTTTCCATCCGGACGGTGAACGAGGTTCGGCGCGATCCCGCCGGGCCGATCGGGCCAAGGCGATTTGCCAACTCTGTCCAGTTCTGGAGCAGTGTCGCCGCCACGCGCTGGCGGCGCGGGAACCCTATGGCGTCTGGGGCGGCTTGACCGAAGAGGAACGCCGGGAGCTCTGGACTGGCCAGCGCCAGCTACTTGTGAGCTGACGACCCGTGACACCATGAGCCCCGATACCGGAAGGGACATATGGTGCACGTCGTGGTCGTCGGCGCTGGGCTGGGCGGCCTGCGTACCGTCGAGTGCCTCCGCTCAGAAGGGTTTTCCGGCCGGATCAGCCTCGTCGGCGACGAGGCGCATGAACCCTACGATCGGCCCCCACTGTCCAAGCAGATCCTCGCCGGCACATGGCCCGAGGAACGGGCCACCCTGCACCGCGGCGAGCTGGCCGACCTCGCTGTCTCGTTGTACTTGGGCAGATCCGCTATCGGCCTCGACGGCGGTGCGATCGAGCTCGACGATGGCACGCGGCTTCACTACGACACACTCGTAGTGGCAACCGGGGTGCGGCCGCGGCGACTGCCCGGTCAGCCCGATCACCCGGAGCTGCACGTGCTGCGCACGCTGGAGGACTGCCGCGCGCTGCGGGATTCGATCTCCCGGGCCCGCTCGCTGTTGGTGGTCGGGGCTGGCTTCATCGGTGCTGAGGTCGCCGCTACCGCCCGGATGGCCGGCCGCGAGGTGACAATGCTGGAGGCGCTGCCGGTGCCGTTCGCCCGAGTTCTCGGCGAGCAGATGGGCCAGCTGTGCGCCCGGTTGCAGACCGACAATGGGGTCTCGGTGCGCTGCGGGGTGCGGCTGATGGACTTCGTCGACAGCGATGGCGGGATCGCCGCCCAGTTGGCCGATGGGACCGTCGTGCGGGCCGACTGCGGCGTGGTTGGGGTGGGCACCGTTGTCGACGGTGGGTGGCTCTCCGGGCTCGGGGTGCCGACCGAAGGCGGGCTGCTCTGCGACGCCACAGGGCTGGTGGAGGGCACCGGCAACGTCTACGGGGTCGGTGACATCGCCGCTTGGCGGCACCCCACGTTCGGAGATCGGCCCCGCATCGAGCACTGGACCTCCGCCACCGAGCAGGCCGCCGTCGTCGCGCAGCACATCGCCGGCGCGAAGATCACCCGGCTAGCCGATGCCGTGCCGTACTTCTGGTCCGATCAGTACGGGCTGACGCTGCAGCTGATTGGGCGCTGCGATCTGGCGACGTCCGTCGAGGTGCTGCACGACCCCGGCGTGATCAAGGGCACCGTCGCGGGCTACTTCGCCGACGGCGCTCTCGTCGCCGTGCTGGCCTTTCACGCCCCCCGGCTGCTCAATCGCTACCGCCTTCTGGTGGCCAATGGTGCATCCCAGCAAGAGGTAAATTCCGCGGCAGCCGAGCTCGCTTCCCGTTAGCCGCAGCCCTTTATCGCTGCGTTTCGACGTTCGTCGCATCTTTTTCTTCACGGTTCCCGTAGGCGGCTTGATTGTCAGGGTGTCCCGAGAGAATAGTGGCATGAGACCGGCCAGTTGCGACGATCTGCAGTCGGCCTTCGACTGCGTCGACGTACTCCGCGACTCAGTTCCCGCACGGCGCCCACAAGAACTGCTCGACGCGATCTGCAGTATCGAAGTACTCGCCCGTAAGACGCACGCGACGATGCTGGAACTCGTCGCGGGCCTCGACGCCGCGCACATCGCCGGCGACCAAGGATCCGGCACAACATGGAAACTGCTCGCGGCGATGCGGGACCTCAACTCCGGTCAAGCTCGCGCAGAATGCTATCTGTATGCGTTACGCCGGTGTCGGACCGCCTCGATGGTCACGGTGTTGCTGACCTCGTCGATCCGGTACAAAACGCGATAGGTTGCTCGCCGAGCCGACCAGATCTGCCGAACTCGTCACGGTCGAGTTGCGTGCTGGCATGGAATCCGGCGCGGACGTCGCCCAGCGGACCGGGGCCGGTGTCCAAGTAGTCGATGTTCAGCGCGACAGGTTGGGCGACTGACTTCAGGGTGAGCCGGCCATCGAGGTGCCAGGTGTCCGGGCGCAGCGCGGTCAGCCTGTGGCCGGTATAGCGGATCTGCGGAAAGGCGTTGACGTCCAGGAAGTCCGGTGAGCCGCGCGGTGTCGCGGTCGGGGTTGTCGGTGTCGATGAGCACGTCTACCGAGCTGTGTTCCGGTGGGTCGGCCACGGTCAGGGTGCCGCTGAACCTGCGAAATCGGCCGTGGATCTTGGCAAAGCCGAGGTGGACCGCGGTCGCCGCCACGGTGGAGTGGATGGGATCGATGTGCCAAATCCCGGGAGTAGACAGCACGGCCTGACGTTCCGCACATCTCGC
>QHBY01000507.1 GCA_003244245.1 Pseudonocardiales bacterium
GAATGGTTTCCGATAACCCTCAATGTTCTACGACAGCGTCTAGTAGGGCACGTCCTAGGCCGAGATTGCGTTGGTCGGGCTGGACGTAAAAATTCGTGATATAACCGAGTTCCGTGCTGCCTGGAAATGGGCTAGGGAACTTCCCCACACAGCCGAGGAACACATGGCCGCGCACCTCGCCATCGAATTCAGCGACCCAAGCCAGCAAGCGTCCGTTGGTGAGCCTATCATGTATCCAGCGTTGGCAGTCGTCGACGAAGCTCTCCTGCTCCAACGCCATCCGTTCATAATCTTCTTGCTTGAATTGATACCGCAGCCGCGCCAGCACCCGGGCATCATCGACCTGAGCCGGACGGATTCGAATGTCAGCCACCATCATTTGTCCTGTTTATTCATTCACGATTGTAAGTACCAGCTCACGCACGCGTTGGGCGTTGGCCTGGCCCCCGGTGGCCTTCATGACTGCACCCACGATCGCGCCCGCCGCAGCTACCTTGCCGCCGCGAATCTTGTCCGCGATGTCGGGCGCGGCGGCCAGCGCCTGCTCGACGGCGGCGGTCAACGCGGTGTCATCGGACACCACGGCCAGGCCATGAGTAGCGACAACCTCGTCGGGCTCGCCCTCCTGCGCCAGCACCCCGTCGACAACCTGGCGGGCCAGGTTGTTGGTCAGCGCACCCCTGTCCACCAGCGCGATCACCCGCGCTAGCTGCTTCGGCGTGATAGGTAGGTCGGCAAGCTCAACACCGCGGGAGTTGGCCTGCTGGGACAGGTAAGACACCCACCACGACCGAGCCTCAGCGGCGGGCGCACCGGCGTCGACGGTGGCCGCGATGAGGTCCAGCGCGCCGGCGTTGACCAGGTCACGCAGCTCGAGGTCGGACAGCCCCCACTCCGTCTTAGCCCGAGCTCGGCGCTGCCAGGGCAGCTCGGGAAGGGTGGCCCGCAGCCGCGTCACCCAGTCGTCACTGGGGGCGATCGGCACCAGATCAGGCTCCGGGAAATACCGGTAGTCCTCCGAGGTCTCCTTGCGTCGGCCGGCCGACGTGCTGGCGGTGGTCTCGTCGAAGTGCCTGGTCTCCTGCACGATCTGGCCATCGGAGACCAGCACCGCGGCTTGCCGGCACATCTCGTAGCGCACCGCGCGCTCCACCGACCGCAGCGAGTTGACGTTCTTGGTCTCGGTGCGGGTGCCGAAGGTCGTCGAGCCACGCGGCATCAGCGAGACGTTGGCGTCGCAGCGCATCGACCCCTGGTCCATCCGCACATCGGACACGTCCAGCGCCCGAAGCAGGTCACGTAGCGCGGTGACGTAGGCCCGGGCGATCTCCGGCGCCCGAGCCCCGGCGCCCTCGATCGGCTTGGTGACGACCTCGATCAGCGGGACGCCGGCGCGGTTGTAGTCCAGCAGGGAGTGGCTTGCGCCGTGAATACGGCCGTCGGCACCACCGACGTGCAGCGACTTGCCGGTGTCCTCCTCCATATGGGCGCGCTCGATGGCGACGGTGAACACCGAGCCGTCGGACAGCTGCACCGCCAGCGAGCCGTTCACCGCGATAGGCTCGTCGTACTGGGAGGTCTGGAAGTTCTTCGGCATGTCCGGATAGAAGTAGTTCTTCCGGGCGAACCGGCACCACGGGGCGATCGAGCAGTTCAACGCCAGCCCGATCCGCATGGCCGACTCCACCGCGACGCCGTTGAGCACCGGCAGCGCTCCCGGCAGCCCCAGACAGGTCGGGCAGACCTGGGTGTTGGGCGGTGTCCCGAACACGTTGGCGCAGCCGCAGAACATCTTCGTCGCGGTGGACAGCTCGACGTGCACCTCTAGCCCGAGGACCGGGTCGAAACGCTCCAGCACCTCGTCGTAGTCCATCAGCGCAGCGGTCATCGCCCGATCACCTCCAGATCAGGCACCCGCTGCGCCAGCGGGCCACCATCGGCGCCATCGCGGGCAACCTCGTAGGCCGCGGCCACCCGGTAGGCCCGATCGTCGGCCAGCGCGGGCGCCATCACCTGCAGACCCACCGGTAAGCCGTCGTCATCGGACAGCCCGGCCGGAACGGACAGCGCGGCGTTGCCCGCCAGGTTCGCCGGGATCGTGCACAGGTCCGACAGGTACATCGCCAACGGGTCGTCCACCCGCTCACCGATGCGGAACGCGGTGGTCGGAGTGGTCGGCGAGACCAGCACGTCGACCCGCTCGAAGGCCGCTGCGAAATCCCGGAGAATCAGTGTGCGGACCTTCTGAGCCTGTCCATAGTAGGCGTCGTAGTACCCGGCGGACAGGGCGTAGGTGCCGAGCATGATGCGACGCTTGACCTCCGGTCCGAAACCGGCTTCGCGAGTCAGCGACATGACCTCCTCGGCGCTGCGGCTACCGTCGTCGCCGACGCGCAGCCCGTAGCGCATGCCGTCGAAGCGGGCCAGGTTCGAGGAGCACTCGCTGGGTGCGATCAGGTAGTAGGCGGGTAGCGCGTGGTTGAAGGACGGACAGGACACCTCGACGATCTCAGCCCCCAGCTCGCGCAGCCGACTCACGGCCACTTCGAAAGCCCGCAGTACCCCAGGCTGGTAGCCGTCCCCACTGAACTGGGTGACGACCCCGACCCGGACCCCGGTCAGGTCACCGGCGGCACCCGCGCGGGCCGCCTGCACCACCGGGGGCACCGGTGCGTCGATCGACGTGGAGTCCAGCGGGTCGTACCCGCCGATCACCTCGTGCAACAGCGCCGCGTCGAGCACCGTCCGAGCCACCGGACCGCCCTGATCCAGGCTGGAGGAGAACGCCACCAGCCCATACCGTGAGACGCCGCCGTAGGTCGGTTTGACCCCGACGGTTCCGGTCACCGCGCTGGGCTGGCGGATCGACCCGCCGGTGTCGGTACCGACCGCAAGCGGCACCTCGAAGGCGGCCACCGCCGCTGCCGACCCACCACCGGATCCGCCCGGGACGCGGTCGAGATCCCAGGGGTTGCGGGTGGGCCCGTAGGCGGAGTTCTCCGTGGAGGAACCCATGGCGAACTCGTCCATGTTGGTCTTGCCCACGATCACCACGCCGGCTTCGCGCAATCTGCGGGTAACCGTGGCGTCATAAGGTGGCTGCCAGCCCTGGAGCATCCGCGAGCCGCAGGTCGTCGGCATGTCGACGGTGGTGAACACGTCCTTCAGGGCCAGCGGCACGCCCGCCAGCGGCGAGGCCGGCGGGTTCCCACGTCGCAGCCCGTCGTCCACAGCGGCGGCGGCGGCGAGCGCGACCTCACCGTCAAGGTGCAGGAACGCGTGCAGGGCGGGGTCCACGGCGGCGATCCGATCGAGGTGCGCTCTGGCCACATCCACCGCGGTGATGTCCTGGGCGTGGATCCGGGCAGCGAGCTCCGCGGCGGACCACCGGGTCAACCGGGTCATGATTCGTCCAGGATGCGGGGTACCCGAAATCGGCCGTCCTCAGTGGCGTAGGCGCCCGAGAGCGCCTGCTGCTGGGTTAGTCCTGGACGCGGCACGTCGGGGCGGAACACATCGGTCAACCCGACAGCGTGCGAGGTAGGTTCGATGTCCGTGGCCGCCACCTCGCCGACCCGGGCAACCGACGTCAGGATCACCTCGAGCTGGCTGGCGAACAGATCCAATTCCTCCTCGGTGACGGCCAGCCGGGCGAGCCGGGCGAGGTGCGCTACCTCGTCACGGGAGATGGTGGGCACAGAGACTCCTGAAGTGGTGCTGGGTTTGGTTGACGCGGGCGAGTCTAGTCTCGGGCGTTGCGGGGGCGAGTGACCCGGCTGCGGGCTGGGGGGCGTAGCTTCCGGCTCGCTCTGTCACAATCGGCGACCGGCGAGTGCACGGGCTCCTCCGAGTCCGTGTCTTGATGGGACTTGATGGAGGGACGCCGGATGAAGAGGCCCGAATGAACAGGCACGGCGGCGGATGTCCTTTCTGATTCGGGTCCAGCTCCCGGACCGGCCTGGGGCGCTCGGCGCGGTGGCCACAGCGTTGGGTGAGGTCGGCGTTGACATCCTCAGCCTTGACGTCGTCGAGCGCAGATCCGGTATCGCCATCGATGACCTGGTCGTGGAGCTTCCCTCCGGCCGGCTACCCGACGTGTTGATCACCGCGGCGGAGTCGGTCGAGGGCGTCGAGGTCGACGCCGTCCGCCCGTGGGCGGGTGTCCTGGACACCCACCGTGAGCTGGAGCTGGTCGAGCAGGTCGCCGCGGACCCCGCGCACGGCCTGCAGATCTTCACCGATGGGGTGCCTAAGATCGTCCGAGCGGGTTGGGCGATGGTGCTCAGTGTCTCAAGCGGACGATCACACCGGGTCGCCGCGTCGTTCGCCGCGCCGGAGACCGTCGCCGGAGAGCTGCCGTGGTGGCCGTTGCGCCGCGCGACGATCCTGGACCCTGAAGACCCGTGGGTACCTCGCCCCTGGCGGGAGCTGGGTACCGAACTGGCCGCGACCCCGCTGGGCGGTGCCGATCGGGCCCTGCTGATCGGTCGTCCAGGCGGACCGATGTTCCGCGCCGCCGAGGTTGCCCGGCTGGAGCACCTAGCTGGAATCGTCGCGGTGGTCCTGCGTCACTGAACCTACCGGACGGTCCATTCGTTGGCGTTCCAGGTGACGCCATAGGACGCTTGGCGGTAGACGCTGTCGATGTTGTTGGTGTAGGCCCACATGATGGGGACCTGGAATAACGGAAGCGACACCAGATCATCGGCGAGGAGCCGATCGGCTTTCATCAAGGCATCCATCTGGGTGGGCTCGGCGTATTCCGTCTCCGCGACATCCAGCGCAACGTCGACCTCAGGGTTGCTGTAGTGCTGGTAGTTGAATTCACCATTGGTCGCATAGTGACCAGCCAAGGACCACACTCGGGACGCACGTGAGCTCGTCGTCAGCGCGACATCAAACCGTCCGTGCGTTACGTCATCTCCCACACCGCCCGGAGTGGCGCCGTCAGCGATCTCCATACCGGCCTGGCGACACTGCGTCCTGATCAGTTCCACTTCTCTTGAGTGGGCCGGGGAACCGTCGTGGCTGATGGCGAAGGACAGTCGCTGACCGGCCTTGGAGTAAACGCCATCGGGACCTAGTATCCAGCCCGCCCGCTCCAGCGTGACCTGCGCTTTCTGCGCGTCGGCGATCATCTTGTCAGAGTAGAGATCTTCGTATTTCGCATCGTTGGGGAGAAACGCGAGACTTCCTAGCGGCTGAGTCTCCGGCCGTATCCCGCGGGCCAGTTCGTCGACGAGTTTGTTGCGGTCGATACACTGCGCGAAAGCGGTACGGATGACCGGATCCCGAAACAGTGGGCGGAGCAGATTGAAGTCCAGATGCTCGGCGGTGGGACCGCCCCGCGCCTCGAATATCACACCCCGGCCCGACAGCGCCCGCAGCCGATCAGCCAGCAGCGGATCAGCCGGCGGTTGCACGACCGTGAACTGGCGGTTTGCCAGACCCTGCACCGCAGCGGTGCCGTCCGCAACGGAACTGAGCACGATCATCGCCGGACCTCCCGGGCTGCCCGCCCAGCCCTGGTTGCGGATCAGCACACTCTGCGTAGCCGTCGTCGAGCCATCGAACTGATAAGGACCCGAGCCCGGCATCGTCTTGGCGTCGAAACCAGCCCAGCTGCTGTTCCAGAAGTCACCGGCCTTCTTCAGGACGGCTGGTGCCGACGTGGGGCTCAGCGCGGTGATATCGGCGATCCCGGTCTCCCGCTCAAGAACGTGGGCCGGAAGAATGGCGTGGTGAAGGTAGTTCCGACGCCAGTCTGCGTAGGGTGACCGGTAGGTCTCGACAAAGGTGTTCTTGTCACGACACTCGGCGTTAACCCGATCCAATCCCCGCGTGGTCGCCGGCATGAAGTACGGCGTCGCGCCGCTGCCCGCTAGCCAAGCCAGATAAAAGTCTTGGCAATTCCACGGCTGCCCATCAGACCATTTTACGTCCGGTTTGATCTTGTATGTGACGACCTGAGGATCCTTCGATGTCAGCTCGGCTGACGCCAGCACCTCGGAGTTGAGCAGAAACCTACCGTTTCCGTCGACGATGAACGGGTCTGCGAGGACCTGGTTGAGCACCACATCGTTGTCCGGGTTGTTGCCCGCCTGTACCGTCGTGTTGTTGTAGGCGAAGAATGGTGCGCCGTGCGCGACGAAGACCGCAGGCCCGGGTGGCACCCTCGGTGCGCGATATGATCCGTCCCCGTTGTCCCCGCGCGCCCGGGCGTTCGTCGGCCCGCTGCCGCCTTCGGGACGGTCGGTTCCGCTGGCCGCCACGCAACCGGTGACCGCGAGGACAAGGCAGGCGAACCCCGCCGGGAGGCTTATCAGCAGCCTCGACTTCGCCGTCACTGGAGACCTCCTGATTTCACCGGTGGAGCTCCCAGCGGGCAGCGCCGTTGAGCGGACCTTCCAGCGGCGTACCCGGGGCGACGTTGAGCAGCTGGCTAGTGGTGATGAGCAGTGAAGCCGGCTGGTAGAGCGGGATCGTCACGGCCAGATCCCACAGCGCCGCCTCGACGGTAGGGGGCAGCGGGCCCGCTGGGTCTTCTTGGGTGAGCGCCCGCTCGATCACCGGCTGCAGGGTCAGGTCGCATAGGTTCGCCGGATTAGGCGGCGCCGGAGCCAGCTTCGCTGGTACCACCAGCGGGCACCCGTACCAGGACGCCAATTGGCTGGCGGGATGCCCGGCTGCCGGCTGGGGTGCCACCACGATGTCCACGCCCGGCGTGATCCCCACTTGATTGGCCGCCGCTGAGCCGGCGCCCGCTGGTGCGGTCACCTCGGCCGCTCCGCCCCGAGCTGGACCCGCGTCCACGCTCGGGCCGAGCAAGGTGGTGAACAGCACGTCAGGGTCGACCTCACGCAGCTCGGCGGCGATCCCGGTGCTGCGAAGCTGATCGGTCACCCGGGCGGCGATCGTCCCGTAGGGCTCGCGGTTCACCGGCGCCGCAACCACCAGCCGCAGTGGTTGCCCGGCGCGTTCCCAACCCACCGGACCGCGGGTGTACCCGGCGTCGGTGAGCAACCGGCGTGTCGTGGCCGGATCAGGCCGCACCGGGATGCCGGTGGCGTGGTCGGTGGCGTGATAATCGGGCGCAGATGGGGCGAGCATCTCGGAATCGGCCCGCAGCGCCGCGGAAGGGCCGCTGGCCACTCCGGTTGCGATCAGCTCGGGACGGTCCAGCGCCGCGGCCACCGCGGTGCGCACCCGCTGATCGCTCAACACGGCGCTAGCCGGGCGCAGCAGCACCGAGACCAGCACCGGCTGCGGCACGACAGTCGAAGTCACTCCCAGGTCGGCGGCGCGCAGCAACGACTCGGTGATGGCATCGGGACGGCTGAACAAGGCAGCCTGCGCGCCACCGGTGTGTAGCGCGTCCACCAGTGCCGCTTGGCTGCCCTGACGGAACCGGATCCGGTCGACCTGAGCCGGGGTGTCCCAGTACCGGTCGTTGCGTTCCAGCACCATCTCGCCACGCGACCGGTCTACTGACGTCATCGCGAAGGGGCCGCCGGAGACTGGCACCCCGGCGTCGAGCGCCTTGCTCCAACCGCCGGGCGCATCCTTGAGCAGATGAGCGGGTAGCAGATCCTGGAACAGGGTGCGCCAGCCGGCGTAGGGCCGGTGAAAGACCACCTCGACGGTCTCGCCGCCGTCCCGGGAGACCACCTGATCGATCAGCTGGTAGCCGGCCGAGTCCACCACGCCGGGTCGGGTGCGCATCTGCTCAGCGAGATAGCTGAAGTCCTCGGCGGCGATGGGGGTGACATCAGACCACTGCGCGTTGCGCCGGATCCGGTAGGTGACGGTGAACGGTTCGGTACGCGTGATCTCGGCGGAGTCGAGCAGCGTGTGGTCGAGCACCCACTGCCCGGCCGGTGTTTGGTGAAACGCCGACGGCAGCAGTAGGCCCGCGACCGCTTCAGAGACCGGCGTCAGGTCGGCCAGCGTGTGCGGGTTGAAGCCGCCTATCAACCGGTCCATCCCGAACACCACCTCCCGCACGGCAGGCGACGCCACTGACGAACTCGTGGTGGGCTGGCGGGGTGCGAGCAGTGACGGTGGCTGCGGGGTGCACGCAACGAGCGCAGTTCCGGCGATCAGCGCCGCCACCACCCTGCCCGCACCGCCGGACCGTTTCACGAGGCGACATGCTGCCGCAAGGCGATCTCCCCGGCTGTCTCCGGGGTCTTTGTCGCCGCAGCGCCTCCGCGGGCCCAGTGCGGCAGACGTGCCCAATCCCAGTCTTACTGGGCCGACGTCGACGGACCCCGCCCCACCCGATCCCGGGCCCGCTGCCGGCCGCGCTGGGTAGCATCCAACATCACCTTGCGCACCCGCACCACGTCCGGAGCCACCTCGACGCACTCGTCGGAGGCGCAGAACTCCAGTGCCTCCTCCAACCCGAGCGTCCGCGGCCGAGCCAGCCGCTCGAGTTCCTCTCCGCTGGAGGAACGTACGTTGGTGAGCTTGCGCTCCCGGCAGATGTTGAGATCCAGATCCTCGGCGCGGGGGTTCTCGCCGACCACCATGCCGGCGTAGACGGCGGCACCGGGCTCCACGAAGAAGGCGCCCCGGTCACCCAGCTGCGTCAACGCGTACCCGGTGACCGCGCCGGAGCGGTCGGCGACCAGCGATCCGGAGCGGCGGGTGCGCAGCTCGCCCACCCATGGGCGGTAGCCGTCGAAGACGTGGTGGACCACACCGGTGCCCCGGGTAATCGTGAGGAACTCGGTGCGAAAACCGATCAAGCCACGGGAGGGCACCGTGAACTCCAGCCGTACCCAGCCGTCCCCGGAGGTGGCACCGAGCTGTTCGGTCCGGCCCTTGCGGCCGGCCAGCAGCTGCGTCACGGCACCGACGTACTCCTCGGGCACGTCCACGGTGAGATGCTCGAACGGTTCGTGCAGGGTGCCGTCCACGATGCGGGTGACCACCTGGGGTTTGCCGACGGTGAGCTCGAAGCCCTCCCGTCGCATGGTTTCCACCAGGATGGCCAGCGCGAGCTCACCACGACCCTGCACTTCCCAGGTGTCCGGTGATTCGGTGGGAGACACCCGGATGCTGACATTGCCGACCAGTTCGGCGTCCAGGCGGTTGCGGACCAGCCGAGCGGTGAGCTTGCGACCCCCGCCCCGGCCCGCCAGCGGGCTGGTGTTGATCCCGATCGTCATCGCGATCACCGGCTCGTCGACGGTGATCCGGGGCAGCGGGCGCGGATCGTCCACGTCAGCGAGGGTGTCGCCGATGGTGATCTCCGCGATTCCCGCGATGGCGATCAGGTCACCGGCCTTCGCGCTGGCAGCCGGGACCCGGTCGAGCCCCTCGGTGCGCAACAGCTCGGTGATCTTGACCGACCGGATCGACCCGTCCTCGCGGCACCACGCCACTGTCTGGCCCTTGTGCAGCCGTCCGGCACGGACCCGGCACAGCGCGATCCGGCCCAGGAAGGTCGACGCGTCGAGGTTGGTGACGTGCGCCTGCAACGGCGCCTGCGCATCACCTGCGGGCGGTGGCACGTGCGTGAGGATGACGTCGAACAACGGGGTGAGATCCTCGACGTCGGGCATCGCACCATCCTGCGGTCGGGTCAGGCTGGCGCGGCCGGCCCGGGCGCTGGCGTAGATCACCGGCATGTCCAGTACCGCCGCAGCGGTATCGGCTTCGAGGCCTTCCAGGTCAGTGGCGAGGTCGAGCAGCAGGTCGTGGGTCTCGTCGACCACCGTCACGATCCGCGCATCCGGCCGGTCCACCTTGTTGACCACGAGCACCACCGGCAGGTGCGCCGCCAGGGCCTTGCGGAGCACGAAGCGGGTCTGGGGCAACGGGCCCTCGCTGGCGTCGACGAGTAGCAGCACACCGTCCACCATGGACAATCCGCGCTCGACCTCACCACCGAAATCAGCGTGCCCGGGAGTGTCGACCACGTTGATCGTGACCGGACCATCGGGTGTGGACCGGGTGACCGCGGTGTTCTTGGCCAGGATCGTGATGCCCTTTTCGCGCTCCAGATCGCCGGAGTCCAGCACGCGGTCCACCTCGCTGCGGCCGGTCACGGCGCCGGACTGGCGCAGCATGGCGTCGACGAGCGTGGTCTTGCCATGATCGACGTGGGCGATGATGGCAACATTGCGCAGGTCGGTGCGCAGGCGGGCAGGGGCAGCTGTGGGCACGCAGGAACTCCTCGATTGGGTGCCGGGAACTCCAATGTTACTCGGAGGGATTTTTGGGGGCACCCGCGCAGCCCGCCGCACCACGTCTTGCGGCCATTAACAGCACTTTAAGATCGGGCAAAATGGCGCGATCGGCGTCCAACCAATCGAGCTCAGCCAGATCGGTGACGTCCACCCACCGCAGCGCGGCATGCTCCACCGGAACCGGTGTCGCCATCGGCTGAGCCAACCGCGCGACGTGCACCCGCAGTACGAATCCGCTGGGTAACGGCACGTCCGGCCCGAGCTGTTCGCCCGGTACGACCTCGACGGCGAGCTCCTCGCGACACTCCCGGATCAGTGCTTCTCGGGCGCTCTCCTCTGGCTCGACCCGGCCGCCCGGCAGTTCCCAGCGCCCCGCGAGTTCCGGGGGGTAGGCCCGCTGCTGCGCGAGCACCCGACCCGCGCGCACCAGGGCGGCTGCGACCACCACGGCCGGGGCCGCTTCCGGCTGCTCGGCGCGGGCCTTGGACTGCTCGGTGTGGCGGCGCATGCGCAACGATGGTGGCGGTTGCCCGGCGTCGCTGGAAAGGCTCCCTGGCGGACGAGTCGGGGGATCAGCATCAAGATCACCGTTTGGGAAGGATGAGCCGCGCTCAGCGCGGCTGCTTCTTCCGAGTTCGCGATCATGCCTGATCCTCGCGGCGAGGTCTGCGATGCCGGCCCGGCTGCCCTGACACTAGGCCGGGATGGCAGCGGTTAGCGGCGCTGCCCGGCCGGGTTGGTAGCTCCTGAAGGGCAGCCAACGGGGAGGTCGGTCGTGTCAAGTTCACCGTTGGCTGCCCGATATGGCTGCATGTCGGCTAGCCTGCCCGGATGGCCGAAAACGATGTGCTCATCGAGGTTGAGACCCTGGTGGGAATGCTCACCGGCGAGGATCCGCTGGATGCGGCCGGCATCCGGTTCCTGCTCGATGCGCTGACGGCGGCCACCGATAGCGCACTGGGCTTCCTTTCCGCCCAGATCGAGTGCCACACCGCCCAAGGAGATGCAATCCAGCGCGGTGTAGTCCAGGCGCAGCTTGCGGCGCTGCGGTCGCAGGCTCGAAGCAGGGAGGAGAAGGCCGCAGTCGCGCTCATTGCCGCTCGCGCTGCCGAAGGCGCTGGGGACTCGGCCACCGCCTGCGACGTGCTCGATGAGGCGCTGACGCTGCGCCCGGGTCTGGAGCCGGCGTTGCACGACGCCACCCAGTACGCCGCGGCGCGCGGAGACTACGTCACAGCGGACCGGTACCTGCGGCGCTCCGATATTCCCAGCCCGCTGCGGGCGGGGCTGAGCGAGGCCATCGCCGCGACACCCCCCGACATCGGACGCAACAACCCCTGCCCGTGCGGGTCGGGCCGCAAGTTCAAGGCCTGCTGCCGGCTCGATGCGCTGCCCCCCCTGAGCGCCCGGGCCCAGCTCGTCTACGCGCTGTTGGGCACTTACGCTGAGCGCGCTCCCGGCCTGAAGATGATCACGCTGCTGATCGAGCGCACCGAGGACGCGCAACGGTACGCGATGTTCATGCTGGATCTTGCCCTGTTCCACGGCGGCCTGGTGGAGAAGTTCCTCGCCGCCCGAGGTCACTGGCTGCGCCCCGACGAACGCCAGCTCATCGAGGACTGGCGGCGGATCCCGGTCACGCTCTACGAGGCAACCGACGTCACCCGCGACGTCAGCGTCACGCTTCGCCCGCTGCCGGACTTCGACCCGATCGAACTGGTCGACAAGTTGTTCTCGCAGTCCACGCATCGGCTGGCGTTGTTCTGCGGCCGGGTGCTGCACGACGACACCGGCCCTCGGATGCTCGCGGTGCCCGTCCACGTTTCCCGGCAACGCCGTCGCGAGCTGGCTGGGCTTCTCGCCTCAGGCCCATCGATGGAACAGATCGCGGACTTCTTCGCTCCCCAGCCCCCCGTCCAGTTCCGCAACAGTGACGGCGACGACATCTACGAGTGCCACGTCACCTACCGGGTGCCCCACTCGCAGCAGACCTTCGACGTCCTCATCGAGCGGCTGACCCGGACCGACGAGGACGTCGTCGCCTGGCACCGGCAGCTGCCCGATGGGCGGGTGCTGAACCTCGGGGTGATTCAGCGGACCGGCGATGACTTGACCGTCGCCTCGAATTCTCCCGCGCGGCTCGCCGAACTCGAGACCCAGCTGCGAGACGTCGCCCCAGAAGCCACCGAACGTGCCCGGCATGCCAAGCGCGTCAGCGAGGAATCCGACGGCCGCGAAGGCCGCACCATCATCCTGGAGAGCTACTTTCTCGAGGCGACGGCCGCAACCGACGCGGACGACGCCACCGATCGCATCAGCCGCGACGCCGAAGCAAGCTGGCTGGATACGCCTGGCGTGATCGGTGACCTGAGCCCGCGCGAAGCCGCCGCCTCCGACGATCCCGCCATCCGCGCCGAACTGCGCAGCACTGTCGACGACGTCGAGGCCATGCTGCTGCAGACCCAGCGCGCCGGGCAGCCAACAACAGGTCTGATGAGCCCGCACCGGCTCCGCGAAGCGCTGACTAAGGACTGACCAGGTGACGGCCGGCTCGGTCACCCCGGCGGCGGCCGCCGCGCCGGCTGCGGCGCAAGCGCCGGCGATCCGGATCCGGGGCCTGCGCAAGGTGTTCGGCGCCACCGTGGCGGTGTCCGGGGTGAACCTCGACGTGCCGGTCGGCGCCGTGCTCGGTGTGCTGGGCCCCAACGGTTCAGGCAAGACCACGATGATCCGCATGCTGCTGGCGCTGTCCCGCCCCACCGCGGGCACCGTGGAGCTGCTCGGGTCACCGATCCCGGGAGCCGCCGGCGTGGTGCTGCCGCATGTCGGAGCGCTGGTGGAAGGTCCGGGGTTTCACCCGTTCCTATCCGGCCTGGAGAACCTGCGACGGTGCGCGGCAGCCGAGCCACTGCTGCCCAGTCGAGCGATCCCCGATGCGGTGCAACGCGCCCTGAGCCGGGTCGGCCTGACCAGTGCGGCAGGCCGGCGCTACCGCGCCTACTCGCTGGGCATGAAACAACGTCTGGGCCTCGCCGCGGCGCTGCTGGTGCCCCGGCGTCTGGTGATTCTCGATGAACCGACCAACGGCCTGGATCCCGCCGGGACCCGGGACGTCCGGACGATCATCGCCGAGCTGCACGCCGGGGGCGCCACCGTGCTGGTGTCCTCGCACCTGCTCACCGAGGTCGAGGCGACCTGCACGCACGTCGCGGTGCTCGACCACGGTTCGCTGATCACCGCGGGGTCACTGGCCGCCCTGCTCGACGGTGCGGCACCCGCGCTGGACGTGCTTACCCCGGATTCCGCCGTCGCGATGCAGGCGCTGCGCGCGGCTGGCATCGGCGCCGCGGTTCGCCCGGCCGGGGTGCGCGTCGAGCTCGCCGGGACCGACCCGCCCGCAGTGGTCGCGCTGCTGGTCGGGGCCGGCGTGGCGGTGCACGAGGTGCAGCGCCGGCGGACCGGGTTGGACGAGCTGTTCGCCCAGCTGACCGAGCGGAACAGCCAGTGACTATCGCTGCCCCCGAGGGCGGCTCTCTGTCCACCCCGGTACGCGCGCCGCTGGGTCGGCTGCTGCGAAGCGAGCTGCGCTGGGTGCTGCGCCGACCGCGCACCCAGATCGGGCTGGGGATTCTCGCGCTGGTCCCGGTGCTGATGGGGATCGGCATCGTGGCCACCGACTCACCGGGTGGGTCGGGCCTGCTCACCCAGATCGCCGGTAACGGGCTGGTGCTGCCAGTTGTGGCGCTGTCTATCTCGTTGGCTCTGCTGTTGCCGCTGGCCGTGACGATGGCCGCCGCCGACGCGCTGGCCGGCGAGTCCGCGCACGGGACGCTGCGCGGGCTGCTGCTGGCCCCGGTCAGCCGGCCCCGGCTGGTGCTGGTCAAGGCGGTCGGTGTGCTGTCCGTCGCGATGGCCGCGGTCACCGCGGTCACCTTGGTCGGGATCGTTACCGGGCTGGTCCTGGTCGGCCCGTCCGGGACCGCCCACGGCATGCTCACCCTGTCCGGTACCGAGGTCGGGCCGGGGTCGGCGCTGCTGCGGGTCTCGCTGGCCGCGGCCTGGACGGTGGGGCAGCTCGCCGCGGTCGGTGCGGTGGCCCTGACGGTGTCCTCGGCCACCGAGCACCCGCTGGTGGTGCTCGCGGCGGTATTGGGCGGCCTGATCGTGTTCGGGGTGCTCTCCTCGATACCCGCCCTGGATTGGCTGCAACCGATGCTGCTCACCAACGGATGGTTCGCGATCACCGACGTGCTGCGCGACCCAGTGCCGCTCGACGGGCTGGCCTCAAGCAGTCTCCGCGCGGCCTGCTACCTGGTGCTCGGCCTAGCTCTCACGCTAGCCAGAACGACCACCCGCGAAGCCTGACCACGCCCTCCGGCCGGCTTTCGGTCTGTCCCTGCCCCTGGTGGCATCCGGCGTCGCCGCCTAACGTCGCTGGATATGTGTGCGGCAATGATCCGGTACCGGTCGGTCGTGGCGGACAGCGCCCGGTGGGAGGGCTTCCCATTTCGGAACGGCGACATCGTCATCAGCACCCCTTCCAAATGCGGCACGACCTGGACGCAGATGATCTGCGCCCTCCTGGTCTTCCAGACCCCGGACTTCGCCCTGCCGCTTGCTGAGATCTCGCCGTGGCTCGACATGCTGACGACCGACCGCGATGATCTTGTGGCTGCGCTCGAGGCGCAGCCGCACCGGCGGTTCATCAAGACTCACACGCCGCTCGACGGTCTGCCCTTCGACGACCGGGCGACCTATATCTGTGTCGGCCGCGACCCCCGCGATGCCGGCTTCTCCTGGTCCAACCACCTGGCCAACCTCGACATGGACGCCCTGTTCACTGCCCGGCGCAAGGCGGTCGGTCTCGCCGACCTCGACGAACTGCTACCTGAGGGACCCCGCACGGCACCGCCGGAGACCGAGATCGAGCGGTTCTGGCACTGGGTGGACAACCCTGCGCCGGTCAGCGAGTCGTCGGCCAGTCTGGCGGCATTGGTTCACCACATCCGTACCTTCTGGCCCGCCACGGCCGGCGCCCCCAACCTGGTTCTCCTGCACTACGACGATCTCCAGGCTGACCTCGAAGGGCAGATGCGCCACCTGGCCCGGCGCCTGCGCATCGATGTGCCCGAGCAACGGTGGCCACAGCTCGTACCGGCCGCCCGATTCGGCGAGATGCGCAGCCGGGCCGACCATCTGGTGCCCAACCGGGGCGACGACCTCTGGCGCGACAACGCGGAGTTCTTCCACCGCGGGACGAGCGGTCAGTGGCGCGCGCTGCTGCGCAGCGACGACCTTCGGCGATATCACCGGCGCGTCGCTGAGCTGGGCGACCCCGAGGTGGCTGGTTGGTTGCATCGCGACCCGGCTGCCGGTTGACGGTCTTCTGCCAGGATGACCGCCATGGCAGAACTCTGGGATGACGAGCAGGTTGCGGGAGCTCTGAAAGAGCTCACCGACTGGCACCGCGACGGTGACGCGATCGTGCGCATCGCGAAACTGCCCAGCTTCCCCGCGGCCATCGAGGCGGTTCGCTCGGTGGCCGAGATCGCCGAGGCGCACAACCACCACCCCGACATCGACATCCGCTGGCGCACGGTGACCTTCCGGTGCAGCACGCATTCCCAGGGCGGGATCACTGGTCAGGACGCCGAGCTCGCCGGGTAGATCGACCGCGTGCTGGCCGCCGCGATGGACTGAAAAGCGTCATACAACCAGACGCGACGGGGCGGAGCCCGGGTCGATCGCGGGCAGGATGTCCACCACCTCCGCGAGGATCTCGACCGCACGCCGCAGGACGTCGATCGGCTGGGTGTAGGGCAGCCGCAGCCGATCGGCGAAGGCGTGGCCGGTGCCGAACCGAGGGCCGGCCGCCAAGAGCAGCCCGCGCCGCTGCGCGGCATCGACCAGGGCGTTGGAGACCGGCGCCGGAAGGCCGCACCACAGCACGAGTCCGCCCGGCGGCACGGGCACCTGCCAGCGGGGCAGTGCAGCAGCAAGGGCGCGGACAAGCGCATCGCGCTGGGCCCGCAGCCGGTCGCGGTGCACGGGCAACGTCGCGTCGGCGGCGTCGAGCAGGTGGCAGGCGGCGAGCTGCTCGAGTACCGGCCCGGATAGCTGAGCACGCACCGCCGCGGCCGTCAGCCGCTGGATGAGGGTGGCTTCGGCGCGCAACCAGCCGACCCGCAGTCCACCCCAGAAAGTCTTGCTCAGCGTGCCGACAGTGATTGCTCGATCAGCCCGAGCGAACGCCGCGTAGGGGGCGCCGGGAGCGGCGTCCAGGCCCAGTTCGACGAGGGTCTCATCGACCAGCGCGACGGTGCCCGACCCGTGCAGCCCGGCCGCGAGGCGCCCCCGCTGCTCGGCGTCGAGCAGCAGGCCGGTGGGGTTCTGGAAATCCGGCATGAGGTAGGCCAGCCGGGGGCTGGTCTGGCGAGCGACCCGCGTGACGTCGACCGCGACGGCGGCGGGATCCGCGGTGTCGACGGCCACTGGCACCGGGCGGGCTCCACTGGCCCAGATGGCGTCCAGCGCATTCGGGTAGCTGGGGTGCTCGATGAGAACCCGGTCGCCCGGACCGATGAGCACCTCCAGCGCGACGGTGATGCCGTTGAGCGCCCCGGCCGTGATGAGTATCTGCTCGGGGGTGGTTGCCACGCCGCGCGCGCTGTACCGCTCGGCGATCCGCGCCCGCAGCTCCGGCAAACCGGCGGGGTGATAGCCGTGGCCGGGTAGCAGCCTCGGGAGGTCTCGGAGTGCCGCGGTGAACGCGGTGACGATCTCAGGCGGGGCCGCCGGGGCCGCGTGCGCGAGGTCGATGACCCCGGCGGTGGGCTGCGCCGGCGCCCAGGCACCGTATGCCGGCCCTGCGGGTAGCGATGTCCAGGTCCCCGCGCCCTGCTGGGCACTAGCCCAGCCGTCGTCGCGCAGCCGCCGGTAGGCTGCGGTGACGGTGGCCCGGCTCAGCCGCAGTGCAGCTGCGAGCTCCCGCTCGGCCGGTAGCCGGATCCCGACGGCCAGCCGGCCATCCGCGACGAGCAACCGGATTCGCGCGGCGAGCGCCGCATACCGTGGCGGCCGCTCGCCAGCCAGCTCCCCTACCAGCGCCGCCAGCTTCGACGCGCTGTCAACCATGCCACTGACGATAGATTGGACTGTAGTTCACGGTCCAATCATCCTCCATACTGGCTGGGTGCGACAAGTTACCCCGGTGCCTTCACTCGCCCGCCCGCCTCGACTGGGTCGACGGCTGGTCCAGCTCGTCGCGGGATTGGTGCTCTACGGCATCTCCATGGCGCTGTTGATCCGTTCCCGCCTCGGCAACATGCCGTGGGACGTGCTGCACCAGGGTCTGGCCCGGCACCTACACCACTCGATCGGCACGGTCACCATCGTCGTCGGCGCGATCGTGCTGCTGTTGTGGATCCCACTGCGCGAGAAGCCCGGCTTCGGCACGGTCAGCAACGTCGTCGTGATCGGGATCTCGGTGGACGCCGCGCTGGCCTTGGTACCGCAGACGGATTCCCTGCCGCTGCGCGCGCTGCTGGCGGGTGCGGGAATCGCGCTCAACGCGGTGGCGACCGCCGCCTACATCGGCGCCCGCCTGGGCGCAGGCCCCCGCGACGGCCTGATGACCGGCCTGGTGCGTCGCACCGGCGGCTCGGTGCGACGGGTTCGCACGGTTATCGAGATCGCGGTCGTCGCCTCCGGCTGGGCGCTCGGCGGGACCCTCGGTGTCGCCACCGTGCTCTACGCCCTGGCGATCGGCCCCCTGGTCCAGACGCTCCTGCCCCACCTCACCGTCGGCAGCCCTTCAAAGACCACCAACTCCTGCTCGTGCCACCTCTAACAGCAGCCAAAAGCGTCGATGATCTCACCCGTCATCTGGTCGCGTGCTGTCGCCGAAGTAGTCCCGTCCCTAAGGCGATCCATCAACCCAACGGCGGCGGCATCGAAGCTGGTGGCGCCGCTCTTGGCAGCCAACCAGAGCAGCCTGATCCCTTCCCAACAGGTTCTAGGCTAGTTGACTGGCCGGATTACCATCTGACCTGCATAGGCACGCCATGACGTCGTCGCGTGGATCCCCGTAGGATCTTCGGCAAACGCGAACCTATAAACGGCGTGAATGGGCGGATCGACCTTTAATCGAAGATAATTCCAGTCGAGCAGTGTACGCAAAACCGGTCCTGCCGCTGACCGTTTAGCCCTCAACAAATCGACGACTTGCGCACGGTCCGACAGTCGGTCAACAACGGTGCAGTCGCAGAAATAGGCGACAGTGCCGACCTCGCCGAATGTCGCCACGGTAGCCCCTGAGGGTACCCTCGCGGCGAGAGCGGCGTACTCAGAGGCGGAAGCCCAGTTGCTTGAAATGGGCATCACCGCCCATGACCGCGCAGCGAGAAACCCTGCTGTCGTTGCGATCAGTAGAGCACCAAGCGTCGATACAGTCCATTGCAATCGGAAAGATGGCCTTCCCATGCCCAAGACAGTGAGCATAATCAAAGCCCCGAGCGCCGGCCCATAATACCAGTGGTACGGCGGGGGATCAAGCAGCAGGTAAACAGTAATGTGCAATATCGCGCCAAGCCCCCACACTACTGCGAGCAGGCCGACCGGCCCGCCCACAAGGCGTGCGCGGCTAGCGCTCCAGACGACCAAGACGATAAGGCCAGCGGCAGCGGGCAGCACGGACAACCCAACGGCAAGTGGGAAACCAAGCTCGTAGTACCAGAGGCCGACGGCGAATGAATTTCCGACCCATACCTCGCTGACCTTGAACAGAAGCGTGTCCGGAACCGCAGAACCAAGCCACCACCACGATGCCGCGAACCACGGTATGGCAACAACACTGGAGACTCCGAGAACTTGCGCGCAACGTCTTGCCCGAGTCCCAGCTGGCGAGCTTCCCGCAACGGCAATGAGTGCCGCTAAGGCGAACGCGGCAAGATCCGCGCGAGTGAGCACTAACAGCCCGCATACCACTCCGGCAGCAACCGGACGCCGAGCGACCACAGCCGAGCCCAGAGCGGCGACCAACGCCAGCCCCAGGTATGTCTCCAACCCAATCGTGGAAACGAGAAGCGGGTTCACCACGAGGAGACTCACCGCGACCGCCGCGAGCCACCGGCTGCACCCCAATCGTGCGCATGTGACTGACAATGCGGCACCTATAGCGGCGAGGGAGGCGATGAGCAGTATCCCTACTGAAATCACCGGCGCACCGGACAGCAAGATGAGCCCGGTCAGCAACAGCACATTCAGAGGTGACGTAGCCGTGTTGGACTGGTGCCCCAGCTCCAATGCCAACTGTCCGTGCTGGGCGAGGTTGCGTGCGTAGTCTATCGTTATGTAGGCGTCATCGATCAGTGCCCGATGCGCAGTAAGGAACACGAGTGCCCCGCCGAACGCGCCCAACGCCGCTACCGGCCCCCAATGAGGAACAGTCGAAAGACGCGTGTCTCTGAATTTTGTCGCGTGATCGAGACGCGTGATCAAGGGAACCGCCGCGATTCGCCGCCCTTGAATGTCTGCTCCCACGAGCCAACGGAGGTAAGTTCTGGCAGCGAAGCACGATAACGTTCTGACGCGGCGTCCCACTCCGCGATCAGCCGCCGATAGAGCGTGACGGTGCGGGTGAGCAAGGCGCGGAACTGCTCTGGGTCCCGCCTGCGGAAGGCAACCCCGCTTCCGTCGGCGTTCGTAACCGTGGCTGAGTCGACCATGCCGAGGAGGAACCACCGGGCGTCGTGGGCCGGCACATTGATCTGCGGGCGGTCCCGGGCCGGAGGCACAGGTGCGCGCAGGTGGTGGGAGATGGTGGACATCGCACGCTTGGCGATGGCGACGGGGTGCGTCGGCGGGTCGAGCAGACGTTCGATGCGCACCGGATCGAACAACGGCATCGGCAGTTGCTGGGCGGAGGAGAAAATCCGGGCGTCGTCGTACCCCTCGCGCAACGTACGCACTGCGGGCAGCGCGTCACGCAACGAAGCGAACAAACGCTCCGGCCCGTCGAGGAAGTCCTCGATCGACTTGTGGTGCAGCGCCACCGTCGAGTATTCCATCGCCATCAGGTGCCTAAAGGTCGTGCGCAAGCCATCTTGCACAAGCGCCCAGCGGACGTCATACGGACTGTGCAATGCGACGGTGATCAGCCGGTTGCGCAGGTGGAAATAGGCCGTCCAGTCGGTCGCGTCGTCCTTGTCGGTCCAGGGCATGTGCCAGATCGCCGAGCCCGGCAACGTGACGGTCGGGAAGCCGCACTCACCGGCCCGCAAGGCGTATTCCGCGTCGTCCCATTTAATAAACAGCGGCAACGGCAGGCCGGTACGTTCGAGCACCTCCCGAGGGAAAAGGCACATCCACCACCCGTTGTAAGTGGAGTGGATGCGGGCGTGCAACAGGCGTTGTTCGCGCAGCGTCAGCTTGGCGAAGTCGTGTTGGAACACCGACCCGGGCGCCGGGCGCCAGAAGCTGGTCCGCAGGTCCACGATCTCACCCATCGCGTGCAGCTGGCTGCGGACCTGCAGGTTCAGCATCTGCGCGCCGACGATCACCGGCGATGACGTCGCGCTGGCGAAGGCATGCACGCGCAGCACGCTGTCCGGCTCGAGCCGGACGTCATCGTCCATCAGCATCACGTGCTCGATGCCCTCGGTGCGCAGCGCCTCGAGCATGCCGCGGGTGAACCCGCCGGAGCCGCCGAGGTTCTCCTGGTCGATCACCACCAGCCGGTCCCCAAGCTGGGCCGCGGCGGTGGCGAATAGCTGATGGTCTTGTACTTTGACGCTGCCCTGATCGACGACGAAGACCTTCGTGACGATCTCGAGTACTGCCTGGTCCTCGGCCAGCGCGGCCAACGCCGTGACGCAGTCGGCCGGGCGGTTGAAGGTGGTGATCGCTACTGCCAGCGGGCGGGCCGGCAGCGGCTCGTCGACGATCCATGCCGCGTCGGAGATGGTCAGCGACTCACGAACGGTAGCGACGTCGAACCAGACCCACCCGCCGTCCTCGAACGGTGCCAGCGACTCTCGGAACTCCAGTACGACCGCACCGTCCCCGGTGTCCAGTTGCTTACCCTCCAGGTGCACGACGTCGCCGTTGGCCTTGGAGCGGTAGAGGTCCACCCGCCCAGCGCCCTGTACGGACAGCCGCAACGCCACCTCTTCCACCCGGGTCCAGCGCTTCCAGTAGCTGGCCGGGAAGGCGTTGAAATAAGTAGCGAACGAGAGCTGACTCCAGGGGGGAAGAGTCACTGTCGAGCGCGATACCACTTCCGATGTGCAACCGTGCAGATTCTCTGATTCATCGAGATACAACGGGCGCACGTCCGGGGGATCGTCCGCCCGGGGCATTATTACTCGTTGCAGGACACGGCGCCTGGAGACCACGCCAGCAGTCGGGCTGACTTGCAGTGAGCTGACATCTGAAAGCTTGCTATCCGCAGCATTGTTGCGCGCCGCTTCCTCCCGCGCGGCTCGCTCGATCGCCGTCGGGACTGCGATCTGACCGTTGGGCTCGCCCGCCGCCCGCACCGGCGGACCGCCCGATTCCCTGACGGTCACGTGATCCGCACCCCGTCGCCGCGCTCAGTCCCATCCTCGTAGACCGGGCAGAGTGCACCAGACGAGAACGTGGGCGAGCATCTGCTCCTGGTCGGATGTGCCAGGCCGGTGAACGACCATCTCCGGTCAAGCATGTAGCCAGCCTCTCGTCGCGGTTGCCCATATCTCCGCACGCAGTTGAGGTCATGCCAGGTCCTCGACCAGGCACGGATCCACGCCGGACCATAGGCGATCGGGTGTGAACGATGTCACCTGATAGAGTTTATTCATCCAATATTTGATTACATTTTGTAGCCTAAAGATCACGATCGGCGGAGTGCCGGCTCGAAATTTGCTGATTCGGTCACAGAAGGTGAGGATTCACCACTCCCTGGCAGACCGCGGCGGGTTCCGCGCGAGCGCGCGGTCAACCGCAACGGCCAGCGCACGCTGCAGCTCAGCCCGGCCCAGTGCGGCCGGGTTCCCACCCACGACGATTTACAGTTCCGGGAGGATAACCTCCGATGACCAGGTCCTCGGCGGCGTCGTAACGACCATTCCTCGGGGCCCTTAACGCCGTTGCACTGAGATTCGGTCCGTACCCTAGTGTATGCAGATATGTTT
>QHBY01000508.1 GCA_003244245.1 Pseudonocardiales bacterium
GCGGCTGATGGTCTTCGGCGTGTGGCTGCTGGTCCTGACCTGGCCGCTGGCCGCGGTGCACCTGTTCGCGCCGCGTCCCAGTGCGGCGACCGCCCCCGGGCCGGTCGCGGTGTTCCCCCGCGCGATCGACGCCCGCGCGGCGCAGTTCCTGCGGGCCTGGTTCGCGGCCGGTGAGGGCAGCGAAGACACGCTGGCCGGCTACCTGCCCGCGCCGCTGCCGCAACTGACCGGGGTGCGGGCCGGGTCGCTGTCCGCGGACTGGGTCACCAGCCACTCGGTCACCCACACCGGCAACACCGGTGACTACGCGGTGCTGCTGCTGGCCGCGCTCACCGCGCACCCGGCCAAGGGGCCGGCCACCGCGCTCGGGCAACGCTGCTACCAGGTGGTGCTCACCGCGGTCGGGGGCGGCTACAACCCGACCCGACCGCCGGCACAGATCGCCTGCCCGGCCAGCGGTGTGCCGACCTCCGCGCCGACGAGCCAGTTGGCCACCACCGGCACCGAGGGATCGGTGCCCGACACCGTGTCGCGCTGGCTGGATGCCTACCTCGGCGGTGCTGGGGACATCACCCGCTACACCAGCCCCGGCATCCGGCTCCCGGCGATCACCCCACCGCCCGCGAGCAAGGTCTCCCTCGACGCCCTGGCCCTGGCCACCGGCGACACTCCCGCCGCGGCCGCGCCGGGCGACGGCACCCGCATCCACGTGCTGGCCACGGTGCGCACCACCGATGTCGCCGGCGTCACCGGCCAGCTCACCTACCCACTCACGCTCACCGCCCGCGCCGGGCGGTGGGAAGTGTCCGCGATCGACCTCACTACCCACCCCACCCGCTAGCCAGATCAACGCTGGCCAAACCTAGGGAGACCCGCAATGTTCAGCTATCTGCACAACCTGTTCACCCTGACCGAGTCAACCGCCAAAGACGCCCTGTTCGTCGCCTGGCTGGTGATCCTGGTGATCACCGCCGTCGTCACCCGGCTCAGCCTCAAAGCCATCGTCAGCGTCATCGTCGTCGGCATGATCGTGATGGGGGTCGCCAACAACAGCGACCTGGTCAAGGGCGGCGGCGACAAGACCGTCAAAGAGATCAAGAACGGCACCACCAACGGTCTTCCCGCCCCGCTGCACCAGCCGCGCCCGGCTCCGACCACGAACCCCGCTGCCGCCGTGAGTACCGCTGTCCGGGCCGTGTGAGACGGCGATGAGCGGCTCGCCCGACCCGGCACCTCCGCGGCGCATCACGCTGCGGATCTACACCTACGCCCACCGGCTGCCGCAGACGATCGGCAAGCTGCCCGGCGGTGTGAACCTGCCCTGGGTGGTCGGGCTGCAGCAGTTCGTCGTGTTCTTCGCTTCGCTGTGGCTGTTGTTCCAGACCCGCCGGGCGTGGGCGCATCTGGGCACGGTCCCCGACGCGCTGATCATGCTGCTGGTCCCCGCGGTGCTGGCCTGGCTCGCCCGCGCGGCGAAGATGCAGGGCCGCGGCCTGGTCCGCGGACTGACCGGATTGGCCATGCTCGCTACCGCCACCGTCACCGGGCACAGCGCGGTCGCCGCGCGTGGGGCCCGCCGCCCCGGTTCGCGCACCCGCCTGGCCGGCAAGCTGATCACCGAGTCGGCCCTGCCGCTCGCTCCGGCGTTGTCGTTCAAGGCCCACGTCGTTGCCAGTCCCGCCGCCTCGGTCGTGATGCCCGCCGCCGCTCAAGTCGCCACGCAGGTCCCAGCCCGCCGGCCGCTCGAGCCGAGGGCGGCGCGGAGTTCGTCGCCAGGGATGCCCGCCGGGCGCCCTGCCGGTCGGTACGCGCTCTACGAGCTCGTCGACGCCGCCCGAGTGCTGCGCGCGAGCCAAGCCCGCCCCGGTCAGGCCGCCGCTCATCCCGAGCCGGCCGAGCGGGTCTCTGCCTGACCCCCGATCCACCCCCGTTGAGACTAGGAGCCACCCGCCATGCGACTGCCGATCTATTTCGCGTCCGGCCCGCTGACCTGGACCGCGACCGGCTCGGTGTGGGCGTGGTGGCGGGTGGACGGGCTGAACTACCGCTACGCCTCCTCCGACCGCAAGCTCGACCTGCTCGAGCAGACCCGGGCTGTGGTTGCCAGCCTCGGCTCGGACGCCACGATCCTGTCGATGTGCGCCCGCATCGACCCGGGCAGCGTGGCCAGCGCGATCGTGGCCGGGCACGACATCGACCGACGTGAGCAGCTCGCCCGCACCACCCTGGCGACCCTGCAGGGCCTGGACACGGTCGAGCTGTTTCAGCGGGTGTATTTCCTGGGCGTGCAGCTGGGCGGCGCCTCGCGGATGTCGCAGCTGGGCGCGAACTGGGGCGCGGCTCGCTCCGCGATCGCCGAGCAGTTCGGGCTGCTGCCGCCACCTCCGCGGGTGGCCGCGCGGCTGGATCGGATGCGCGTTGCCGACGAACTGGGGGAGGAGTACCGCCGCTATCTGCCGCTGCGCCCGGCCACCCGCGAGGAACTGCTGTGGATCAACGCCCGCGCGCCGCGCCGCGGCCTGGCCGACCCGCTGCTACCGGCCACCGACCACGCCGCTGCCGCGAGCGAACCGGTCACCGAGCGGGGCGGGCGGCTGCGCGGACCGTCGCTGGCCCCCTACTGCGAGCCGCAGATCTTCGAGGGCGGCACCAGCGATGATCACGGCGCGCCGCGCGGTCTGCGGTCCTACGTGCGGGTCGAGGTCGAGGACCTCGACGGCGCCGGCGAGGACGTCGGCTATCAGGCCTTCCTGGCCCTGGCCGAGCCGCCGGATGAGTTCAGCTTCCCCGGCACCGAGTGGTACGGCGCCGCGGACTCGATGGACTTCCCGGTCGACTGGGTGGCCCGGATCCGCAGCGTGGACAACGACGAGGCGCAGCGCAAGGCCGCCCGGCGGGCCCGCACCCTGGACCGGCAGACCGACGAGTACGACAACGACAGCGCCGGGCCGCCGGCGGCGCTGCTGCGCGCCCAGGAGCTTTCGGCCGCCGAACGGGTCGACCTGGCCGACAACCGCGGCGACCCCGAACTCGCGGTCTCGACAGTGTTCTGTGTCTGGTCCACCGACCTGGCCGAGTGCCAGGACCGGGCCAAGCGGCTGCGCGCGGCCTACGGCGGCGGCCAGTTCCGCCTCGGCCGCCCGGCCGGGCACCAGGGCGCGCTGTTCGAGGCGTTCCTGCCCGGCGCGCCGTATCACCAGGTGCTGCGCGACTACGAGCAGAAGATGATGCCCAAGGCCTTCGCCGCCGGGATGCCGTTCGCCGCGTCCGAGGTCGGCGACGTCGCCGGCGGCCTGTACGGGTTCTCCACCGATGACCACACCGTGCGCCCGGTGCTGCTGGACCCCTCGCTGGGCCCGCGCGCCAACACCGACGGCAATGTGCTGAACGTCGGCAACATGGGCGGCGGCAAGACGTACTCGATGATGCGGCTGGCCGAATACCAGCTCGACATCGGCTCGCAATGCGTCGCCCTGGACCTCTCGGTGGAAGGCGAATGGGTACGCGCACTGGGTGCGGTCACCGACTCGCTCGCGGTGCTGCCGATCGGCGGTGACGGCACCGGGCTGTCGATGGACCCGATGCGGGTCTTTACCGGCCTGGAGGCGGTGCAACGCACCAAGGCGATGATGGTAATCCTGACCGGCATCGAGTCCCGCGAGCTGGAGGGCATCAGCCTCAACGAGGCGATCAAGTCCGTCGCCGAGCGGGGCGGCCGCAGCATCGACGTCGTCACCGAGCTGCTCACCCGCGGGCGCACCAACTCCCGCACCGACCCAGAAGCCCGCAGCGTCGGCCGCAAGCTGCAGGCTCTGGCCGGGCTGTCCGACGCCCAGATCATCTTCGGCGACGGCGAGCCGCTGGACATCCACGCCGCGCAGGCCACCGTCTTCCACGCCCCGACACTGCAGCTGCCTGGCGACACCGCCAACCGCGACGACCTGCTCGACGAGCAGGTGATCAGCGAAGCGCTGCTCTACGGAATGGCCGCGGTGGCCCGCAAAATCACCTTCCGGGACAAGTCGACCTACGGCTTCTACATCGCCGACGAATACGGGCTGTACCGGCACAACAAGCCGGCCGCGCAGATGGTGCACGA
>QHBY01000509.1 GCA_003244245.1 Pseudonocardiales bacterium
TCGCCGAACCAGCGTTCGTCGGGTAGCTCCGGCGCGTTGCCGCGCCGGAGCCCCCTCAGAACCGGGCATGCGGGCTTTCCCCGCACCACGGCTCAAGCAAGCTCTGAAGGCGTTCGGGCTGGTAGAAGTGCTGGTGTGCTGCTGCCGCTGGTAAGTCGGCGGTGGCAGTGGCTGTGTATGAGGCGGGTTGCGGTGCGTTCGTCCGGTGTGCCTGCACCCCAGGCGATGACCGCGTGTTTGCGGGTCGCTTTGCGGGTGGCGGTGAGCCATTGTTCCCACTCGTGTGGGCTTTGTGGCTCACGCTCGGCGTGCAGCACCAACTCCCGGCAGAGCGGGCAGCGACCGTGCTGGGCTCGCAGGAGCCGCAGCGTGGCCGCGCCGACCGGGGGTGATGTGCGGCGGCGCCGCTGGGCCCAGTAGTCGGTCAGGGTCGGGTCATCTGGGGATGCCGTTCCTGAGACCATCCGGTGCCGGACGATCGGTGTCCAGACAAATTTGCGCAGGTGGAAGCCGGTGTCCCGGCTTCCGAATATCCACCTGTCCTGCCTGGCCGGGTTGAACTTGCCGAAGTACCGGGCCATCACCCAGCGCGTCGGCTTGTTCGGATGGGAGAATCTGGCCCACTTGTAGACCAGCCTCCACATGTGCGCGTCCAACGCGTTGAAGGCGCGTTTGGACACCCCGATCCGGTAGTAGGCCGCCCACCCTCTGACGATCGGGTTGATCTTGGCGATCACCGCGTCAGCGTTGGAACCTCGCAGGGCTCTGATCTCGGTGGACAACCTGCTCCGGATACGCCGCATCGCCTCGTTGCTCGGCTTGGTCAGCAGTTTGCCGTTGGGGAACCGGCGAATGGTGAACCCGAGGAAATCCACGCCCCGATTCAGGTGCGTGATCTGGGTCTTGTCCTCGTTGAAGACCAGACCCCGCGGAGCCAACCACTCGACCAGCCGCGCCTTGACCTGTTCGACCTGCTCACGGGAGTGACACAAGGCGATCACGTCATCGGCGTAGCGGACCACGACAGGGCAACGCTCCATGGTTTTACCGGCGCGTGTGCCGCTGTCGTAGTACCGCACCCCAGCGGCGGCCTCCATACCGTGCAGAGCAACGTTCAAGAGCAACGGGCTGATCACCCCACCCTGAGGCGCGCCCTCGTCGGTGGTGGTGAACCGGCCGTCCTCGATCACACCCGCTCTCAACCATTGGCCCACCAGCTCCCGCCCGGGAAATGTGCCGAGCGAATGGTGGATGTGGGCATGGTTGAGATGGTCGAATGCCGCCGCGAGATCGGCGTCGAGGACCCACAGACGCTTCGCGTCGGTGCGGCTGGCCGTCGTATGGATGGCCACGATGGCGTCGTGGCAGCCACGGCCAGGCCTAAACCCGTATGACTTGGGTTCAAACCGGGCCTCCCATTCGGGTTCCAACGCGTTGACCGCCAGAGCTTGAAGGCATCTGTCGGCGATGACGGGAATCCCGAGTGGACGTCGGCGACCGTTGCTCTTGGGCACATACACCCGCTTGACCGGACGAGGTGACCACGCTTGGGCGCGGTGCTGCAACCAGTCGACCAGCTCGGCCTTCTGCTGCGCGTCCACCGCGACCTTGCCGTCCACCCCGGCCGTCTTGCGCCCAGCATTGAGCTCGGTGACCCGTCGCACCGCGACCAGCGCGTTGCCACGGGAGCGCAGCATCAACTTCTGTAAGTTGCGGACCTGCTTGAGGTCCCCAGCCTGTGACGCCGTGAAGATCCGTTGTCTCAGCCGCCGTACGTCCCGTTCGACCTGGTGCCAGCGCACCCAATCCCAGTCGACAGAGATGTCCTCGGGTCCGTTCACCACAGCGGCGCCATCGGCGACCTCGGCAACAGCCTCGGTCGTCTCCAGCGTGAGTGTGGCGTCCAACTTGTCCCGTCCGGTTCCAGCGCTTCGATCATCGAGTCCACACAAGCTCACCCGACCCGCGTCAGCACCCTTTCAGGCCGGGGCAGCAGCCCCTATCCGGCCGGTTATGCGGGAACCGCCGGCAAGGAGGAGCCAGCACACGTTGTTCCCGGTTTCCCGTTGCCTTTCGGCTACCGGCATTCGCTTCTCGGGTCGTCCTGCGCCCGCCAGGGAAATTCAGCCTTCCTCACAGTCAGCCCACCAAGCGTGTCCACTTGGACCCCGACGGGGTTGTCACGTTCCGCATGAGACAGAAACGACCGGGTAGGGCGCCCTCTGGACCCCGGGGACGGTGGTGCGTTCCCGCCCGACCAAATCCGCCCGGGCGGCACCCGCCACCTCACAATGGCTGGCCCCTATCTCCCGCTACAACATCCCACCGAGCGGAAGTGCTCATGACGAGGCGTCAACGAGGGTTCACGCTATTCACCCGTCCGGTCATCCCCAGCCTGTGACCCCCGGATGGAACAGGG
>QHBY01000510.1 GCA_003244245.1 Pseudonocardiales bacterium
ATTTTGAAGATCGCCGGCCACCACCTCGTCGGTTGGCCGCACGCCGTCTCGTGGACCCACGCCGAGGACAGCATCGTCTGGCTCGTTCGGATGCCCCGGGTGCTGCTCGGCGTGATCGTCGGCGCTGGGCTCGCGGTGACCGGCGTCGCGCTGCAGACGATGGTGCGCAACGTACTCGCCGACGCCTACCTGCTAGGCCTGACGGGCGGTGGCGCGACAGGCGCGGCGGCAACGATCCTGTTTGGCGTCGGCGTGGGCATCGGCGCGAGCTCACTGACGGCGAGCGCCTTCCTGGGCGCGCTGGTGGCGACCGCGATCGTGTACCTGCTGGCTCGCGTCGGTGGCCGGATCACCTCGATCCGGCTGCTGTTGGCCGGTGTCGCCGTCCACTACGTCCTCTTGGCGACGACGAGCTTTTTGATCTTCGCCTCGGACAACCCGGAAGGAGCCCGCGCCGTCCTGTTCTTCCTGCTCGGCTCCCTCAGCCTGGCGCGGTGGTCATCGGTGATCGTCGCCGGGTCGGTTGTCATCGGTTGTGCCGCCCTCCTCGTGCTCTGGTCACGGCGCCTGGACGCGTTGGCGATCGGCGACGACACCGCGCGCACGCTTGGGGCTTCGCCGGTGCGGCTGCGCACCCAGTCACTCGTGGTCGTCGCGCTGTGCGTCGGCGCGCTAGTCGCGGTTTCAGGTGGAATCGGCTTCGTCGGCCTCGTCGTCCCGCACGTCGCGCGCCTGTGCGTCGGAGCGGCACATCGTCGCGTCATTCCGGTCGCCGCCCTGATCGGGGCGATCTTCCTTGTCTGGGCCGACGTCGTGGCCCGCCTCGCGTTCGACCCGACCGAGCTGCCCCTGGGGATCGTCACCGCGATCGTCGGGGCTCCGTTCTTGTTCATCCTCGTCCGGCGCTTTGTGGCGCCAGCGTAAGTCCGATTCTCCAACGAAAGGATCCTTTGCCCATGCGACGCACCCTTATGATCGCCCCCCTGATCGTCGCCGCCGTGCTTGGCCTCGAAGCCTTCGGCAACGATCACACTGCCAGTGGCAGTGCTTCGTCTGCCGCGGCGCACTTCCCGCTGACCATCACGAACTGTGGCCGAAAGGTCACGTTCAAGAAGCGGCCGAAGCGTGTGTTGACGATCGGCCCGGAGGCCCCCACGCTACTTGCGGCCGCCGGAGCCGCCAACAAGATCGTGGCACGCAATTTCGAATTCGGTTCTCCGCTGGGCCAATACGCGAAGCAGCTCAAGAAGGTAAAGCAGCTGTCTCCCGACAAGGAGCTCTCCAAAGAGGAGATCCTCGCCCAGAACCCCGATCTGGTGATGGAGGCTGCTCTCTCCATTCCGATCCCGGACCTCAACACAGCTGGGATCAACGTGATCGTGACGCCGGGCCGCTGTAAGCCGCGCACGTCGCAGAGCTTCCCCGGCATCTTCTCCGCCATCAAGCTCTACGGGCGGCTGTTCGGGACCGAGAAGGCTGCCAACACGGCGGTGACCGGCTTGCATAAGCGCGTTCGCGCCGTGCAGAACCGGTTCAAGAAGAAGTCCGCTGGCAAGACGGCTGCCGCGCTCATCTTCTCGACCGCAGGCCCGGTGGGCTCCTACGGCAAGCTTGGCACGGTCCACAATCAGATTGGGGCGCTTGGCCTGAGGAACGTGTTCGCCGATCAGCGCAAGGCCTTCTTCGAGGTCAATAGCGAAGCGCTGCTCAAGAGCGATCCCGACGTGTTGATCCTGCTCAGCCAGAAGCGCGGAGAGACCAAGGCACAGATCAAGAGCAAGCTGCTCTCCCGCCCCGAGCTGCGTGAGCTCAAGGCGATCAAGAACAACCGCATCATCGTTCTCTTCTACAGCGAGACTGCCGGTAGCCCAGTCGCCGTAGAAGGCCTCGAGACCATGGCCAAGCAGCTCGCCGTTTTCCTCCGATGATCTCCGCCACCGACGTGTCGTTCGCCTACGACGACGCGTTGGTGCTGGCCGGGGTGGGGCTGATCGCCCACCCCGGCCAGGTCGTCGGGCTGATCGGCCCAAACGGCAGTGGGAAGACAACGCTGCTGCGGATCCTCTACGCGGGGCTGACGCCGCGCGCCGGGCTCGTCAGTGTCGACGACACCGCGGTTGCGTCGCTGAAAGCACAGACGCTGGCCCGGCGTCTGGCCGTGGTGGCACAGGAGACACCGTCGGAGTTGCCGATCTCCGTTGCTGACATGGTCCTGCTCGGGCGCTCTCCCCACCGCTCTGCGTTTCAGGGCTACACCCGCCACGACCATCGTGCGGCGGCGGCCGCGCTGCGGGAAGTCGGTGCACGCGAACTTGCCGATCGTGTGTTTGCGACGCTGTCCGGGGGCGAGAAGCAGCGCGTGCTGATAGCGCGCACACTCGCGCAAGAAGCCGACCACTTGTTGCTTGATGAGCCCACCAACCACCTCGACATC
>QHBY01000511.1 GCA_003244245.1 Pseudonocardiales bacterium
ATGCAATGGTCACCCCAGGGGCATGTGCGGGCTGGCAGGTACTCCGCATCTGGGAGTGCGAGACCCGTGCAAACGTGGAAGCCGCAGCAGCGAAGGTGCTCGCCACAGCTCAAGCCACTGTCGGGGACACCGTCTTGGTCTGAGCTGACCGACACGAAGCCGCAAGTGGGCAGCTACCGCAGTCCGATTCGTCACGCTTGCAGTGCGTTACTCCCACCAGCCGCAAGGCTGCCATCCGCAGCGCTGCACCCTCGCCGCTGCCTACCAAGCGTGCTAGGTCGATTCGGCCGTCAGTCAGTTGATTGGTCGTAGCCGATCTGCTGCCTGCCACTCGCGCCGCGACTCGAAGGACGCCCTGCGTACGAAGCAGCACGTCCTCGCCTCGCAGCATCAAGAAGACCTGTTCCTCGGCTGGTTTGAGGCTGACTAATTCCGGAAGTAACTCGGGTTGCAGCCATGCCTTCTTGGGACGCACCAGCGGCCGTAACCGATCCAAGGCTTGGCCGGCCTTGGTGCCTTCGAGTGGTTGCCGTGCTGAGTCCAGTGTTGCCTTGTCGAGATCGGCGAGTCCACGGAGTCGGCTCAGCGCGTCACCGATCCGTTCCGCATTGATACGTGCACCACTCGTCACTGCTGCCGCTATCGCCACAGTAGGGGTGACGGATGGCCCGGGCAGCATAAACCAGTGGACGGACGATCGCTGCTTCTTCGCCCACATGGTCAGTTTGTTACGAGCTGCAAGCCAGTTGATCGGCTTGGATTCTGGTCGCTCTGCTTTCGCAGTGAGCGCGAGCGCTGCGGCCTCGCCGAGAAGCGGTGGGACGGCGTTGCCGATCTGTTGGAACGCGTAACTGCGAGTACCAGAGAAACGGAAGCCGTCCGGGAAGGTCTGGATACGGGCCGCCTCCCGCACGGTGAGGGTGCGGTGTTCCTCCGGGTGTATGTACCAGTAGCCGTCCTTGGCAATGTGAGCAGTTATTGAGCGGCTAACGTCGTCCCAGTCTAGACGCTTGTACTTGTCGTCGAAGCTGTCGGCCCTGTACCTGCGTAGCCTCTCCGGGATCTCGGAGTAGAGCGTCTTGGAATCCATAAGCTGGAAGATTTGGAGGTCGTCCGGTCGAACGCCACGAGTCATGTGGTCGTGCAGCACTCCAGGTATGGCCCCCTCCCGCATCCGAACGCTGTAGGTCGACGCGTCGGCTGGGGCGACGTAGGCCATCTCGCGGGCGCCGGCCATCCCTCCGAGATTCGGGAGGTCACCAATGCTGTCGCGCACCGTTGTGATAGTGGGCTGCTCATCCGGCCAGCTGAACTCGTGGCCATCTCGCCGGGCGAGCAAAATCAGACGCTTGCGATGCTGAGGTACGCCGAACCTCCAGGCGTCTGCCAGCTGCACCTTCGTGACGTAGCCCGCCTCCTCCAGTGCGTCGACCATGATGCGGATGACCCGAAAGTCGTCACCCAGACCCATGTCGGGAACATTCTCCATCAAGATCGCGCGCGGATTCAGTCGCAGTGCCATATCTAGGAACGCGGACCACAGGTCGCGCCGGTGATCGCGTGCGTTGCGCACGCCGGCTTCAACGAGGCTACGGATCTTGCTTCGCCCCGCCCGGCTGAAGGGCTGACAGGGTGGTCCTCCGGCGACAAGATCGACCGGGATGTTCTTGAACAGCTTGACTAAGGTGTCTCGCGCGTTTTCCTCACCGAGGTCAAGATCGAGCGCGAGGCCGGGGAAGTTATGACGGTGGGTTTCCAGGGCCCGGGGGTCGTGGTCGACCGCAGCGGCGACCGCCCAGCCCGCAGCCTCTACACCCGCGCTCAGACCACCGGCACCGGAGAACAGGTCGACGGCGATCGGTCGTCCTGCCTCGCGTTGCGAGTCACACCACGTCTTAAGAGTGCGGACTGTCGGCCCATCGGGGTGGCCCGGCAACTTCAGTGCGTCACTACGCTGTATGCGCACGCCATACTGCGCCACCGATCCTCCTCCCTCGGCACTTTTCATAGTGAACCCC
>QHBY01000512.1 GCA_003244245.1 Pseudonocardiales bacterium
CGCCGTGAATAGGCGAGGCTAGCAGCAGGATGATCAACGACCCGGCTCGCACCGGAACTCCGGCCACCTCAGTGTCGCGCAGCGCGACGCGCCCGGTGCGCTGCACGGGGGAGTCGTAGCGAAGAATCTCCTCCACCGCGCCAGGCCACCGCTGCGGTTGGGCGCGCAGCCGCTCCAGCTGGCTGGGATTGCGCATCAGCGCGACGGCGCCGTTGCCCAGCAGGTTGACCGTGGTCTCGAAACCCGCGGCGAGCAGCAGCATCGCGAGGCTGCTCAGCTCATCGAGCGTCAGTTCTCCCTGGTCGTGGGCGGTCACCAGGGCGCTGAGGACGTCGTCGCGGCGAGCGCCGCGGACCGCGGCGAAGTGCTCGAGCATCCAGCGGTGCAGCGCAGCTATGTCGAGCTCGGAGCGGCGGAAGTCGCGATAGCTCAATCCGACGTCCAGCGACAGCGCCGCCCCGGCCCCCCACGCGAGGAACTGACGACGCATCGCAGCAAGCTGGCGTAACGCGCCACCAGATCCACGGTCGGACCACCGGTGGTCGAGTGGGCGATCTCGTCGAGGAGCTCCTCGACGATCTCCTCGACACGGGGGCGCATGGCGGCGACGGCCCGCGCGCTGAACGCCCGGGTGACCAGCTTGCGGTAGCGGGTGTGCTCGGGCTGGTCGGTCACCAGCATCGATGGCGGCTCGATCGGCCCGAGCACCGGGCGACCGCCGAGCTTCATGCCCAGCCGGAGAATCCCCGGTAGGAGATCCAGCCGCATCTGGCCGAAGTCCGGGCTGCGCAGCACGGCCAGGCAGACGTCGTGGTGTGCTGACATCTGGGCGAGTCCGCCCGTGACGATGCGGCCCTGCGCGCGCAGCTCGTCGTAGTAGGGATACGGGTCGTCGCGAATCGTCGGGTCGATCATCAGCCGCGAACCGAGGTCACCGGCGCGCATCTGGCGCTGCACCGTCCGCCTGATCAACCCATGCCGGGACACCCACCGGATGCTGCGGCGTAGCGCCAACGCGACCTCCACCTGCCGACCCCGCAACCGACGATACCACCGAGCTAGACAAACGTATGTATAGCGGGAGCCAGAGTTAGCACACCCTCAAGTGGAACCATGTTGCGGCGCGAGCGCCCCTAAGATCGCCAAATGGAACCATTTCGGTGTCGGTGCCTCTAGGGAAAGCTCGTACGATTCTGGGCATGCTGGCTGATCACGTCATCGTCGCGACGACCACGATCAGCGAAGAAGCGGCCCGCGCTCTCGCTGCCGGGGCGATCGACGCCAGGCTCGGCGCGTGCGCCCAGATCGTCGGGCCGATCACGAGCGTGTTCCGGTGGAACGGCGAGGTGCAGACCGAGCAGGAGTGGCGGCTGGAGATCAAGACCACCGCTGACCGGGTCGACGCCTTGACGGCGCACATCAAGGACAACCACAGCTACGATCTACCTGAGATCATCGCGACCCCGATCACCGGTGGCAGCATCGAATATCTGTCCTGGTTAGTGGCGGAGACGCGTGGCTGAGCCGACTTGGGCTACGCAGCGTAGCTAATGAATGTTGGCTTGCTACCCGGAGCAGCCGTCGAATGCCGCCAAATAGGTGGTTGTGCAGCCTAACCTTCCCTTCGTTGGGTGACTTCTGGCAGGTTTTGTGAGGAATACCTACCCTAACCTAACCCAAACAGCTGACGAACTCCTGGCATTCGGAGGCTTCGATGTTGACCATTAGGTGGAGAAGCGCAAGTCTGATGCTGGTGGCTATCAGCGTTGTTGGACTTCCAAGCTGCTCCAGTGGCGGCGGTGGCGGCACGTCGGCGGCTACGTCGCCCACGTCGGCTGCCGCAGCCCCCGAGCGATCGGCGACAGCGGCTGAGGTCGCGACGAATATGCGCAAGATCGAACAGATCGCCAAGCAGATTGCCCAGTCCGCGGGTACCAACAAGGCCGAAGCGGCCGGCCTGGACGCTCAGCTCGAGCCGCTCTGGAAGCCGATTGAGGGCATCGTCAGGCTCAACGACCAGGACACCTACCTCGCGATAGAGGACGGCTTCGCGGCGCTGGAGAAGGCGGCCGACGAAGGGAACGCAGCGGCGGCTGCCAACGGTGCCGCCGGGATCACGTCGGCGGTGCAGCCTTACTTGGCGAAGTACTCGGGATGATCAGACGCCGGCTGTTCGGGTTGCTGCTGGCGCTCGCCGTCCTGGTGCCGGTCGTGACATTGCTTAGCCCTGGCCACGCCATCGCGGCACCGCTGATCGCCGGCCAGCAGCAGGCGATCAACCGCGACGAGGCGATCCGCCAGCTGGCGATGGTGCGCGCGTCGATCGACCAGACCTTGGCGCTGGTCAAGCAGGGCGATATCGAGCAGGCGTATGCCCAAGCCAGAACTGGCTACCTGGACCACTTCGAGTACGTCGAGGTGCCGTTGCGGGTGGTGGCTCCCGATCTCACCGCCGACGCCGAGACGAAGTTCGCGGAGATCCGCGGCCTGATCAAGTCGGGTGCGCCGGTTGATGCCGTGCGGACGAATATCGTCGATCTGCGGCGGTTGATCGATGACACCGAACGGCGGCTGACCGACACCGGTTTCGATGCGGTCGCTGTGGTGGCCGGGCAGTCTTTTCTGATCATCTTCCGGGAAGGCTTGGAGGCAGTGCTGCTGCTGACCGCCTTGCTGGGCTACCTGGAGGCCACGAAGGCCACCCGGTACCGCAAGCCCATCGCGTGGGGAGTGGTCCTCGGGCTGGCGGCCACGGCGGTGACATACCTGATCCTGCGGTTCGTCCTCGCGGTGTTGCCAGTCGGGCGGGAGGTGCTGGAGGCGGTCGTGGCCACCGCCGCTGTCGCGGTGCTGCTGTACATCTCGTTCTGGTTGATCGCCCGGTTGGAGCACCGTCGCTGGATGGAGTTCCTGCGCAGCCGGTTGTTCAATGCGGTGTCGGTCGGATCGACCACCGCATTGGTCTTGGTGGGGTTCACCGCGATGTACCGGGAGGGCTTGGAGACCGCCCTGCTCTACCAGGCGCTGGTCGAGTTCGGCCAGGGGCTGGGCTGGTGGATCGTGGTCGGGTTGGCGGCCGGTGTCGCGGCCTTGGCAGTGGTGTCCTATCTGATCTTCCGGCTGGGCCGGCGGCTGCCGGTGAAGACATTCCTGATCGGTGCTGTGGTGTTGTTGATGGCGACATCGGTAGCCTTTCTCGGTAACGCGGTGCGAAGTCTGCAGACCGCCGACTTGATCGGCCTCACTCCGCTGTCCGGCATCCCACGCGCGCCGATCTTCCTGTCCCAGGCGCTGGGTTACTGGCCCAGCGTGCAGACCCTTGCCAGCCAGGCGGTACTGGTCGCCGTCTACGCGCTGGGGGCATTGTGGCTGTTGATGGTGCGGCCCCGCCGGACGCGGGAGGCGCGATGGGTGTCCGGGTAGGCGCCGACGTGGGTGGCACCTTCACCAAGGCAGTCGCGATCGATTCCATAACCGGTGAGCTCGCTGGCCGCGCGGTGGTCCCCACCACCCACGACCACCGCGACGGAGTGTCCGCGGGCGTGGTCGACGTGGTCGCGAAGCTGGTCGCCGAGGTGGGCGCAGAGACCATCGAACTGGTCACCCACTCCACCACCCAAGCGGTGAACGCGCTGCTGGAGGGCGATACCGTGCCGGTCGGTGTGCTCGGCCTTGCCCGGGCCCCCTACCTGCGCAAGGCGCGCAACCGGACCACGATCAGTAGGGCCATCGCGCACGAGTTCCTCGATCTTTCCGCGGGTTTCAATGCCGTCGCGGCCCGCCAGGCGCTGGCCCGGTTGGTCGAGGCCGGCGCCCAAGCGGTGTGTGTAGCCGAGGCGTTCGCCCCAGACGACTCGGCATGCGAGGACGCGGTCGCGGTGCTGGCCGCCGAGCTGGGGCTGCCGGTAACGACCTCCTCGGGACTCACCGGCCTTTACGGCCTCGAACTGCGCACGGTCACCGCAGCCCTCAACGCCTCGATCCTGCCCATCGCGCTGCGCACCGCGGAAGTGGTGGAGGCTGGGGTAGCGGCCGCTGGGCTGACCTGCCCCGTGATGGTGATGCGTGGTGACGGTGGTGCCACCGATCTGGCGGGGTTCCGCGCCGCGCCGGCCCGCACGCTGTATTCGGGACCCGCGGCCTCAGTGGCCGGCGCGCTGCGCACGCTACGCATCGGCGACGGGGTGATCGTCGAGGTCGGCGGCACCTCCACCAACGTCGCGGCGATCACCGCCGGTCGTCCCGCGCTGTCCTACGTGCGGGTCGCCGGCCAGGCCACCGCGGTCCGAGCATTGGACGTGCAAGTGGCCGGGGTCGCCGGCGGATCGATGCTACGGGTGCGGCGGCGCCGGATCTACGGTGTCGGGCCGCGCAGCGCGCACATCGCCGGGCTTACCTATTCGTGTTTCCTGGCGCCGGAGCGGTTGGCTGGCGGCCGCCCGGAGACTCTCGCGCCGCGGCCCGGGGATCCGGCCGACTACCTGGTGTTGCGGCTGGTCGACGGCACCATGGCCGCGCTGACCAACACGTGTGCCGCCAACGCGCTCGGCTTAATTCCCGACGGTGACTACGCCGCCGGTCATCGACGCTCCGCGATCGTGGCGCTGGACATCGCCGGGGCGGCGGTGCGCCTTTCCGGCAGCGAACTCGCCCGCCGGATGATGCAGGCCTCCACCGAGGCGCTGGCCGACCTGGTCACCGCGGTCGCCGCGCAGCACCGCCTCACCCAGCCCACCCTGATCGCCGTCGGTGGCGGCGCCAGCGTGCTCGGTCGGCCGCTGGCCGGCATCCTCGGGCTGGACTGCCAGATACCCCCGGGCGCCGAGGTGATCTCCTCAATGGGAGACGCGCTGTCGTTGGTGCGTGCCGAACGAGAACGCACCGTGTCCCGGCCCACGCCGGCCGACGTCGACGCCCTGATCGCTGAGGTCGAAGCGGAAGCGCTCGCCGCGGGTGCGTCGCCCACCTCGCTGCAGGTCCAAGTCAGCCAGATCGGGGATCGTGGTGCGATCCGCGCGGTGGCCGTGGGCGCTCTCGTGCTCGGCTCCGGTGTGGTACCTGGCCGGCCACCGTTGAGCCGCGAGGCGATCATCGACGTGGCCCGGGCCGCGGGCGGCTCGGAACAGGTCGACCCGGTCGGGCGGTTCTGGCTGAGCTCACTAGATGGCCGGGTATTGCTCTTCGACCGGTTCGGCGACCCCACCCTCGACGTGCGGGGCGAAGCGATCCTGGTGGACGGGTCGCCCGGCGAGGCGCCCCTACAAGCGTCCATCGGATCGGCGGTCTCCCGGCACGTCCGCAATGTCGGGCCGATCAAGATCCAACCGACCACCTGGGTCGTCCAAGACGGTCGGATCCGGGAGCTGGCCGACCCGGATGCGATCGCGGACACCGTCGGAGCCGGCGCCGCCGCAGTGATCGTCGGGAACGCCTGACCATGGCCCTTTACACGCCTCAAACCCAGCGGCGTCGGCAGATGGTGATCGTCGCGATCGCGGCGTTCGTCCTCGGTGGCGTGCTGGGCGGGTTCGTCGGCCGCTTCACCGCGCCGACGCCGGCAGACCGGGTGGCGGCAGTGCGCGAGCAAGGCCGCCAGACATCCTCGCAGCTCCGTGTGTTGTCGTTGCACGTCGAGGCCGGGGCGGCGTCATTGGGGACGGGCGGCGACGCGGGCGCCGGTCTCGCCCTGCAACGCGCCGACGCCGACCTCACCCGCGCGCTGGAGCAGGCACCGTGGATCACCGCGCAAAGCCGCACCGCGCTCAGTACGCACTTACACGAGCTGGAACGCGCGGCAAGCTCCGGAGCGGCAACGAAGCCGTTTGCCGCCGATGTCGACAGCCTCGCCACCGAGATCGACACCACATTCGGGCTCAGTCCAGCGTCCTGAACCGCTCGAGCTGTGAACCCACCAACCGAGCGGGCGAAGTCGATCGGCCCCGGTTGGAGAGTCAGTGGATGCTGAACACCTTGGTCATCATGGGGGTGTCGATGAGGGTGTGTGGGGCGATGGCGTGGTAGGCCCAGACGTGCAGCCAGGAGTTGCCGGTGCGCTGGGTGAGGAACGTTTTGGACATTCCGGGCGCGGTGTAGAACAGCACTACATACAGCGTCGAGAGCAGTGCGTCGGTGGGTGTGGTGAAGTCGGTCCAGCCGTCGAAGAATGCAGCAGTGCGTAGGTCAGCCCGCCGAGGATCACCGTGGTGGGAACCGAGCCGCCGGTGAGTCTGAGGTAGCGCGGCGTGAGGATGGGCCACGGTTGCCGACGTAATCGGCTCGCAGGCCAAAGGCGGCCCGGCACTGGCCGTTGCTCAGATGACCGCCGATATCGGCGCGATCCTCGGCCCGATCGCGACCGGGCTACTCGCTGACAAGCTGTCCTACACAGCGGCCTTCGTGCTCACCGGCGGCCTCTCGCTGCGGCGGTCTGGCTGCGCTCACCCGAGCCGCTGGCGCCGACGCAGACTCAGCGCACGCCCGCCCCGATCAGGGCGCCGACCAGATAGGTCGCTACCGCGGCGATCGCGCCGAAGCCCACCTGGCGCAACCCGCTTAGCCACCACGAGCGGGTGGTGAACCGGGATGCGAGCGCCCCGGCCAGGAACAGCCCAGCCGTGCCGGCGGCGAGACCCATGATCAGCGAGGCGAAGCCGAGCAGGTAGGTGAACAGCGGGACCAGCGCGCCGATCCCGAAGCAGACGAACGACGAGCCGGCGGCCACCCAGGGAGACGGTTGATCGTCGGGGTTGACGCCGAGCTCCTGGTTGATGTGTACCCGGACCGCCAGCGACGGATCGGTGTGCACCTCGTCGGCCACCTGCTGTGCCGTCTCACGAGTCAGCCCCATCTGCATGAAGGAGACGACCAGCTCGGCCTTCTCCGCCGTCGGATGCCGACGCAGCTCATCTCGTTCGATCATGACCTCGGCGCGCACCGAGTCGTTCTGCGTCTCGACGGATGCGTACTCCCCGAGCGCCATGGAGAATGCGCCCGCCACGAGCCCGGCCATCCCGGTCAACACGATCAGGTGCGCACCCGCACCGCTGCCGCCCACTCCCGCGATCAGACCGATGTTGGTCACCAGACCGTCCATCGCGCCGAATACGGCCGGCCGCAGCCATCCTCCGGATACGTCCTGGTGGACGTGCCCGATCTCGTTACCCGGCTCGACAGTCATCATTGATCACCGCACCTCAGCGACACCCTCGCCACCACGGTACGGAGTGCACCGCCCGACGGCGGTACTCAGGTTCGCCTCGCGATGGGCAGCCTCGCCTGGCTCCGCGCGGGTGGCTAGTCTGATCGGGTGGCCCGCCTATCCCGCTCCGCCGCCGATGCGCTGGGCACCGTGGTTCGGCTGGGGCTGGCAGCGGTGTTTTTGACCTCCGGAGCGCTAAAGGCCGTCGACCCGGCGCAGACCGGGATCGCGGTGCGCGCCTACGAGCTGTTGCCGCCGGACCTGGTCGGGCCGGTCGCCACGGCGTTGCCGTTGGTGGAGCTGGTATTAGGAACATTGCTGTTGGTGGGTGCATTCACCCGGTGGGTCGCGCTCGCCTCGGCGGTACTGCTGGTGGTGCTGATGGCGGCAGTGGCGCAGGCCTGGGCTCGTGGATTGTCCATCGACTGCGGCTGCTTCGGTGGTGGTGGGGCAGTGGCCAAGGGGGACACGCGCTACCCGCAGGAGCTGGCGCGCGACGCCGGCACGTGGCTGCTGGCGGTGTGGCTGGGAGTGCGGCCCAGGACAGCGCGCAGCGTTGACGGATGGCTGGGCGCGGATCCGGGCGCACAGTGGCGAACCGCCGGGAATCCGGCCGAATGAGCAAGGGGGACCTGTCGTGGACGGCGGCGAGCAGGCGGAAGACAAGCGCAAGCGGCAGGCTGCGCAGGCGGTGACCGCGGCCCGCGGGAGCGGTGGAGGCAACCGCGGGATGATCGCGGGGGTCGCCATCGTCGTGGTGCTCGCCGTTGTCGTCGGGATCGGGCTATGGCTGCAGAACCGCAACAAGCCGAGTGCCCTGCCGGTGGCGATTCCCGTCGCCGCAGCCGGGGTGCAGTACCCGGTGGCCGCGCAGGGCGATGCCATCGTGACCGGAAGCCCGCAGGCGCCGGCGACCATCGATATCTACGAGGACTTCTTGTGCCCGGTTTGTGGGCAGTTCGAGAAGCTCTACCATCAGCGGCTCGTCCAAGCCGCTGCGGACGGCAAGGCCAAGGTGGTCTACCACCCGGTCGCCATCCTCGATGAGTCCTCGGTCCCGCCTGGGTACTCCACGCTTGCGGCTGGTGCGAACTACTGTGCCACCCAGGCCGGTATCTTCCCCCGTTTCCACGACAGCCTGTTCGCTGCGCAGCCTCCGGAGGGTGGCCAAGGCTGGACCAGCGCCCAGCTCCAGCAACTCGGTCGCTCCCTGGGCGCTGGTGACACTTTCGCGGGCTGTGTGCAGGCCGGTGCGAAGCAGCGCGTCGCCGCCGCAACCACGAACGCCGGTAACTACATCAGGGGGCTGCGACCCGATCACCGGTTCGGCACTCCCAGCGTCGTCGTCAACGGTGCGATCATCGACATCAGTGACGAAGGATGGCTGGACCGGGCACTGAGCGCCACCCAACGCTGACTCAGGGTCCTCTTCGAGGATCATCGCTGGCCTCGTGTACCGTGACCTACGCGCCGCGGTGGGCCGTGGTGATCGTTTCGGGGCTGTAGCGCAGCTGGTAGCGCACCGCACTGGCAGTGCGGGGGTCACGGGTTCGAATCCCGTCAGCTCCACCACTGGCGAAGGTCGGCTTGGATGAGCGCCAAGGGCACGGCGGGTTTCACCAGCCGGGCGTGGCTGCTGGCTGTGGCCGTGGTCGCCTTGGTCGTTTACGGTGTGGCCGGCTATCTGATGTTCGGTTTTAATCTGATAGATGCGATCTACCTCACGGTCTCGACCCTGACCACCGAGGGTTTCGCCACGCCCGTGCCGCTCTCCGACGGCGCGAAGATCTTTACAGTGAGCTTGTCGCTGTTCGGGGTGTCGGTGTTCGTGGCCGCTCTCGGCGTCCTGGCCACCGCGCTGGTCGACGGCCAGCTCGTCCAGAGGTCGAGGAGGCACTCGATGCAACGACGGATCAGCGACCTGCGCGACCATCACATCATCTGCGCCTACGGGCGGGTTGGCCGGGCCGCGGCTCGTGAGTTCGAAGCCGACGGCGTGGCATTCGTCGTAATCGAGGTGCGGCCCGAGCTGGAAGAGGATCTGCGCCGCGACGGCGTGCTCTACCTGATCGGCAGCTCCTCTTCGGAGGCGCTGCTGCGCGCCGCGGGGATTCACCGGGCGCGCGGGCTGGTATGTGCGGTGGACTCCGACGCGGAGAATGTCTACATCACCTTGGTGGCCCGGTCACTCAACCCCGACATCAGCATCGTGGCCAGGGCATCGGAGGACGCCGCGGCGGACCGGCTCTACCGGGCGGGTGCGGATCGGGTGGTCTCGCCCTATGCCACCAGCGGCCGACGGATGGCTCTGATCGCCTTGCGACCCGAGGTGGTTGACTTCTTGGATCTCGCGCGCAGCGGCACCTCCGCGCTGCGCATCGAGGAATTGCTGGTCACCGACGAATCGGAGCTGGTCGGGCACTCCCTGGACCAGATCTGCGGTTCGGCCACCGCTCTGCTGATCCGCCGCGCCGGCGGCGAACTGCTGCCCAACCCGAGCCGGGACACGATCGTCCAGCCCGACGACGTGGTGGTGATGTTCGGTGAACCGGGAACTCTGAGATCCATCGAGTAGTCAGCTACCGGGGTACACCTGTCACTGACCGATCCACTCTGACAGCGAGATCTCGATCTCGAGTCAGGGATGCGTCGTCATCTTTGCCGTCGTGGCGAGTAGCATGAACTGCAAATTGCTTCCCCCTCTGGTACAGATCAGCGGACGACTTGGACCACGTCGCCGACGTGCAGGGTGTTGTAGAAGGTCTGCGCAGCGCTCTGGGTCAGGTGTACACAACCGTTGGAGAGGACTTTCACGCTGTCCTGGTGGAAGGCGTCACCGCCGTTGAAGAACACGGAGTAGGGCATCGGCGCGTTATGGAACTCACTGCTGCGGTGGTGTAGATCCTTCCAGAACACGGCGAAGGTGCCGGGGGCGGTCGGTGCGCTGGCCTTGCCGGTCGCCACCGGGACCGGCCCGTAGCTGACACTGCCGTTGCGCATCAGCCATGCCTGTTGGGTCGACAGGTCCACGCAAGCCCGGGCTGAGGCCGAACATGGCGCACCGCTCGTCGCGGCGGCGGCTCCCGTCGTTGTCGCGAACGCCATGGCCGCTGCCCCCAACAGCCCCACAGCAACGGTCCGGACCGGGTGACTGATCGCCATCGACATTCCCCTTCCGCAGCTTCGGGCATAAACCCGTGGTATGGGAGCTGCTCTTGGTGGTCCGCCCGCTTCCGGAAACTGACCGTAGGTGTCCGAGATACCCCTTTTCACCTGGAAGCAAACTGACGTCAGTCACTGCCTCAGAGGCAAGGCTCGCCCTGGTTCAGCCGAGGAACTCCAGCAGGGCGCGGGCTAGCTCGGCGGGATGCTCCTCCTGGAGGTAGTGACCAGCGTTGGGAATGGCTACCTCACTGACGTTCTGGGCCACCTGTCGCAGGCCGTCCGCGCTGAGTCCGGTTTCGCCCATGCCCGCCAGCGCAAGCGTCGGCATGGTGAGCGGGGTCCCGGCGCCGCGGCGGTTGTCCTGGGCGTCGGCGTACAGCGCGCGGTACTGGCCCAGCGCGGCGCTCAGCCGACCAGGGCGGGCGTAGGACCGGGCGTAGTAGTCGACCGCGCCGGAGCGTTGCATCGCGGGGCTGGCGATGAAGGCGGCGAAGTACTCTCGCTCCCGGCCGCTGATCAGCAGCTCCGGCACCTGGGGTTGGGTGAAGAACACCAGGTGAGGCAGGCCCTGTCCGGGCTGGCGGAAGTCCAGCAGTCGCTCGAGTCCAAAGCCGGGAAGCGCCGCGCCGGACAGGACCAGATGGCTGGCTTGGTCCCGGTACTGGCGGGCGTAGGCGTAGGCCACCCATCCTCCGAGGTCATGGCCCACCAGCGCCACCCGCCGCAGACCTAGGGAAGCGACCAGTTCGTGTACGTCCCGCGCCAGGGTCTGGTCGTCGTAGCCGGCGGGTGCCAGCGACGAGCAGCCGATTCCGCGCAAGTCCGGCGCGATGATGGTGTGTGTCTGCGCCAGCAGCGGCATCACCTGCCGCCAGGTCCACCAGGTCTCGGGGAAACCGTGCAGAAGCACCACCGCCGGGCCCCGTCCCCCGATGACGTAGTGCAGCCGTATCCCATTCACTTCGACGCTGCGGTGGCTGAACCCGGCTAGATCGCCGCCGCATTCCGGCGTCGGAGCGGCGCTGTCGTGGGATACGTTGGAGCACGCGAGGCAGGTGCTGAGCATGGCGGCGAGCAGGGTCCCCAGCAGCTTCCTCCGCATCCGTCACATCATGACCTCTGCGCCGCCCGCCGGCGTCGAGTGCTTCCGGGCCGGGAGGCCGTAGCGGCATCGTGCGCCACGGCCGCTAGCATCACAGGCGGACCACGGTGACTGGAGTTGCCTCGGTCGGTACTGTGCACGGTGAGTCGTGGACAACCGGGAGGGAACCTGTGACGGCCGTCGCGCCCCAGCCGATCGTTACCCGTCCGCGACCGGTGCGGCCCACGGTCAAGGGGTCGGCCCTGCTCGGACTGCTCCAGACGACCGATCACAAAGTGATCGGCATGCTGTACCTGGTCACCTCGATGGCGTTCTTCTTCGTCGGCGGCAGCATGGCCATGCTGATGCGCGCTGAGCTAGCTCGGCCGGGCATGCAGTTCCTGTCCAACGAGCAGTACAACCAGCTGTTCACCATGCACGGTACGATCATGTTGCTGCTGTACGCCACGCCGATCCTGTTCGCTTTCGCGAACCTGATAATGCCGTTGCAGATCGGCGCGCCGGACGTGGCCTTTCCCCGGCTCAACGCCTTCTCCTTCTGGGCGTTCGCGTTCGGTGGAGTCATCGTGTTGTCCGGGTTCCTGACGCCGGGTGGTGCGGCGGACTTCGGCTGGTTCGCCTACACCCCGCTATCCGACGCCATACACTCACCGGGCGCGGGTGGGGACCTGTGGATCATGGGCCTGGTCCTCGCCGGGCTGGGAACTATTCTCGGCGCGGTCAACATGATCACCACTGTGGTCTGTCTGCGCGCACCCGGGATGACCATGTTCCGGATGCCGATCTTCACCTGGAATATCTTCGTCACGTCACTTCTGGTGCTGCTGGCGTTCCCGATCCTGACCGCGGCACTGCTGGGCCTGGAGGCTGATCGGCGGCTCGGAGCACACGTCTTCGACGCGGCCAACGGCGGCACGATCCTGTGGCAGCATCTGTTCTGGTTCTTCGGCCATCCCGAGGTCTACATCGTCGCGTTGCCGTTCTTCGGCATCGTGTCGGAGATTTTCCCGGTGTTCAGCCGCAAGCCTCTTTTCGGGTACAAGGGCCTGATCTTCGCCACACTGACGATCGGGGCGCTGTCCGTGGTGGTGTGGGCACACCACATGTACGCCACCGGCGCCGTGCTGCTGCCCTTCTTCGCATTCACGACGTTCCTCATCGCGGTGCCCACCGGCGTGAAGTTCTTCAACTGGATCGGCACGATGTGGCGAGGGCAGCTCACGTTCGAGACCCCGATGATGTTCTCCATCGGCTTCCTGGTGACGTTCCTCCTCGGTGGCTTGACCGGGGTGCTGCTGGCTGCTCCGGCGATCGACTTCCATGTCAGTGACACCTACTTCGTCGTCGCGCACTTCCACTACGTGCTCTACGGCACGATCGTGTTCGCCACCTTCGCCGGAATCTACTTCTGGTTCCCGAAGATCACTGGCCGGATGCTCGATGATGCGCTGGGCAAGTTTCACTTCTGGGCCACGTTCATCGGGTTCCACCTGACGTTCCTGGTGCAGCACTGGGTCGGCGCCGAGGGGATGCCTCGCCGCTACGCCGACTACCTGCCCAGTGACGGGTTCACCACCCTGAACATGGTGTCGACGATCGGCGCTTTCGTTCTCGGCGCTTCCACCCTGCCGTTCCTGTGGAACGTGTTCCGCAGCTACCGCTACGGCGAGGTCGTCACCGTCGATGATCCGTGGGGATATGGCAACTCGCTGGAGTGGGCGACGTCGTGCCCACCGCCGCGGCACAACTTCACCGAGCTGCCCCGGATCCGTTCCGAGCGACCGGCCTTCGAGCTGCACTACCCGCACATGATGGAGCGGATACGGGACGAGGGACACCCCGGTGGCCGCGAGCAACCGGCCGCGCCGAGCGAGAAGGCGACACAGGTAGTGGAGCAAGACGGTACCAACCCGCGGGAAAAGTGAACGGCAACCCACGGACAACCCTGCTAGTAACGGTCACCGGACGGGACAAGCCGGGGGTCGTGTCGGTGATCTTCTCCGCGCTTACTCGCCACGGGGTGGACATCCTCGACGTCGAGCAGGTGGTCATCCGCGGCCGGATTATCCTCGGCGTGCTAGTGGCGACCACTGCTGATCCGGACGACCTGCAGGAGGCTGCTGAGCAGGCCATGGCCAGCATCGGGATGCAGCTGGAGGTCGAGGTCGGCGCCGGCGCGGTAGGCGCGAGTACCCGCGGGTCCACGCATGTCGTTCTGGTACTGGGCCGGCCGGTCACCGCGCACGCTTTCACCGAGACGACTCGCGCGCTGGCCGCCTTGAACATCAACATCGACGCGATCCGGCGGATAGCGGACTACCCGGTGACCGGTCTCGAGCTGCTCGTGTCGGTGCCGGCCGGTGACGATCCACAGGCCGCTGACACCGCACTGCGGGCCACGCTGGTCAGGCTCGCTGCACAGGGTGAGGTCGACCTTGCGGTCGAACGGGTCGGCATCGCCCGCCGGGCCAAGCGTCTGGTGGTCTTCGACGTCGACTCGACCCTGGTGCAGGGTGAGGTGATCGAGTTACTCGCCGAGCATGCCGGTTGCGGAGCCGAGGTGCGGGCGGTCACCGAGGCTGCGATGGGCGGGGAGCTGGACTTCACCCAGTCGCTGCGTCGTCGGGTTGCTCTGCTGGCGGGCCTTCCCGCCGGCGTGCTCACCGAGGTGACCAACGCCCTGGAGCTCACGGCTGGGGCACGCACGACGGTACGGACCCTCAAGCGGCTGGGATTCTATTGCGGAGCCGTCTCGGGTGGTTTCACCCAGATCGTGCAACCTGTCGCCGAAGATCTGGGGCTGGACTTCTGCACCGCCAACGAGCTTGAGATTCACGACGGGAAGCTCACCGGCCACGTGATCGGTCCAGTGGTCGACCGGTCAGGGAAGGCCGACGCGCTGCGCCAGGCGGCGGAGCATTTCGGGGTCCCGCTGGCCCAGTGTGTCGCCGTCGGGGACGGGGCGAACGACATCGACATGCTCACCACCGCCGGTCTGGGTGTCGCGTTCAACGCCAAACCCGCGCTGCGGGAGGTCGCGGACACCGCGATCACCCAGCCGTTCCTGGACATCGTGCTATTCGTGCTAGGCATCACCCGCGACGAGGTGGAGGCCGCCGACGCCGCCGACGGCATGCTGCGCAGGGTGCCCTTGTGAGTGAGGATGCGAGCTACCACTCGTATCGCCACTCACAAGCGCCGGAGGTGCTCCTGCCGCTCGCCGCCCGGTACGCGAGGTGGTTGGGCCTGCCGGCGCAGGCGATCGCGGACACTACCGACGAGGACCCGGCTTCGGTGCGGGCGATGCCGCTGATCCTGCGGATGGAACGGGACGTGACGCCTTCACGCACCGCGCTGCTGGAGGCAGCCGCCTCGGCGGCGGTGGCGCTGTGCCTCGACGCGCGCTCGCAGCCGGGCGGTCCGTGGCATCCGCAGGTGCAGCCCTGGGCGGCCGGGCGGATCCGCAAGGTCAGCCGCCGGGCCCGCGGCGCGCACTGGGTCGCGGTGACCGAGCTGCCCGGCATCACCGTCGAGAACCGTGGAGCCCAGGTGCGGGCGTTGCTGCCCTGGCAGGTTGCCGACACCCCCAGTGCCGTGACGCGGCTGCAGGTCAGCGGTACCGACGTGCCCGGAGACGATGCCGGACCGCCACCGGACGGGATTGCTGTGCTCTGGCTGCCGCAGCAGCCTGCGATGACCGTGGGCAAGACCGCTGCCCAGGTCGGGCACGCCACCATGCTGCTTGCGGCGTTGCTAGCCGCCGACGGCCGGGTAGCAGAGCTGGACTGCTGGGCCGCCGCGGGCTACCGCTGCGCCGTACGCACGGCCAGCGCGCATCAGTGGGCCCGGCTGGCGGCGGGCGAGCAGCCGCAGCAGGCCTGGCGAGAACGCGGCATCCTTGCCGTGCGCGATGCTGGCTGTACCGAGGTCGCCCCCGGCACGATCACAGTCGCAGTCCAATACCGCTGACCACCGATCCGCGATTCGGCTCCGAATGGCGATTCTGTAGGGCTCGGCTACGTACTGACCAGGCGGGTTAACGCGGCGCGGGCTACGGCTGGGTCGGTGGTGGGCCAGAAGGGGGGTAGGGAAGCGCGCAGGAATGCGGCGTAGCGGGCAGTGGCCAGCCTGGGATCCAGGATCGCCACCACACCGCGGTCCTCGGTGGAGCGCAACAGCCGGCCGGCGCCCTGCGCGAGAAGCAGCGCTGCGTGCGTCGCCGCCACCGTGAGGAACCCGTTGCCACCGCGGGCGGCCACCGCACGTTGCCGCGCCGAGCTCAACGGGTCGTCGGGACGGGGAAACGGGATGCGGTCGACCACCACCAGAGACAGCGACCGGCCGGGCACGTCGACGCCCTGCCACAGCGACAGGGTACCGAACAGGCAGGTCGGTTCATCCTTGGCGAACTGCTGTACCAGCAGGCCGGTGGAGTCGTCGCCCTGGCACAGGATCGGTAGGTCCAACTTGGCGCGCAGTGCTTCGGCGGCCTGCTTGGCGGCCCGCATCGAGGAGAACAGGCCCAGCGTGCGGCCGCCCGCCGCGGTGACCAAACCGGCGAGCTCGTCGAGGTAGGCCGGTCCTAGCCCGTCGCGGCCTGGTGGGGGCAGGTGCGCGGCGGTGTAGAGGATCCCGGCGCGGCGGTGCTCGAAGGGCGAGCCCGCATCGAACCCGGTCCAGGCTGGGCTGGTGTCATCGGCTGGCGGCGGTCGCTCGGTGGCTGTTCCAGCAGCAGGTGTCCGGACCGGGGAGGATCGGGCCGACGGCCGCTGCCGGGGCAGGCCCCACTGTGAGGCGAGCGCGTCGAACGTCCCGCCCAGCGTGAGGGTGGCCGAGGTGAGCACCACGGTTCGCTTCGCGAACAACCGCTGCTGCAGCAGGCCTGCGACGCCCAGCGGCGCAACCCTCAGTACCCGTCCGCGCACGGTTTCCTCCGCCAACCAGACCACATCTCGCCGGTCGGTCTCGCTGTCGGGGAAGGCGACCAGCACCCGAGCGGCGGCCGAGTGCACCT
>QHBY01000513.1 GCA_003244245.1 Pseudonocardiales bacterium
GGTGGACCCGCCGAAGCCGAGCGCGAGCCGCTCGGTGACCGGAGCCTCGGACTCCAGCACCAGATCCCGGCCGGTGATCCCGAGATCCAGCTCGCCGGACCCCACATAGACCGAGATGTCCCTGGGCCGGAGGAAGAAGAACTCCACGTCGTTGGCGGTGTCGATGACGGCCAGATCCTTGGCGTCGTGCCGTTGCCGGTAACCCGCTTCGACCAGCATCTCCGAGGCGGGTGCGGCCAGCGTTCCCTTGCTGGGCAACGCGACCCGCAGCATCCCGTCACCGCCGTTCATCGAGTTCATCGGCACCTCACAGGTAGCGGTAGACGTCGGTGGTGCTGATCCCGCGGCCGAGCATGAGCACCTGCACCCGGTAGAGCAGCTGCGAGATCTCCTCCGCCAGGCGTTCGTCGGACTCGTGCTCGGCGGCGATCCACACCTCGCCAGCCTCCTCAAGCACCTTCTTACCCTGGGCGTGCACCCCGTCGTCCAGCGCCGCTACCGTGCCCGAGCCAACCGGTCGGGTCGTGGCCCGGTCGGTGAGCTCGGCGAACAGCTCGTCGAACGTCTTCATCGAGCCCTCACGCATTGGAGTACTTCGCTTCCGGGTAGCCCTCAGCGTTGAGAATCTCGTTGCAGCCCTCCAAGCCGGCGAAGTCATCCAGGCTCAGCGCGACCGACTGCAACATCGTGCCCATCGCTCCATCTGCGACCAGAACACGTTGCGCCAGGACGTCGAGCAGCGATAACAGGGCCATGAGATGCAGCCTAGAGCAGCGATATCGGGCTCTCGTGGTATCGCGTGGCGGCCAGCGGCTCCCAAGAGCCGTAGGCTAGCGCGGTGACCTATCCGGACACCCCCGGCAGCGACTCGGATTCGCTGCTGCCCCAGCTCACCTCGCCGGTGTTGGTAGCCGCGTTCGAGGGCTGGAACGACGCCGGGGACGCCGCCAGCACCGCGATCGAGCACCTGCAGCTGAGCTGGGACGCGACGCCGCTGGCCGAGCTTGATCCCGAGGACTATTACGACTTCCAGGTCACCAGGCCGACCACCAAACTGGTCGACGGGATCACCCGGCGGGTTGAGTGGCCCACCACCCGACTATCGGTATGCCGTCCGCCCGGGGCCGACTACGACGTGGTGCTGGTGCACGGCATCGAGCCGAACATGCGCTGGCGATCGTTCTGCGATGAGCTGCTGCGCTACGTCACGGACCTGGAGATCACCACTGTGGTGACGCTGGGCGCGCTGCTCGCCGACACCCCGCACACCCGGCCGGTGCCCGTCACCGGCACTGCCTACGACGCCGCCTCGGCCGCCCGGTTCAAGCTGGAGCGTTCCAAGTACGAGGGCCCGACCGGCATCGTGGGGATCTTCCAGGACGCCTGCGTGCAGGCCGGAGTGCCAGCCATCTCGTTCTGGGCGGCGGTGCCGCACTACGTCTCCGCCCCGCCCTCCCCCAAGGCCACCCTGGCGCTGCTGCACCGGGTGGAGGAGGTGCTCGACCTCGAAGTCCCGCTCGGCGCGCTGCCCGAGGAGTCCGAGGAGTGGGAGGCGACGGTCAGCGAGATGGCCGAGGAGGACGACGAGGTGGCCAGCTACGTGCGGGCGCTGGAGGAGCGCGGGGACACCGAGCTCACGTTGCACGAGGCCAGCGGTGAGGCCATTGCCGCGGACTTCGAGCGCTACCTCCGCCGCCGCCGCCCCGGCGGCACCTCAGGCCCCCGGGGCCCCCGCGACAGCCGTTGACCAACAGCGCTGTCGGTCCCGAAACTCACCACCAGCGCTGTCGTTCCCGAACTCAACAGGAGCGCTGTCCAGGGTCGGCAGAACAGCGCTCCTGTTGAGCTCGGGAGGCTGAGAGTACTTGAGAGGCTCCGCCAAGATCAGCTGATCTTGGCGACCGGGTGCGGGCGTGCCGGTGTGTCGGTGCGGTGGTCGGGTGCGGGACAATGTTGTTTGTGGTGACACCGCTGGACGGGCTGGAGCGGCTGCGGGTGGCGACCAGTTCCGGTGATCTTTGTGCGCTGTGTCGGCGGTACCGGATTAGCCTGTTCACGGTCTTCGGCAGCGTGGCCGGGGTGAGCCGGAGCCACGCGATCTCGACATCGGGGTGCTCAGCGAACACCGAGCGGTAGTCGATCTCTTCGGGTTCATCACCGAGGTGATCGATCTCGTGGATCCGACGATGTCGACGTCGTCCATCTCAACTCCGCTGGTCCGCTGCTGCGGGAACGCGCACTGGTCGGCGCGATCATCCTGCACGAAGAGGAACCCGGCATCTGGGCCCGGGCGTCGACCGCCGCTGTCATGGAGCGGCTCGACACGGACTGGCTGCGTCGGCTAGGCCTAGAACTGCTGGCCGGATGACCCCACGCTGACTCGACCCGGCCATGGTCACACAGCGACTACGGGTGATCCAACTGCTCCTCACCGATCTGGCGGAGTTGGGCGCGGTCGACGCCGAGCCGAGCAAAGTCAGCCGAACGCGCGATCCTTGGTCACGTCTGAGACACCCGCGTGGCACCTATGCTAGAGCCATGACAGCGGCGCACTCATTTGAGCTACCTCCGCATAGTGGGGCCCCGGCGGAGGCGATTGACGCTGCCGTCGACGGCCAGGTGGTGTATCTCATGCGCGATGGTGAGCCAATCGCGGCGGTGGTACCGACCGATGTCGCGACGGCGGGGGCTGCGGCTATCGAGGCGCTGGAGGAGGCAGAGGATATTCGGGCCGCTCGTGCTGCGCTGGCTGACCGTGCGCTTCGTGTCCCACTGTCCGAGGTGTTGGCGGAATACGCCGATGACCTCGCTGCGTATCCGGATGTAGATGCTCGGTGAGCGGCCGCTACGCAGTCGAGCTCGAGCGGCCCGCGAAGAAAGAGCTCGATCGGCTCGATGGCAAGATCCGTGCGCGAGTGCTGCGCAAGCTTGCCGCATTGGCAGATGATCCCCGGCCACCCGGTGCCACTCAGCTGGTCGGTGTGAATGACCTGTGGCGCATTCGGGTTGGGGACTACCGCGTGGTGTACGCGATAGAGGATGATCAGCTCGTGGTGATCGTCGTTCGGGTCGCAGGACGCGGCAAGGTCTACCGCGATATCTGACGCCAAGGTCGGTCGGCGGTCTGGTGGTGGCCGTGGGCGGTGTCGAACCGCCGAGGTTCCGTTGTCCGAAGCTAATCAGTCCGGGTTGTGCACTAGCAGGGGCACCAGCTGTTCGTCGTCTGTCAGCGATCCGTGATGGCCGATGAGGCGGCTCAGCCTGGGTGTGACGCGGGACTGCACGACGGCGAAGTCGGTGCGGGCGGCGACGATGAGGTCACCGATGCGGTCGCGGATGTGGGGCTCGACCACCGGACCGAACCATCCTTCCGCGATGGCCTCGTCGCGGGTGCGGATCCACGCTCGATCTCCGATCAGCTCACGCCAGGCCGCGCGCACATCGTCGGTGGCGCCCGGCTCGGTGTAGACGTACCGGGCGCGCGGGTCACCGCCCAGCAGGCGTACCCCGGCCTGCAGCGACGGCTCGGTGTCAAAGTCGAGTCGGCCCTCTTCGGTCACCGTCACCATGCCGTGGTCAGCGATCACCACGAGCGCGGCGCCCGGAGGTAATCCTTCAGCGACCGCGGCGGCCAGCTTGTCGATCTGGGCGAGTTGCAGCCGCCACGGCAGCGATCCGACGCCGTAGACGTGGCCGAGCAGGTCCAGGTCGCCGTGGTAGGCGTAGCACAAGCTCGGCTGGCTGCCCGACACCGCTGCCAGTGCGCAGGCGGCCAGGTCCCCCAGGGCGTGCACGCCCTGGAAGTCCGCGCCCCGGAGCACCGCACGGTTCAGACCCGTGTCCCGATGTGCGTGAGGAACCGCCAGGGTTACCCGTACTCCGGCGGCTTCGGCGCGTTGCAGCGCCGTGAGTCGCGGCTGGATGTCCTCCGGGACGAACCGCTCCCGGAGATCCACGCGACTGCCACCGCCGTGGGTGTGCCAGCTCAACGCGTTGAGCAGATCACCGTCGGGGGTGGCGAAGGTGTAGCCGACGATTCCGTGCTGGCCCACCGGCGAACCAGTTGCGATGGTGGCCACACTGGCCGCGGTCGTCGCGGGGAAACCTGCCGTTATCGGTTCGCGGCCGTCGGTCAACGACGTGAGGAATGGCGCGTCCCGTGGATGGTCCCGTAGCGAGTGCCACCCGAGCCCGTCGACAAGTAAGAGGCAGACCCCGCGGGCCGGATTGAGCCCGAACCGATCAGCGAACCCGGCTACCCCCAGACCAGCTAGCAGCGAGGGCACCACGTCGGCCAGGGAGGCGTGTGCCTGCGGCGCCCGTGAGTGGCGATGCGAGTCAGGGCTCGCATCGCCACTCACGGGTTATCCACAGCGGCGTCCATCGTCGCGACATTAGTCGGCGGGAAGCGCGTAGCGCTGTCCCTCAGCGGATGAGTTGCACGTTGATCCCGAGGTCCAGCGTGCCCCATGTGCGATCGGCGGTGACCGCGACGCTGTCCGGGATTCCGGTCGCGACAGCGAGGCACGCCCGGTCACCGAGGGACAGTCCCGCGCTGCGGGTCGCCGCCCACAGCCGTGCCGCCCGCACCGCGTCGGCTGCGGTGAATGGGCGCGCCAGCACGCCGAAAGCCCGCAGGGCATCGAGCGCCGTGACCGGTGAAGGGTGTGCCTTCTGCTCGAGCTTCTGCACGATCTCCGACCAGTTCACGGTGGACACCACCGCTCCGTCGAGTTGGGCGGCGACCTGGTCGTGGCCGGGTTCGCGGTAGAGCAGGGCTAGCACCGCGCTGGCGTCGAGCACGGCCGTCACTCGGACGCCTCGCGGGCCACTTCGGCTCGCCGGTCGGCGATCAGTTCGTCGACCACGCTCCCGCCGAGCCCGGCCGCTTCGGCGGCGGCGATCGCCTCATCCTGGACCCGCGCGAGCAGATGCCCCCGCTCTTCGATCACGACCCGGCCACCCTCGACGTAGACCACCAGCCGCTGTCCGGGTTCGATCCCGGCGGCGCGGCGCACCTGGACCGGGATGACCACGCGCCCGTTCTCCGTGGCCACCAATTCCGTTCTCGGCGTGTCTTCGCTCGCATGTGTCATTCGGACAGGATGAATGACACAGATCAGCCAGTCAAGGCAGTCTTACTGAGCAGCTGGCAGATACTACGTCGCTCTGCCAGCACGTCATAGCGCGATGCCGAGCAGGGCGTCCACTGCAGTGCTCAGCAGGGCGGGGGCATCGACGTCGCGGCCGGGTTGGGTCAGCGTCTCGGTGGCCCAGGCGTCGACCGCGGCGAGGGCACCAGGGGTGTCCAGATCGTCGGACAGGTGGGCGCGCAGCAGGCTCACGACATCCTGCGCTGGTGCCCCGGCGGGCAGCTCGACGGCGTGGCGCCAGCGGGCCAGCCGGGCCACCGCGTCGTCGAGCATCCCGGTGGTCCAGGAGCGGTCGGCGCGGTAGTGCCCGGACAGCAACGCCAGCCGTAGCGCCATCGGGTCCACCCGGTCGGCGCGTAGCCGGGATACGAAGACGAGGTTGCCCTTCGACTTCGACATCTTCTCCCCGTTGAAACCGATCATCCCGGCATGGACGTAGTGCTGGGCCATCGGGTATTCGCCGGTGAGCGCTTCGGCATGAGCTGCGGAGAACTCGTGGTGAGGGAAGATCAGATCCGAGCCGCCGCCCTGGACGTCGAAGCCGGTGCCCAGGCGGTTGAGCCCGATCGCGCAGCACTCCACGTGCCAGCCCGGGCGCCCCGGCCCGAGCTCGGAGTCCCAGGACGGCTCGCCCTCGCGGGCGGTGCGCCACATCAGGACATCCAGCGGGTGCCGCTTACCGGGCCGGTCCGGGTCCCCGCCGCGCTCTGCGGACAGCCGGGCCATGGTGGCGGAGTCGTAACCTGACTCGGATCCGAAGTGGGCCGCGGCATGGTGGTCGAAGTAGATGTCCGGATGTGCGGCGTCCTCGACCCGGTAGGCCGCGCCGCAGGCGAGCAGCTTGCCGACCACCTCGACGATCTCGCCGATCGCTTCGACGGCGCCGACGAAGTCCCGCGGCGGCAGTATCCGCAGCGACTCCATGTCTTCGCGGAACAGCGCGGTCTCGCGCATGCCAAGCACGATCCAGTCGTCCTGGTCNNGTGACGTTCTGCACGTAGTGCACATCGTGCCCGGCGTCGCGCCAGTACCGGTTCACCAGGTCGAAGGCCAGATAGGTGGCCGCGTGGCCGAGATGGGTGGCGTCATAGGGAGTGATCCCGCAGACGTACATTCGGGCGGTTTTCTCCGGCGCGGTGGGTCGGATCTGGCCGGCCGCGGTGTCGTACAGCCGCAACGGCCGGCCGTGGCCGGGTAGCCGCGGAACCGGGGTAGACGTCCAGGGCTGCATGGTTTCGACCCTACGTCACCGCCTGGCGGGACCTGGCGCGTCGGTAAGGAGCTGTCACCAGCCGCTGACAGCTGGAGTTTTCCGTGGTGGGTCGACCAGTTCGATGCCAATGGCCAGGACGCCGAGGGCTTCACGCTCGGGTGGATAGATCTGGCGGATGTTGGCCAGCTGCTCGTAGCGGGTGGCAAGTGGGTTGACCGAGGTGACGGATTCGTGGTCGAACATCTCGTCGAAGCTGGTGTATCGGACGATGCGGGTGACGCGCGTGAGGACCTGATCACCTTGGCAGCGGAACCGGATCAGCGAGCCTTCCTTAATCTTTTTGCGACTGGAGTCGTTAACCCGGATTTCGGTGGTCTTGCGGCCGGTGGCGATGAGGTCGAAGTAGCGCTTGTAGATGCCCATCTCGTGGGCGCGGACGGCGGGTTCGGTGGGGCGTGCGGTCATCAGTCGGCCGAGCTCTTTGACGGTGAACGAACGGAAGAAGTGTTTGGGATCGGTGAGCAGTTCGCCGACTAGCCAGACCAGGGCATCGACGTAATTGTCGGTGCCGTCGGGCCAGGCGGTGGTGTCGAGCATCCAGGGCTCGACGTCGGGAGGTAGGGCGCCTTTGCCCTGTTCACGCAGCAACGACTTGGACAGCTTCGCCCCGGTCGGCGCGAGCACCTGGGGCGTGAAGATCCGCGTCGGCATCTGCGCTGCGGGGGTGGCGAGTGCGCCCAGTGCGCCGTCGACGAGTTGGCAGCCGAAGGCCCAGTCGCCGCCCTTCATCATGACGTGCAGCGTGTCGCCGTCCCGACCAAACGCGCGTTCCTTGACCAGGTTGCGATAAAGGGTGGCGAGGTCGAGGTATGGCTGGTCGTCCTCGGGGTCGATGTGGGTCTCATAGGTGCCGTGATCGAGGCAGACCGCGGTGAACGTGGCGCCGTCCTCGTCGAGGCGGGCGACCTTAGTTCGGTCGGCGCGCTTTTCCGCCCACCCGCACTCGGGACACGGAATGCGGATGTGCACGGTGCCGTGTGAGGGCGCCATCCACCAGCGGAGATTTTCCAGCCGATCCAGGGTGCGCAGGAACTCCGCGCGGAACCCGGGGGTGGCCTGCTGGTCTGTATAAGTCTCCACCGCGTAATCGGTGTCGGTGGCCTCGGACAGGGAATTGAAAAACTCGCTGTAGTAGGTGTCGATCAGCGCGGCGACCTGGTCCTTACCCAGCGCGTGATAGTAAGACTGCTGGTAGGCGTGGTGCGTCTCGGGGTCGAGTACGACCTCGTGTGGGGCGTTGTCCAGTGCGCCGAAGCGGACAACGGTGTCAATGGAGAACTCGCGGCGGGCGGTCTTGGCGATCAGGAACGCGGCAGTCTGCACCAGGTTCGTCCCGAGGTGTGGCGCGCCGTTGATCTGGGTGCCAACCACGAACTCGATCCGCGCCGGTCGCGCTGCATGCACGCGGGGCCGGAGGACATCAATGGTGCGCAGCAGCGCGTTTGCCAGCACGCTGTTCGGCGACAGCAGCAACGACGATCTCCCAGCGCGATTCGGTGCAGTGCGATTCGGTGCGGCCATCGTGGTCACGCTCCTCGACTGGGTTTGGGCAGGCGCAGGTTGGCGCAGATGAGGTCCAGCCGTGCGGCGGCGGAGTCGGGGGCGACGAACACTGGTTCGTAGCCGGTGTCGTAGTAGCCCTGCACGATCAGCTCGTGAACGCGGCGGATTTCCCGGTCCTTGGCCCAGACGATGTCGTCGGGGTCCTCAAAGGTGTCCAACGGGTCGAGCACAAAGACCGCGTCATAGCGATAGAGCCGCGTGGCCTCCTCCAGCTGCGGGGTGGGCCGCAACCCGAAGAACCCTTCCCAGCCGAAACCATCCGGTATGCCCCGGTTGTAGAACCTGATGCCGTGCTTGTGGCTGGTGTACTCGGCGATGAACGCCTCGAGCACGTCCAAGGAGTACTCGCGTCGGTCCTCCCGGCGCAGGTGCCGGCCCAGGCGTTCGCGGTGCTTGCGATAGATCTCCCGACCGGGTTCCTCGGTCATGCAGGGGATTCCGGCTGCGTGAACAGCCTCGATCAAGTCGTCCTTGCCGGATGAGGGGCCTCCGGTAATGACATAGCGGCGTGGGTCGCCGGTGGCTGCCGCGTCAAGGTCGGCAGCCAGACCGGGATTGGTGGTGGTCACTGCGGTTGTCCGTTCTCGTCTGAGGTGTCGATGGGAAGCGGGTTGAGGAGACCGTCGATCCAGGCGTCGCCCAGGCCGACCTCGTTGTGCAGGGCGTGCACGAACTGCTCGCGGTGAGCACCGCCGACGGCGGCCTCGGTCAGCCGAGAGGCCTGCGCCTCGGCCAACACCGGTGTCCAGCCCGCCAACGTGATCAGCTCGCCTACCGACATCTCCTGGGTGTAGGCGCTGGTGTAGCTGATCGCCTCCGCGCGGGCGGCGGCCCAGCGCCAGGCCGCAGTTACTGCGGCGTGGATCAACTCGTTTCGGCTGGCCTGTAGACTGACCAGCCGCTCGACCGCGAGCAGCTCGGCGCGGGCGGCGTAGAGCGCCGACCACAGCTTGCTTAGTTGTTCCTCGTGCTCAATCACCTCCCAGGCGAACGGGTCGGCCGGGATGGGTTGCCGTCTATTCGCCGAGGCGAGCCGAGGTGCGTTCATCGGAGAGCGGGTGAACCGGTCGGCGTCGGCAAGCAGCTCCCATGCGACCTTCTCCACGAGCTTGGGTTCGACTCGCTTGCGGAAGTGGTGCACCTCGTGGCCGGCCTCGGCAGCGGCCAGGTCACGGCGAACGGTGAGATTCTGACCCGGCTCAGCCGGCGGCAGCCCGAACAACGCCCGCGCGGCCGAGGCGTAGCGGACGTCCGGGAACCGGGCCAGCAGCCCCCGCAAGGTGCCGTCTAGGGCCGCGGTGAGGCTGGCATCGTCGGCTGGATCCACCGCGCGGGCCACTATTCCCCGCAGGCCCAGCAAAGCCGCGTCTACCCTCGACGGGCCCACCGGCAACCCCTGCTTGATCAGCCGTCGCAGACCCGCGATTACCTCATCCGGGACTGGGCTTTTTCTGGGCATGCCGGTAGTGAAGCATAATGCCCAGAAAAAGCCCAGCCTCTGTTCTGGGGGTATGGCGTACTGGGCTTACAGCCGTGATCGAGTGGGTAGCCAGTCAACTCTGCGCTCTTGGGCAGGCGCCCCATGCACGGTCAATCCGAACTGGGTGGCAGCGCGGTGGAGGTTGCTCTCCATCCACTGCGCAAACCGCTCGTCGGAGGACTCCATCTCCCACTGGCCGGTCACACATCGCCTCCCTGATCAAGGGTCGGCGGCCAGCAGGTGCCGCAGAAAGCGGTGGGGATCGGCCAGGAACCCGCGGGTCAGCCGCACCGGCAGCGACTGGTCGTAGTCCACCCGCTCGACCTGACCGTCCTCTGCGATTTCCAGGATGGAGGCCGCCGGCAACGCCAACAGGATCGGTGAGTGAGTGGCCACCAGCAACTGGCAGCCTTGCTCCACCAACTCGGCCATCCGCGCCAGCACCGCTAGGCACCCGCGCACCGACAGCGCCGCTTCCGGCTCGTCCAGCAGGTACAGCCCGGCCGGTCCGAACCGGTGGATCACCAGGTCCAGGAACGACTCGCCGTGGGACCGGTCATGCGGGGAGCGACCGCCGTAGGCAGGCAACAACGGCGGTGAGCCGGGATCCTGGTCGAGGCGTTCGATCTCGGTGACGACGTTGTAGTAGGACTCCGCCCGCAGGAAGAACCCGGTCCTGGGCTTGCGGGTGCCCCAGCTGAGGATCAGATGGTTCCCGAGCGCCGATTCCGATGCGCGGGTGGCGAACCGGAAGTTCTGGCTGCCGCCTTCCGCGTTGAACCCCGCCGCCGACGCCACCGCTTCCACCAGGGTGGACTTGCCGGTGCCGTTTTCACCGACCAGAAACGTCACCCCCGGCGCGAGGTCCAATCCACCGGAGCGGGCCAGCCACGCCACAACCGGCAGCGTGAACGGGTAGCGACCGGTAGCCGCACCGGCCTCCAATCGGATCCGCCGGAGGAACCCACCAGTGGCATGGACAGTGTCGGCGCAGCTCACTGGGCGGTCTTATCGTTGGGTACCGCGGTGAGAAGCGCCTCGACCGCTGTACTAGCAAGGCGCGCTCTGGCCGGCGCATCATCGAGGCGGTGGACAGGATCCACAGACCCCCCAGCGCTATCGCAGATAATCATACTGAGCCGCCAGCCTTGCGGCGAGGTGTTCTTCGAGGTCGCGCAACACGCTACCGCAGCTTAGACCAGGGACCGGACTGATCCACAGCTCAAGATCGTATCGGTTGTGCGGTGGGGTCTGGGTTACGCGCGACGGCGGCGGTGCCGGAGATAGTCGCCGACCACCGCGGCGCCCAGCCCGTCCACCCCGGGCTCCAGGACCCGACCGCCGCAGCGGCGAGCCAACGCGTGCACGAATCCGGCGAGCCGGGGGTCGTGGCCCAGCATCACGATGCTCACCGCTGTGCCGTTGCGGGCCAGACCGTCCATCTCGCGCACGGTCAGGGCCAGCGTCTGGGGCAACGGCGGGTAGCTGAAGACCGCCTCCCCGTCCGGTTCCAGATGCGCGGTGGGCTCCCCATCGGTGACCACCAGCAGCACCTGCGCGGCGTCCGGGTGCCGCCGCAGGTGCCGGCCCGCGAGCAGCAACGCATGGTGCAGGTTGGTGCCCTGCTCCCACACCCCGGCCAGGCCGGTGAGCTGCGCGATGTCCACCCGCTGCGCCTGGCGGCCGAAAGTGATCAGCTCCAGCGCGTCGGAACGAAACCGGGTCCGCACCAGGTGGTGCAGGGCCAGCGCGGTGCGCTTCATCGGCACCCAGTGCCCGTCTTGCACCATCGACCACGACGTGTCGACGCACAACGCCACCGCTGCTCGGGCGCGCTGCTCGGTGTCGACCACTTCGACGTCCTCGACGGTCAGCAGCGGGCCCTCGCTCCCGGTGACCCTTCGCAACACGGCGTTACGCACGGTGCGGGGGACGTCCCACGGTTCGGAGTCCCCGAACTCCCACTGCCGGCTGGCCCCGGTGGGCTCCCCGGCAGCGCCGGCCCGGCGCAGGTCACGCTCGCCGCGCCGGCTGCGCAACGCGTCGGCCACATCGGCCAATGCCTGCGAACCGAGCCGGCGCATCGCCTTGGGTGACAGCCGCAGCGACCCGTCCGGAGCCCGCTCGAAGAAACCGTTGCGCTCCAGCTCACGTTCCAGCTCGGCGAGGCGGCGGGCGTCGACGCGGGCCTCGTCGCCCAGCTGGCGGGCCAGCGCGTCGAGGTCGACGTCCTCAGCGCGGGCCCCGGCATAGGACTGCGCGAGCTGCTCGGCCAGCGCGTCCAGCTCGGCGAGGTCGGCCATCGCCTGGGCGCCCTCGCCCAGGCCCAGCGGGTCCTGACCGCGAAACCGCTCGGAGCCCTGCCAGTCCTCGCCGGGGCGCAACGCCTGCAACTGGGCGTCGAGCGTCGCGAGCTGCTGGGCCAGCCGCGGGTCACCGAAGGCCTGCTGGGCGAGCTGCGCCAGCTCGGCGCGCTGCTGCGGGGTCATCGAGTTGAGCATCCGCTGCGCGGCGGCGGCCCGCGCCGCTAGCGCGTCGATCAGCTCGTCGACGGTGCGCGGGTTTTCCGGGAAGTAGTCGCCGTGTTGTCGCATGAACTGCTCGAAGCGCTGCGGTGTGGTCGGGTCCCCGCGGGCGTGCGCGGCGAGCAGGTCGGTGAGATCGGACAGCATCTGGCGGATCCGCTCGACATCCTCCGGCGAGGTGGCCTGCAAGCCCTGCTTGATGCCTTCGAAGCGCTGTTCGAGCAGTTGCTGGCCGAGCAGGTCCCGAATGTCCTGGTAGGCCTGGGCGGCTTCGGCGGACCGCCAGTCGTAGTCGGCGAGTTCGGTGACGGCGCGCGCGGTGTCCGGCGGTAACGTGTCGAGCCGGGCCTCACGGAACCGGGCGTCGTCGTCGGGGTCCGGGAACAGCGCCCGCCGCTCCGCGGTGAGGGCCTTGTCCAGCAGCTCACGGACCTGCTGCAAGGTGCCGTCGAGCCGGTGGCGCCGGGTGATCTCGGCGCGGCGCTGCCACAGGCGGCGAGCCAGCTCGTCCATGCCCCGGCTGCCGGGCAGCCCACGGCGCAGCAGCTCGCGCATCGCCGCCTGGGGCGACGCGCCGTCCATCACGTCGCGACCGATCTGGTCCAACGCCGCGGACAGATCGGCGGGCGCCGCCAGCGGGTCCGGGCCGCCTTCCCAGGGTCCATAGCTGTAGCGGCCGGCCGAGGTCACTGCCGGGATCCGTACGCGGTGTGCAGCAGACCAGCCGGAAGCTCCACGGATCCACGCCGAGGGATGACGGCCACAGCTCCACGCTACTGGTCGGGCAGTAACATCCTGATATTATCCTGGTGATGACGGCGTACGAACGGCTCTCGGTGACAGTTCCAGCAGACATCGCCCAGCAGGTCCGGGAAGCGGCTGAACAGTCCTCCGAGAGCCTCGATGCCGGAGCGCTCGTGGCCGCCGAGCGCGCGGATCGCCGGTGGGTCGTGCTGTGGGATCACCTCGTCCGCTACCTGTCCTGGACTATGCCGCTGACCGAAGCCGGGAAGTCAAACTGAATATGAGCAGCCGATTGACAGGTCGTGTGCGGTGCTTGGGTAGCTACGCCCAGGGGAAAATTACTGGTGGGTAACTATGGGTCAGGTCGGTATCGATTGCGTTTGCTGCGGCTGCGTTGGTCAGGTTGCGGTAGATGGTGGGCCGGGTGACGGCCTGTTGCTCCCGAACTTGCGGCGGTCCGGTCGATGACGGTCGTCACGCTGCGGCGACGTCGACGGTGGCCGTCTCGGACGGTCCGGACCGATGTGGTTGCTGTACTTCGCTGCTGTACGGCAGCCGTCCGACCCGTAGCTGAACGGTCGGTGATGGGAGTGTCCCCTGTGGTGGATCCGATCGGGCGGTTGAGCGCCCACTGTCGGCCTTCGCCCGTGGAATCCGGATCGGCTGTCAGCACGGCGTTGGCAACATCCGGCCGCCGCCGTCGCGGACGAGCAGACTGGTCGAGCGTCGTTCCGGCATCCCGCCTCACCTCCACAATGGCGTGCATGGATGATCTCGAACATTCCGAAGCGGTGTTTGTGGCCGCCTCGCCGCAGGCTCTCTACGAGATGGTCTCCGACGTGACCCGCATGGGCGACTGGAGCCCAATCTGCAAGGCCTGTTGGTGGGACGATGGCGACGGCCCACGGGTCGGCGCATGGTTCACCGGCCGCAACGTCACCCCGGAGCGGACCTGGGAGACCCGCTCCCAGGTCGTGGTCGCCGACCCGGGGCGCGAGTTCGCGT
>QHBY01000514.1:0-5604 GCA_003244245.1 Pseudonocardiales bacterium
GGCTCGTGAATAACCCTCTAGGTGATCGGCTTCTTGAAGCTGGTGTATCGAGCGCCCGGAATTGTGGCCGCCAGGTCGCGAACGAATGATGGAGGGGTAAGGGTGTCGTGCTCACCGGTGAAACCAGGGCAGGGCGGTCGAAGACGCCATCTTCTGGCTCACGAGCCCGTGCGAGTACGCGGTTTTGTACGTCGAGGTATCGCGCGGCCTCCCTGGGTGTTGATTCAGAGAGTATCTTCTTCACCAATGTGCGAGTCGTCTCGCGGTTACGAATGACGATGTCGGGACTCAGACACATGGTCGCTTCAATAATGTGATCGGCGAAGCTGCCGAGTTACCCTTGTTGCAAGATGCGCGTACTGGTCTCGCGACGTGCGAGTAGATCGGCCGGGAGGGACGTGGCAGCGCCGACCAGCGCTAGGCGATTGATCCGACTGGGCCAGCGATGTGCGAATTCATAGGCGATGGAGCCGCCGTAGGACACACCCACCAGGTTGATGCGCGGGATGCCGAGTTCGTCAAGGAGATGGTTCAGGCAGTCAGCGAGAAAGTCGAAGCCATAGTCACTTGACAGGTTGTCCGCGGAGCCGGAACCAGGGAGATCTGTCATAATCATATCTCCGAGCGGCCTGAGGAGATGCTCGATCCGCGGCATGGCATACATGCCTTGGAAGGCGCCGCTGATGAGTACGAGCGGGATCGGCTGGGGAGCTTTCCAGTGTTTCAGGTAACGGTAGGTGTACTTGATTCCCTGCCAGGTGATCATGTCCGCATCTTCCGTATTGGGGCCATCGAGTAGCGCGGCGATGGCGCTGATGGTGCGGGTGCGCAACACGTCAGCCCACCGAAGGTCTCGGCCCAGTTCCTGGCATACCCGCTGGTGCATCTGGGCCATCTGTAAAGATGTGCCACCCAACTCGAAGAAGTCGTCATCGCGCAGGATTTTCCGCTGGTCGAGGACATCACGCCATACCGCGGCGATCCGTTGCTCGATGCCCGATTGCGGCTCCGCCGGGCGATCTGGCACCTGACCTCCTTGCACCACATCGCACGATGTCGGCATGCCGTACCGGTCTAGCAGGCGGATCGGGGCCAGATCGCGCGCAATCTGATCGACGACGGCAGTCGACTCGTCGATGCGGGCGACGATCTTGCGCGTCAATCGCGGTGGGCCGGCCATGTAACGTCGGGTCGTCCGTCCCTCCGGATCGAGCCCCACCAGGACGAAAGGATGGGGGTCAGCGTCGGCAATGGAAAGAGACATCAGTGCCTCGTGCGGGGCCATCATGTGATAGCCGCGTAGTGGAGCCTGCCCCGTGAGCCCCATCCCCCGGCTGATGCCCGTTTCATGCCAGACGCTCCACCCAATGCTCCGGCAGCCGGAGGTGGCGCCGACCTGCGCGGCTTCCGGGTCGCCCGGCTAGCCGCGCAAGCCTTGAGCAACCGCGACATCGCCCAAGCGCTGTTCATCACCACCAAAACCGTCAGCGACCACCTCTCCAGCACCTACCGCAAACTCAACATCAACACTCGCGACCAACTCGCCACAGCCATGGCAGCACATGCGCAGCCCGGAAGTCCTTGACTCGAGCGGTGAGAACTTGAGTCGCGACCCTCACGAGGGCGCGCCCCTACACTTCATCGATGCGCCGGGCGCCGAGCTGTGCAGCGAGCAACTCAAGGGCGACCTCTTCGGGGTCGCGACGGCTGGTGTGCTCTCGGCTCATACCGGACGCTTCGACGAGCATCGCCTCGTCGTCATCCATCGGAGCGTCCGGTAAGTCCGCTGCGCCAGGATCAGCCGGATCTGAGGGTTCGGGGGGTGGAGGAATACCGTCGTCCGGGGCCTGCGCCGTCGCCGGACGACGGTAGACGGGACGTTCCGCCGAGCGTTGCGGTGGGCGGGCGGCGCGCTGCTGCTTGTTGGCGTCGCTGGTAGCGGCCTCGCCGTCGACGTGCACGCAGCGGACCTGCCAGTCAACACCCAGAACAGAGCGCAGCGCTGTCCTGATCAGTTCCACGTTGCGGTCATCGCCCAACCGACGGGCAAGCGGGGCGTTAGGCAGGGTCAGAACAAGGGTGGAGCCCTCTACCGCGCTCGCGGTGGCGTTGCTGAGAAGGACCTGGGTCGTCCGGCTCTGTTCACGTACCGCGTCTAGCAGAGCCGGCCACACCCGTCGCACAGCTGCTGCGTCGAGATGGTCCGGCGCGAGCGCGGGTTTGGTGGCCTCGGGTGCCAGCGGCTGTGCGACTGGTGGTTGGGCGACTGGTGGTTGGGCGACCGGCGGCTGCGCGACCGGCGGCGCCACAATCGGGGCCTGTGCGACCGGCGGCTCGGCAACTGGGGACTCCGCGATCGGCGCCGGAGCGATGGTGAGGCGCCGCTCCAAGCGCTCCAGGCGGTGCAGCACCGCGCCGTCGCCTTCAGCGACGGCCGGCAGCAGCATCCGGGCGCACAGCAGCTCCAACAGCAGTCGAGGCGCGGTCGCTCCGCGCATCTCGACAAGCCCGCTGTGAGTGATCTCAGCGAACCGGGTGAGGCTGCCCGCGCCGAGGGTTTCAGCTTGAGCGGTCATCGTCGCGAGCTGGTCCTGCGGAGCGTCGATCAGCCCGTGGCAGGCCGGCTCGGGAGCGACCCGCAGCAGCACCAGGTCGCGGAAGCGCTGCAGGAGGTCCGCGGCGAAGCGTCGGGGATCGTGTCCCGCTTCGACCAGCCGGTCGATGGTGGCAAAGACGGTCGCCCCGTCCAGGGCAGCAAGGGCAACGACCATATCGTCGATCAGTGCGACGTCGGTGACCCCGAGCAGCGCCACCGCCCGGGCATAGGTGACCCCCTCAGGGCCTGCCCCGGCCAGCAGTTGGTCCAGCACGGACAGCGAGTCCCGGGCCGAGCCACCGCCGGCGCGGATGACCAGCGGGTAGATCGCCGGCTCGATCGTCACGCCCTCCTGAGCACACACCTGTTCCAGCAGCCTGCGCATGGTGCTCGGTGCCAGTAGCCGGAACGGGTAGTGGTGGGTGCGCGAGCGGATGGTCGCCAGTACCTTCTCGGGCTCGGTGGTGGCGAAGACGAAAACAAGGTGCTCCGGAGGCTCCTCCACGATCTTGAGCAGGGCGTTGAAGCCCTGCGTGGTGACCATGTGGGCCTCATCGATGATGAACACCCGGTACCGGGACTCCGCAGGGGCGTAGAACGCCCGGTCTCGCAGGTCGCGGGCGTCATCCACGCCGCCGTGGCTGGCTGCGTCGAGCTCGACGACGTCGATCGATCCGGGGCCCTCGGGCGCCAGCGCAATACATGACGGGCAGGTCCCACATGGGTCCGGCGTCGGACCTTGCAGGCAGTTCAGCGAGCGGGCCAGGATTCGCGCGCTGGATGTCTTCCCGCAGCCGCGCGGACCGGAGAACAGGTAGGCGTGGTTGATCCGCCCGGCTGCCAGCGCTGTCCGAAGCGGTTCGGTGACGTGCTCCTGACCGACCACCTCGGCGAACGCCGCCGGGCGGTACTTGCGGTAGAGAGCCAGTCCCACGGCCGCGAGGCTACCGGGCGGCTACGACGGTCGTCACGGCACGAGGTGCACCTCCGGTGGTCCGTCACTCAGCGCTGCGGCAAGCCTGCGGTCGCAGGTCCACAGCGGCACCCGAAAGCGCTCTGCCAGAGCGACATAGTGCGCGTCGTACGTCGCTGACAGGTTGTGCTCGCCCGCGAGTTGGAGCGCGCGGGCATGCAGCTGAGCATCGCCATGAAGTGCGATCGGCAGTGTTTGGGCAACCTCGAGCAGGTCTCGGGTCCGCTCACAGCCGAGCCTGCCGAGGCGCCATTGCTGGTGAAGCGCGTTGGCTAGCTCGTAGGTCAGCAGCGTCGGAGCGATGATCTCCACGTCTGCCGCCACGAACTCGGACCACAGGCCCGCGACCGCTGGATGCTCCGGAGCGTTGAGGAGCCTCAACACAACGTTAGCGTCAACGCACTGCGTCGCGAAGCTGCTGATCTCGCTGCGCACGGCCGGCATGAATCACCTCCGGCCAGTCGACATTCTTGAGTCGATCGAGCGTGCCGTCTTGCCTCATTCGCTCGTGCAAGTCAGCGAGCATCGCGTTGGCTCGGGTCCATTTGTCGACCCGGCCGGCGCACGCAGCCTCCCAGTCCTCCACGGACACCACCACGGCGACCTCCTTTCCGGCGCGTTCCACGAAAACGACGTCGTGGCGAGCCGTCACGCCATCGAGCAGCTCACCGAAGCGCACCCGAGCGTCGGTCGCACTGACTCTACGTTCCACTCCAGACATATCCACCCCAATCAATCAATCCATCGATTGATGGTAACGCGGCCGCTACTGGACTCGGCGATCCCAGTAGCCCTTGACGTACAGGGCGGCCCGATCAACGCCGCGCCGGTTGAGCAGCTGTGCCCGGATACCTCGCACCGTCGGGGTATGCCCAGCGAGCCAGATCCGGCCCTGTCCGGACGGCAGTCGGGCGGCGCGCAGAGCGTCGTCGAGCAGCGTGGACGTACCCGGCTCCCGGCCATCGCGGTGCAGCCAGCACACCGTCTGCCGGGCCGCACCCGGAATCGGCTGCTCCTCGGCGGCGTCGGCGACTTCGATGTAGACCAGCGCGCAGGCATTCACCGGGAGCATCGCTACATAGGCCTGGATCGCCGGCAGGGCGGTCTCATCGCCAGCGAACAGGTGCCAGTCAGCGTGCGGATCGGGCCGGTAGCGACCGCTCGGACCGACGAACTCCAGGGTCTCACCGGGGCGCACCCGCCGCGCCCAATTGGCTGCGGGCCCCTCGCCATGGAGCACTACATCGATGTCCAGGCTCGACCGCGCTGCATCATAATCGCGCACCGTGTAGTCCCGGGATACCGGCAGCTCGCTGACCAGGTCTGGAACGTAGATCTTGAGCGTCTGCCCGGGAACGGCCGCCAAGCCGAGCAGGCTCTCGTCGACGAGCCGGACCCGCGTCATCCGGGGAGTCAACTGCGTCACCGTCGCCACCGTCGCGACGGTGCCGGCGACCCTTCCGCGGACTGATGCCTGGGCTCGCATAAAATTCTCCTCGACGGCGTTCGGTCACTCCGCCGCGAGTTTGGCCTCGGCTTCCGGGACACGGTCGTGCAGCGACCGGTACTCGTCGTTACCCGCCAGTCTCGCCTTCACCTTCAGGTCGAACAGCTGCTGGCTTCGAAACGGCGATCCCCACTTGCGGTCCACCTCGGCGGTCGCCTCTTGCTTGATCACAGCCATCCACTCGCGCAGCTGCTCCAACTCCGCCGCCGCTCCGCCCTGCGCCTGCACACCCTCCTGGCTCACGTTACGGTCCGCTCCCCTCGAACTTCCGCGTGCCGTACATGAAGGGGACCCCGCGCACCCGTCAGAGCATGCTGACCCTTGCTGCCTTCCGACCCTGGGGGAGTTCGCAAGATGGACGCCGCGCGGGGTCCGCCGCCCAGTCTAGGGGGTATCGGTGTCCAGGGCACGACACCCTCTCGACCGCCCCCGCCATCCGCCCGCTCAAGCCGGCCCACGACGCGAACTAGCTGCGGCTTTGGCTCCGTAGCTACCCGAGCGGTAGCCTCCGCAGCGGAGGATTCGCCT
>QHBY01000514.1:5621-14331 GCA_003244245.1 Pseudonocardiales bacterium
CAAATCCCGCATCCTCCGCCACCCACCAGCACAAACGCCAGCTATCATGATCACAGGAAGACCTGGCACCCTTGCGGCTCGTCTCAGTTTCCGTCTCAGCTGAACCGAGATCGTGCTACCACGCGGACCACCAACAGGTGTCGATCGTCGTTTGACGCCTCGACGGGTATCAGGTCCACCGCCCGAGCCGCGACCACCTGCATGACGCCCACTGTAGACACGCCCGGCGCGGGCGCCTTGGTTGGTCTGGAAGGGTGACGTCGCCCCCACCTTCGTATCTCACGTCTCCTTCTCGGTCTCCTCATGGGGTCGTGCGGAGAGCCGTGCGGAACACCGCAAGCAACCTGGGCTTACATCCCGAGCATCCTCTACTGACAGGCACCACTGACGTATAAAGGGCCTGATCTCCCGATTGCAGAAGCGGACTTCGCACTGATCGAGGCGCATTCGCCATCGCCGCACCGCCATCCGCGGGCCGCGTGCGCAGTCGAGTCGATCACAGCAGCTTCGCCCTGTGGTGGGGCACTGGCGTGGCTCGGGTATCCCGTGTTCACTGTGATTCGCTCGACGAAGGAGGAGCCCGACTCTGTCCCTGCGGTCTCACCACGGCTACCCCGCTGCACTTCGCCGTGGTCTCCCGACCGGTCGTTGAAGCCAGCCCAGGAGTTCCCCACCCCCACAAAGAGAGAGTGGGTGCGCACCGCTCCCGGCCCCTATCCCATCTGGGTTGGGATCTGGGGGCTGCTGGGCCTGGCCCACCACCGGGTGCCCCTGACGGGCCAGGCCCGACCTAGTGCTCGGCTACAGGTGGCCAAGCTGGATGACCTCCCCCAGGATTTGTCGGCGATGGGCGAGTACCCATCGGGTATTAGGGCCCGCGACGCACGCCCCTATACCGGGGCTGGCCTGCTGGTGTAGCTCGCTCGTTTGGGGGAAGTCGGCGTGTGAGGCTGCGGTATGGCAAGTCAGCGACTCTCAGCCGATCATCATGTGCGGGGTGATCAGCGACGGGGGTGCTGAGGGGCACTTGCGCAGCAGAGGCGACCACGACACCCACTACGGCACCTGGTCCGGCGTCACCCGGACCGTGCACGCCCTGTGCGGCATCGAGTTCCCCCGGCCGCGGGAGACTCTGGTGGCACGTTCGTACCTGGCCAGCCACCGGATCCGGCCCAGGAGTGCCCGGACTGTCGCAGCAAGGCCACCGGACCGGTCTGAAAGGATCGGTGGCCCAACCCCGGGGACCCTCGTGGCGCGTCCTGTCACTCCTACGCCCCCAGCAGCGCCCGACGTGGGGTGAGGCTAATGTCGCCCTTGATCGGCGACACGGAAACCCGAGAGGATTGATCCACGATGCGGTGGGCGGTGGGGTTCGCGTTGTTGATGGCGCTGGTATTCGCGCTCACCGCCGGGGTTCACCTCGGCGCGGCATATATCGACCAGATGCTTGCACGGTGAGCCGACGAGGCGTAGCGACAACCAGTCCCCCGGTTTAAGACAAACACCCGGCGCCCGCCCAAGGTCACCGACCCGGCGCCGTGACCGTGCCGGGTCGCGGTCCGCTCCGGGTCGTGGCGCCCTTGGGCCCGCACGCCGCGGTCACGTCGGCGCCGGGCATGCCGGCGCGGACTTGGCTAGCTTGCGTTGTTTCGTTGCCTACCCGGCGGTTCGACTCTGGGCTGGGCTGGGATGGCGGACCGGTGGACCGGGCCCTTCGCAGCGTGCTCCAGCATCCGCTGGGCCGTAGCCGAGCTATCCGCCGGTAACCATCCAGGTGGTCCGACCGAGGACGGGCGCCACACGACGCTGGCCAGTCAACTCGTGGTGGTGGACGTCGAGACTGTGCGCTCGATCGGCTACGTCGAGCTCCACGACGGCGTCATCTACTTACAGGACTCTCAAGTTTTAACCGGATTCCTAGCGCACGCGCGTACCATAGTCCTGGAAAATCTGCAAACGAACTGCCCGTAAGGAGTTCCGTTCCTTCATCAAACCAGTCAACACATCCTCAAGTTCGGAGACACCCGTGACCGCCCCAGACCCTTCTGCCAACCACTGGCGCACCAGTAGCTTCAGCGGCAACAACGGAACCTGCGTCGAGGTCGCCGCTTTGCCCGATGGACACATCGCCGTGCGCAACAGCAAACATCGCGACGATGGCACGATCCTGTTCACCCACGCCGAGCTGAACACCTGGATCAGCAGCATCAAGACTGGTGAGTTCGACGACCTGACCTCGTGAGTGCCTAACACCGTTAGGACACCGTTAGGCACTCACAGCCCGCGATCCAGGGCGTCGCCCACCTGGTCACACAGCGGACTCCAGGCACTGATGCAACGGTGGATCACCGGCTCACGTGGGCCAGACTGGCATGCCGCGGTGGTCGCTGTGTGCAACAGCCGCGACCACGTCGACTGCTTGGTCTCGAACCCGGTTCGCCGGCCCCGCCCCGCTGGTGTGGCCGGTCAGGTGTGACGGGTCGTGCCGGTAGCCGGATTCCAGATCCGCATTTCCCCGCCATAACAGGCTAGTTAGTGGTGCAGGTGGTCGAGCAGCTTGATGACTAGCTGGTCGTCGGCAGGTGTCCCTTTGTTAGTTGAGGTAGTCGCGGAGCTGCTGGGAACGGGAGGGGTGGCGCAGCTTGGACATTGTCTTGGTTTCGATCTGTCGGATGCGTTCTCGGGTGACCCCGTGGAGGCGGCCGATCTCATCGAGGGTGCGCGGTTGGCCGTCGGTGAGACCGAATCGCAGGCGAATAATGCTGGACTCCCGCTCGGACAGGGTGGCCAGTACGGATTGCAGCTGATCTTGTAGCAGGGTGAACGAGACCGCGTCGATCGCGATCACGGCTTGGGAGTCTTCGATGAAGTCGCCGAGCTGGGAGTCGCCTTCGTCGCCGATGGTCTGGTCCAGTGAGATGGGGTCCCGGGCGTAGTGCTGGATCTCCAGCACCTTGCCCGGGGTGATGTCCAGTTCCCTGGCGAGCTCCTCCGGGGTGGGCTCGCGGCCTAGACCCTGACGCAGGTCGCGCTGGATGCTGACCAGTTTGTTGATTACCTCGGTCATGTGTACCGGGATGCGGATGGTGCGGGCCTGGTCGGCCATCGCTCGGGTGATGGCTTGCCGGATCCACCAGGTGGCGTAGGTGGAGAACTTAAATCCCTTGGTGTAGTCGAACTTCGCCACCGCGCGGATCAAGCCCAGGTTGCCTTCCTGGATCAGGTCCAGGAACGGCATACCGCGACCGGTGTATCGCTTGGCCAGCGACACGACCAACCGCAGGTTGGCCTCCAGCAGGTGGTTGTTGGCGCGCTGGCCGTCGCGGACGATCCAGCACAAATCCCGGCGCAACTGCGGGGAGAGCTTGTCGGGCGAGTCCTCGGCCCGGTGCACCCGCTCGGCGGCGTAGAGCCCGGCTTCGATGCGCTTGGCGAGGTCCACCTCCTGCTCGGCGTTGAGCAGGGCAACCTTGCCGATCTGCTTGAGATACGCCCGCACCGAGTCGGCCGAGAGTGTGAGCTCGGCGTCCCTGCGGGCTTGACGCAACGCCCCGGACTCCTCCTCATCCCAAACGAAATCCACGGACTGCTCGGCTTCGTCCAACGGCTCCGCAGGATCCCCGGCGCCCTCACTGGCTAACGAGACATCGTCATTCGGCAGGCCCAGGGACGCTGGACCACGCTCGCCGCGCTCGAATTCAACATCATTGACCGGCGTATCCTGAGCATTCTGGGGCGCCTTGGTCACTCGGCGGCCTTCGCGGAATGCAGCGGCGACGCTCACCATCCTCACCTCCTACCGGCTCCCGGCGACACCGAGATCTCTAGTGACAACCACACCGAGCGCGAACATGCTGAATATAGGACTTCAGCCTCCTCAACAACAGGACCGGTCGCCATCGGGGTACCCGCGGACTGTACGGGAAGCGAACGCCGCAGGCTGGTCGAGTCCTACGTACACCGGCCGACCACAGCGCCGAACGAACACAGAGCACGGCAGAAAGGTCCGTCCTTATCGGGCATCCGGCCCGGTGCTCCGCGCCGCACCAGTGGCTTCAGGCGACGACCGACCAGTGAATGACAAACTTGACATCGGCTCAAAAACCCGGGAGTTGAATCGGAACACTCCAACACCACCTGAACGGGTGTGGCCCGACCTGCTGCTTACGGCCTGCGAAGCCGCCGGCTAGAACCTCCCCACTTGACGCGTTGATTCGTGATCGTGGTCAGCTGATCGCCAGGGAAAGTGGCACGCTGCTACCGGGCCCGAGTCCTGGGCGAGGTCACGCTCGACATCGCTGCACCTCTCCCCGCTTGCACCGGATAGGTCAGCACGCCGCGGTCAGGCAACGCGGACAGACGGTGATCGGTGCCTCTTGCAAGGCTCCTATATGATGCCACACCGCCCGGCCGTTCGCGTGCACGCGGCGCCACCACCGAACCGACCACTCCTGCACAGGAGAGCAGACTCCGCGTCAGTCCCCGGAGAATCACACCCGTCGAGCGGCGCCGCCTACATCCTCATACTCCCTTTCTCCGGGCTGGCTGACACGAGCGTCGAACCCGGCTCGATTGGGCGGCTGGGTGTGGCAACTCGCCGACCTCGGGGGCAGCCTGGCAACCACGCCCAGCGGTTGGCAGGGATGGCGCCCCCGGGGGGAGCCGCGCGGTCGGGCTACGCCTGTCGACGGGATGCCACACAGCTCCCAGCGTGCAAGATCTGTCACCGAGGGCACGAAGGCGAGCACCGTTGTCCACGATGATCTTCGGCGGCCGTAGTAAAAGCGGTAGAAGGACGCTGTGGGCAGAGGTCGGGCCTGTCGACGGCACGGGCCGCCAGGCGTCAGGATTCAGCTGCCGTTGACAGGCCCGGCTGGCCGCGGTGGGACGCCATGGACGACCAGCCCTGGCTAGGCAGGACGCCGCGGAATCCGATGATAGGCGTGGGACCGGTTTCCATTCGCCTCATAATCCATGAGGTCGTAGGTTCGAATCTTACCCCGCTAGCGTGCGGGTCGCCCCCTCTACCGAGCGGTGCCGGGTAGAGCCCCCGCCGTCTGAGAGGGGCAACCGAGTCCCCGTGCGGACTGTGTTTGGTTGCTCCCGGCCGGACGGCCCACACGGACGGAGATGCGCCATCCGCAAGGGGCGCAGGGGGTAGTGGACAGCAGACGAGCCGGAGCGGGGCGACGCTAGCAACCGGAAGGAGCTTGCAACGGCGTTGGTCGTCCCGAAACCGCTCCTGGGGCATCGAGCGGCACGAGGTGACGGTGCACCTCTACGAGGACACGGCTGTGTATGTGCAGGCCGAGGACGATCGCCCAAGGGTGGCAGTAGGGTGCGCTACGAAAGATGGCTGTCGGCAACGGGCCGAGCGCAGTCGGTACAGGCTGGAAGGGTGCATTATGGCGACAGGGACAGTGAAGTGGTTCAACGCGGAAAAGGGGTTCGGCTTCATCGAACAGGAGGGCGGGGGCCCGGACGTCTTCGCCCACTTCTCGAACATCGCCGCCCAAGGATTTCGGGAACTCCAGGAGGGCCAGAAGGTCTCCTTTGACGTTACCCAGGGTCAGAAGGGTCTGCAGGCCGAGAACATCGTCCCGGCCTGACCGTCCGAACACACTCAAATCCCACGCACTGTTCAGCAGAAGGCGTGGGATTTGAGTGCAGTTCCGAGCTGGACTGGTAGGCGCCGTTAATGGGAGCGATAGTCAAGTTTTTTAGTGCGGCACGTGCCTGGGAATGCCCAGTGCTAGGTGGCAGGGTAGAGCCTCACGTCCGGAGCCCCGACTGTCCCAGGAAGTGACCACCGCCGTCCAAGTGCAGTAGGGCAGGAAAGGGAGCACAACCGCTGACACTCGTTGATTACCGCCGCTGCCGAACCGTGTGACCAGTTTGATCTGGGCAGCAGACCGCGCTAGTCGACAGCAGCCGCCGGCGCTGGTACGGCAAAGGAGAAGCTCGTCATCCGAAGATGACGAGCCCCCTCTCCGGGTCGTGTGCGGACTCAGGCGCCAGTACGGGCCCCGGTACATGCATTGCGCCGCTTAACAGCGCGCCGCTCGTCCTCGCTCATGCCGCCCCATACACCGGCATCCTGCCCGGAGGCGAGTGCCCAGTTAAGGCACTCGGTACAGACCGGGCAGCGCCGACACGCGGTCTTTGCCTCAGCGATCTGCAGCAGGGCGGGACCGCTTGTTCCCACGGGGAAAAACAGCTCCGGGTCCTCGTCTCGGCAGGCCGCGCGGTTGCGCCAGTCCATGGTGCTCGCTCCTCGCTGAACGCGCTGGTCACCGGGCGCCCAGCGCTGTCCTCGTGTGTCAAGTTGGGCTTGTGAATATTTGCACGATCTCTACCGACGTCATCGCCAAGGAAGCGTCGCTGCGGCGAATGACCAAGATTTGCGCTGAACGGCTGCTTCGGGGCGGTACTTCCGTCGGCGGGGACGCCAGCTCAGCTGTCGGTCATCCTCGCGCCAGACAGACAGATCAGCCCCCGTGTCAGATCAGCCCCTGTGTGCCGATGTCTAGCTAGGGCGACCTGCTGCGCCGCTCCACCCGATTCGCCTAGGGCTGCCCGCATCTGATAATCGCAGGGTGCTCCCTCTAGATGTGCCATACACGTGTCACAACCCGGGGGTCGTCCGGTGGCCTCCTGGGGTGCTCCGGGACCATCACCGATCACAGCGCTGGGCAGGGACGGCGCCTGCGCGGGAGAGTCACCCTTATCCAGCGGGGCAGCATCGGGCAACACGGCCCGCACCTCCGCCAGCGCGAGCGTCGGCAAGTACAGCGCGATCCCCACCAGTCGAGCGGTGTCAAACCAGGCCAGCGCGGCGGACCGTCGCCGTGCCAACGCGGCGAGAGCGGACGCGTCGAGGACCTTCCCGCCGATCACGCGGCGGGATCAGCACCAACGGGGTGGCGTCGCCGGATCTCGTCGTCCCCCGGCCACGGCGCGCCGCATCCGGCATAGGCACGGCGGTAGTCCTCCAGGCTCGGGGCGCCGATGCGGGCGACCAGTCGGGCCATAATCGCCTCGCCCCGCTCAGCGTCAGTGGCATCGGGGCTCGGCAGCGGTGGCAGGCTGTCGTCAACCTGGTGCCGGCGCGTCACCCGCGCAACGGTAGCGGGTGGGATAGACCGGCGAAAGGGCCGCCCGCGGCGGATGGCTGGGCGGCTTCGCTCCGTCTCAGTTCGGCCCCTTCAGGGTCTCGCACGTGTCGTGATGGTCGCCCTGACCTGCGCGAATGTTCGCGATGAACCCGCGTGGACACCGGTGACCGGCGGCCCTACCAGCTCGTCTCAGTGGCCCTCTCCCGCGACCGCTAGATTGGAAAACTCCCGCCCGCGGGCAGCCGTTCCGCCAGCGTGGCCAACACCGAGTCCCCGACGCACTCCGAGGGGAGCCGCTCATGACCGACATCGGTCCGGAGGTACGGACAGCTAGTGGCACGGTGCGCGGACGGAGAGCGGAAGGGCTCTCGATCTTTCGGGGCATTCCCTTCGCTCAGCCGCCAGTCGATGCTCTGCGTTTCGCCGCGCCGCAGCCGCCTCGGCGGTGGGATGGGGTACGGGAAGCGATGGAGTTCGGTCCGGCACCGCCACAGTCTGGACCACTCCGCGCAGCCGGCGCCGCCACCGGCACGGAGTGGCTGACCGTCAACGTCTGGTCTCCTGACCCGGGTGCTGCTCGGTTGCCGGTGTTGGTGTGGATCTACGGCGGGGCCTACATGTCCGGGTCCTCCGGTGACCCGGTGTATGACGCGGCGTTGATCGCCCGTGAGGGTCTGGTCGTGGTGAGCTTCAACTACCGGGTGGGTGCGGAGGGCTTCGCGCAGCTCTGCGGCGCCCCGACCAACCGTGGCCTGCTGGACCAGCTCGCTGCGCTGCACTGGGTGCGGCAGAACATCGCACGTTTCGGTGGCGACCCGCAGCGAATCACGCTGTGCGGGCAGTCGGCCGGGGCCGGGTCGATCGCGACGCTGCTGACCATGCCGCTGGCCGTGGGTCTGTTCCAGCGGGCGATCGCGCAGAGTGTCCCGGGGACCTACTACACCCCCGCCCTCGCGGCGGACATCGCCGCCGCCCTGGCCGCCCGGCTGGGTGCCTCCCCCACCGTGGCCGGACTCGCCGCGATCGACCCGCAGCGCCTGGCCGACGAGGTCGACCTGCTCCGCAGCGAACTACCCGCACACGCCGACCGGTGGGGGCGAGTGGCGCATGGGGGGCTCCTGTTTTCGCCGGTGGTGGATGGTGAGGTGGTGCCCGATGTGCCCTGGCGGGCTCTGGCGGCCGGGCGCGCGGCCGGTGTCGAGCTGTTGACCGGCCACACCCGCGACGAGTTTCGGCTCTTCCCCGCCCTGTCCGGGCACCTGGGGACAATCACCGAACAGGACGCCACCACCGCCCTGCGGATCTTCGCTCCCGGAACCGACGGCGAACAGGCCTACCGCAGCAACTACCCGCACGCCTGCGCCGAGGACCTGTATGAACTGGTGCACTCCGACGCGATGTTCCGGATGCCCACGCTGCACCTGGCCCAGGCGCACACCGCTGTCGGTGGGCCGGCCTTTCTGTACGAACTGCGCTGGCCCTCACCGGCGCTGGGCGGCGCCCTGGGCGCCTGCCACGCCCTGGACATCCCACTGCTGTTCGGCACCTTCTCCAGCCCCACCGCCCGGATGCTGCTAGGTGGCTGGTGTCTTTCG
>QHBY01000515.1 GCA_003244245.1 Pseudonocardiales bacterium
ATCTGCTCGACGTCGATGTCGCGGAACGAGATCCGCCGGGCCGGTTGCCCCTTGAGCTGGGCGATCTGCACCGCCCGCAGGACTTCGAGCATCACCCGGTCGCTTACCGTGATCGCCAGGGTGGCGCGCGGCCCGCGTGCGGTGAGGAAACCGAAGCGGGTGGGGTCGAACAGTGAACCGCCGTAGGACGGCAGGCGCAAATCCTCGAACGACGCGCCGCGGTAGAGCGCCTGAGAGGTCGCGAGCAGGCGGTGCCAGGTCAGGTGCGTGGCGTCGAGTGCCTCACTGCCCTCCTCACGCGCGCGGGAATCGAGGGCATCCAGTTCGTCACTGATCCCGTACCCCATCGCGAACAGCCTGCTCTGCGGGAGCAGGCCACGTTCCTCAGCGAAGAGCAGGAACACCACCCGCATCAGCACCGTCACGGCCGCTTCGTAGACGTCCGCCCGCTTGGCGGGTAGCGGGTCCGGCGCGGTTCCCAGCGCCGCTTCGGACAGCGCCTGCACCAGCAGTTCGACCGCGCGGCGCACCTGCGTACCCAGCGCCTCGGTGATCTCCTCGGCGGCGGCGACCGAGGCACCGAACAACTCCGTCAAGCGGTCCTCGGGCCTGCCGCCCAGGAGACGGCGGCGCTGGAGCAGTGCGATGAACGCGTTACGCGCCTGCGGTTCTTCGATCCAGGTCTGGGCGTCGACAATGCCGGAGGCGACCATGGTCTGCTCCCGGGCGCTGACGATCGCCCACCACCGTCCGTCGGTCACGACCCCGACCGGGATCTTGGCCGCCCGCAGCAGTTCCTCCATCCGGTCGATGGGGCTCGCAGCCCAGCCATCGTCGAGCGGATCACGCAGCGAGTCGACCGGGTCGACGACCAGGACGAGCGCGCCGGTCACATCCCCGTGGGTCAGCGCACCGTCCGGCCGCACGGTGACGGCATGGTTGGGCGACCGGACGTCGTTCCCGGTCGTGGTGGTGACGTAGGAGTCTGTCCAGCCCAGCACCTCGCGCAGGACGATGTCCACCCAGACATCGCGTGCTTCGCGGTAGAACTCGAGCGCGGCCGTGTCGTCGCGGCGCTTGTCCCAGTTCTCCCACGCCTTTTCCCACGCCGGCTTCGCGTCCTTCAACGCCGCGAGCGCGTCAGCGTCGGGTGGTGGCATTCCGTGTTGCCACACACGTTTGAGTGCCGGCACAGCCAGGAACGGGCCGTCGGTGTCCACCAGTTCCAGCCACGCCCGGTGCAGGTCGGTGGCCGACGGGGCGAACGTGCGGCTCACGGCTGCACCATCCCGGCCTCGGCGTCGGCCGGGGTCAACGCGAAGACCACGGCGGCGGCGGACACGTGCGGCTTGATGTCGCGGTAGCGCTCACCGATCGCGGTGATCTCGCGTTGCTCCTCGTCGTCCAGGCCCGCCAGCCGGTCCTCCATAGCCCGCAGGTCACGGCGCCGCTGCGCGTGCTGGTCGTCGGTGAACAGCGCTTGCTCCTGCTCGGAGATCTCGCGCGCGAGCCAATCGCGGGACTCGCGCAGGTTGACCCGGAAGGCGCCGAAGATCTCCCGCGCCCTGGTGATCTCGATGTCCCGGCGGGTTTCGAGCGCTTCGGTGACTTTCTCCTGGCGGGACTCGGCTTTGCGGGCCATCGCGGTCAGCAGCCGGGTGCGCAACCGGGAGCCTTCGGCGTTCCACTCCTGCGCCAGAGAGGTCCGCGCCTGCACCCCGGCGAGGACCAGGTTCTCCGCGTCGAGAGCCTCGTCGAGGACCTGCTCGACCTTGGCCTCTGCCATCGCCTGGCCGCGCACCCGGATGCCGGTGAGGAATACCTCTTCGTGCAGGCGCAGGCCGCCACGCCCGACCAGGACCAGCCGGGACACGGCAGCGACGCAGGATTGCGGCAGGCCGTCGACCACGACCGCGGTCAGCCGGTTGACCGGCGAGTCAACGCTGAACAACGCGCTGCGCAGGACGCGGGTCGACCGCTGCATGAGCGCGTGACCAAGGTGGACGTGAACGAGATCAGTGACCTGCGAGGCCTGATCATCGAACGTGATCGGACGCGGGACCCCCGGCTCCAGCCGGGTGTCCAAACCGCGGAGCGCGGGTTGCCAGGCTGAGCCGAGGCTCGGAACGGCGAACACCTGCGCATCGGTGTCCGCATGGCCCACTTCGACCAACGGCGGGCTGCGCGGTGAGTGCCAGCGCGGCGTCCACCACGCGTCGCGCGTTGCCGGGCGTCAGGTGCATCTCCACCTTGCGCTCGGCATAGGTGCGCGACAGCTCGGTGAGCCGGCGGTTGAGCTCGATGCCGCCGGCCAGCGCCCGAGTGATGATCGCGTTGCCGTCGTCGGGCGCGGATGGTTTGGCCTTCCGCGAGGCCGCTGTGGGGCTGAAGTGGTTCTGCACATCGGCGCCGATGACCTGGTTGACGGAGCCGAGATCCTGGGCGACGTTGCCGACTTTCCCCGCGATGCGGCGCATGAAGTCCATGTCGGCGGCGTACGTCGTGGACGTCGATTCTGGTGCGAAGTGGCGGATCTCCGGCGTTTCCCGTTGTCCGTACCTGTCGATGCGGCCGATGCGCTGCTCAAGCCGGGACGGGTTGAACGGGATGTCGAAGTTCACCAGCCGGTGGCAGTGTGTCTGAAGATCGATACCCTCGCCCGCAGAGTCCGTCGCGACGAGCACGCGCACCGGGTACTTAGTCGGGTCCTCGGTGAACTGGGCGCGGACCTCTTCCCGTTTTTCGGGGAGTGTCGAGCCCTGGATCGTCGCCAGGACATCCGGATAACCGCGTTGGCTGAGGACCCGCGCGATCCAGTCCAGCGTGGTGGCGTACTCGGTGAACACCACGACTCGCTCGTTGGTCCACGTCGTGCCGTCCGGGCGGCAGACCGCGTCAAGGAACGTGATCAGCGCCTCCAGGCGGGAGTCCGGCCGGTGCTCGTAGCCTCGGCCCCACTCGATGAGCGAGGCGATGTCCCGGCTCATCGCCGTCACGAGCGGGTCAGAGCCCTTGCTCTGCCGCAGTGCGGTGAACTCGGGGTGGTCGGCCTCGCCTTCCTCCTCATCCGACTGCCCGCTGCCCAGGACTTCGTCGTAGTAGGCATCCTCGTCGTTGAGCTGGGGTTGCCGACCAGTGACCGCGGCCTGCTCGTACAGCTCCAGCGTGCGAGCGAACGACCACGGACTGGAGAAGAACCGCTTCTTCAACAGCATCGCTACGAGGTCACCCGAGCGGCGTTTCCCGTTCGCGCGTGCGCTGCCTTTCAGAATGCGGTCCAGAATGGTGAACTGCCGCTGCTCATCCTCGCTCGGGCAAAACGGGAGCACCATGAGCCGGCGAGGCTTGAAGTCCTTGTCGGTGAGCTCCGCCTTCAACCGGCGAACCGCGATGTCCCGCAGCGCCCGCTCGTCGAGGATCGCGCCGCGGCTGAACCGTCGCCCGTCGATCATCTCCAGCAATGCGGTGAACGACTCCGGATAACCGTTGTGCGGCGTCGCGCTGAGGAACAACCTGTGCTCACACATCTGCGCCAGCGCCTTCATCGCCGTCGTGCGCTGGCTGTCCACGGCATACCCACGCCGTCCCGGCGCGGTGGTGGGACTGGCCGGAGCGATGTGGTGGGCCTCATCTACGACCAGGATGTCGAAGGCGAACCGTCGTGCCGTGGCTGTGTCCCGGGCGTCGGCGAAGACGTCGCGCAGCAGGCGCTGCGCACGCAACGTCGGCAGCCAGGACATGCTGACGATGACGCGAGGGAACAGCCGGAACGGATTGGCGTTGAGCCCGTGGCTGCGCCGGACCTGGGCCAGGAGATCACTGTTGACGATGACGAAGTCCAGGCCGAACTTCTCCCGCATCTCATCCTGCCACTTGCCCGCGAGGCTCGGTGGGCAGACGACAACGACCGACCGGGCGCGGTGGCGCAGCAGCAGCTCCTGGATCACCAGACCGGCCTCGATGGTCTTGCCCAGACCCACATCATCGGCCAGCAGAAGATTCGTGCGCGACGACTGCAGCGCACGGCGAAGCGGCTCAAGCTGATATGCCTCAACGTTGGCGCCGCTGCGGAAAGGCGCCTGGAAAGAGTTGGCGTAGGCGGACGTGACAGCGCCCCAGCGCACCGCGTCCACGAACGCCGCCAGCGTGTTGGGGTCGTCGAAAGCGTCAGCGCCAATGTTCTCCGGTAAGCCCTGGTCGGGCGCGACGGTGTGCCCGACCTCCAGCTCCCAGACCACCGCGAGTTCCTGGCCGAGGCGATCCTCTTCGAGGGACTGAAGGCTCACCACGTGCGTGAGCCCCGCTGTACCCTCATCCGCGGGGCTGCGCGGCAGGCCCTGCTGAGCTATGTCGGCCACCGCCCAGGTAGAGCCGCGGACATTGACCACTTGACCTGGCTCCGGTACCGGCGGCAACGAGGTCGAGTCGTCTGCCACCGCGCCTGCGCTGCGCCGATGGTCCGCCGCGATCGTCACCTGAGCCTGCCCCTGTCATCCGTCACTTGACCGTCGGTGATCCTGCCCTAGTCTCCTTGCGTGTCGAGCGTTCCCGATCGTGTGCTGGGCCTGATGGAGGCTTCCGGCCTGAGTCGCCATGCCTTCGCGCAGCAGATCGGGCTCGATGACTCGAAGCTATCCCAGTCCATGAGCGGTACCCGCCGCTTCTCCTCACTGGACCTCGCGCGCATCGCCGAACTGTGCCACGTCACGGTGGATTGGCTGATCACCGGGGAGGAGCGGCCGCTGGCGGTAGCCGCCAGGACCACGAGCGGCGATGCCGGTGCTGCCCTTGACGCGGCGAAGCACTACAGCACGTTGCGCGAGGACATGGCCTCGCTCGGTTACCGGCAACCCTGGCGACCGATGACGGCGGGACTTGGCACAGGCGGCTACCTCGAGCAGGGCCGCCAGCTGGCGCAGGAAGCCCTTGTCCGTGTCAGCCAGGCGGGCCGCTCGATCAGCGACGGCAATCTGCTCGTCTTGACCGAAGATGTGTTCGGCGTCGATGTGGCCGTCGTCGAACTTGGAACCGGCTTTGACGGCCTGGCGGTCTCGTCCGACGACGTCAAGCTGATCATTCTGGCCACCTCGCACGTCCCGGCGCGGCAGCGCTTCACGCTCGCTCACGAACTCGGCCACGTGCTCGCGGGCGATGATCAAGACATTCATCTTGACCGGGACATCTTCGACAAATCCCAAGCGAAAGATCCCAGTGAGAT
>QHBY01000516.1 GCA_003244245.1 Pseudonocardiales bacterium
TGCTGCCCCGCGACCCGCACGACGACTCCGACGTGGTGATGGAGATCAAGTCAGGGGAGGGCGGCGCGGAGTCCGCGCTGTTCGCCGGGGACCTGCTGCGGATGTACCTGCGCTACGCCGAGCGGCACGGCTGGCGAGCTGAGGTCCTCGACGCCACTGAGTCCGACCTCGGCGGCTACAAGGATGTCACGGTTGCGGTCAAAGCCGCGCAGTCCGGTGTATGGGAGCGGTTGAAGTTCGAGGGTGGGGTGCATCGGGTGCAACGAGTCCCGGTCACCGAGTCGTCCGGGCGGATTCACACCTCGGCGGCGGGAGTGATGGTCTACCCAGAACCAGACGACGTCGCGATCGAGCTCGAGGACAAGGACCTGCGGATCGACGTCTACCGCTCCTCCGGTCCCGGGGGACAGAGCGTCAACACCACCGACTCTGCGGTGCGCATCACCCACCTTCCGACCGGGGTCGTGGTGTCCTGCCAGAACGAGAAGTCGCAGATCCAGAACCGGATCCGGGCCACTGCGGTGCTGCGGGCTCGACTGCAGGCGTTAGCTGACGAGAAAGCTCAGCAGGAGGCCTCCGATCAGCGCCGCTCCCAGGTTCGCACCGTGGACCGGTCCGAGCGGGTGCGTACCTACAACTTCCCGGAGAACCGGATCTCCGACCATCGTGTCAACTACAAGGCCTACAACCTCGATGCGGTGCTCGACGGGGACCTCGACGGGGTGCTGGACGCGCTGGTGGGGGCGGATCGTGAGCTGCGACTGCGGGGCTCGTGAGCAGGCAACCGTTGCGCCTGGCGGTACTCGAGGCGCAACGGATCCTCACCGACGCCGGGGTGGAGTCTCCGCGGGTGGACGCCGAACTCCTCGCGGCGCACCTGGTCGGCGTGCCGCGTGGGCGGCTGCCGATGGTTCCGCTGGTCGACCCGTCCGTGGTCGAGGCATTACGGCTGCTGGTTTCGCGACGCGCCAAGCGGGTGCCGTTGCAGCACCTCACCGGGACAGCCCCCATGGGTCCCATCGACGTCGCGGTCGGACCTGGGGTGTTCATCCCGCGCCCGGAGACCGAAGTACTGCTGACCTGGGGCCTGGCCGCACTGGATGGTGTGACGCAGCCGCTGGTGGTCGATCTCTGTACCGGCTCCGGTGCGCTGGCGCTGGCGGTGGCGCACGCCAGGCCCGACGCGCAAGTCCACGCCGTCGAACGTGATCCCTTGGCGCTGAGCTGGGCGCGACGCAACGCCGACATGCGGGCCGCGGCCGGCGACACGCCGGTCGTGCTGTACTCCGGGGACGTCGCCGATCCTGGGCTGCTGGTCGCACTGGATGGGATGGCGCACCTGGTGCTGTGCAACCCACCCTATGTGCCGCTGGGCGCGGCACTGCCACCCGAGGTGGCCTGGCACGAGCCGTCCGCCGCCGTGTTCGCCGGCGACGATGGTCTCGCGGTGATCCCTGACGTGGTGCGGACCGGGACGAGGTTGCTCTGTGAGGGTGGCAGCATCGCGATCGAACACGACGACTCGCACGCGGAGGCCGTCCCCGCGCTGCTCGCCGCCCGACGGGTGCTCACCGACGTGGCCGACCACGTCGACCTCGCCGGCCGGCCGCGGTTCGCCACCGCCCGGCGCGCGACGATGATCAGCCCACAGCTTTCGCCTCATCCAGGTTAGCGAGCGTCTCCCGAGCGAAGGCCGCCACCTGTTGCATGCCGATGGCGTTGGGGTGCACCGGGGCTGCTGGGCTGGTGGGAGCGGTCCCCTCCACCCATTTCTGCCCGGGCAGCTTGCACACGTCGTGGCCCAGTGAGCCCTGGTAGGAGTCGACGAATGCCGCACCGTGGCTGAACGCCTGGTCGGCCAGCATGGTGTTGAGCTGCTGCTCCAGCCCGTCTAGGTACGGTACGTCACCGCGGGCGGCCGGGAACACCGGGTAGCATCCCACCGCCGGCGGCAGGATCCGCAGGTATCCCACCAATAGAACTGTCGCACGCGGCGAGCGCTCGTGGATGCCCGCCAGCACCCGGGCGACCTTCGGCGCCGCAGCGGCGATGCGCTGCGCGTAGAAATCCCCGCCGCCGGCGGTGGCCTCTCGCCGGCAGGGATTGCCGAACGGGTCGGTGACGCTGAGCCGGGCGCAGGTGAAGATGATCTCCGTGAACCCGATGTCGTCGCCGCTGATGGTCAGCGTGACGAGGTCGGTGTCTGGTAGCAGGGCGTCGAACTGTGGTGGGTTGACGCCCAGCAGCGGTACCACCTGCGGAGCCGTCATGTTGACGGTCTTCGCGCCGCTGCAGCTCACATCGGTGTAGTCGCGGATATGCAGCGTCCGGGCGAGCAGCGCCGGATAGTTGTTGGTTGACCGCTCGCAGCCGATCGGATCGATTCGCTGCACCGGGATCACCGGGCCGGAGGTGTAGGAGTCACCGAGCGCTACGTAGTGCTTCGGCGACTTCCCGATGGTGGCGCCCGAGCTACCAGGGAACGCCACCAGCGCCAGCACGGTCGCTGCGGCAGCGAGGACAGTAGGGCGGTACGCGAGCAAGGGAGCCTCCGAAGGTGATCGGAGACGGATCGTGCCGTCTTGATCACGTGCTGTCAACGTTGCTCCGGATCCCGGCTCGTTGTGAGCCGTCGTAGTGTTCCGATCCGTGAGCACTGTTTATGACTGCGCGCTGCCGGAGAGTCGCATCGCCGGGCTGACCGCGGCGGCGGGAGCGGTCCGGGCCGAACAACTCGTCGTCCTGCCCACCGACACCGTCTACGGACTGGGTTGCGACGCGTTCTCCGCGACGGCGGTACAGGGACTGCTGGCTGCGAAGGGGCGTGGCCGGGCCATGCCGGTCCCGGTGCTGGTGGGCTCGTGGTCCACTGTGGACGGCTTGGTGTTGGGTGTTCAAGCGCGGGTGCGCGCGCTGATCGAGGCGTTCTGGCCCGGTGGACTGTCGTTGGTGCTGCCGCACGCGCCGTCGCTGAGCTGGGATCTGGGCGATACCCGGGGGACCGTCAGCCTGCGGATGCCGTTGCACCCGGTCGCCCTGGAACTGCTCCGCGAGGTGGGCCCGATGGCGGTGTCGAGCGCCAACCGCTCCGGCCAGCCGCCGGCAACCACCGTCGAGCAGGCCCGCGAGCAGCTTGCCGAGCGGGTACCGGTGTATCTCGACGGCGGGACCGCCGGCGAGATGGCGTCGACCATCGTCGACCTCACCGCTGACGAACCCGTGGTGCTCCGGGAAGGTGCGGTGACCGCCGCCCAGATCAGCGAAGTACTCGGCCAGACCATCCAGGTAGCCCGCTAACCCCTCGACAGATCATGAGCGACCTGGAGGAAGGCGGCAGCTGGGCTACCGGGGCAGTGCAACCAGCGCCGGACTAGCCTGCCCCCGTGGGACCTGTCCCCGTTTCTTCTGGACTGCCGCTGCGGGAGTACCTGCTGGTCGGCCTCACCACTGCGGTGGTGACCTTCCTGCTGACTGGGTTGGTGCGGATGCTGGCGATCTACACCGGTGCGGTGGCGACGCCCCGCGAGCGCGATGTGCACCGCGCCCCGATCCCGCGACTGGGTGGGGTGGCGATGTACGGCGGCATCCTCGCCGGTGTCCTGCTGTCTCACCAGCTGCCCGTGCTACGCAGATCCTTCGAGTTCTCCGGGGACGTCGTGGGGGTACTGGTGGCGGGCGGCATCATCATGCTGATCGGTGCCCTGGATGACCGGTTCGAGCTGGACTCTCTCACCAAATTCGCCGGACAGGTGACCGCCGCCGGAGTCCTGGTGCTCTACGGCGTGCAGTGGTTCATCTTCTGGGTGCCGTGGAACGGCGGTGCCGGCTCCGGCGGCTCGGTGCTCGTCCTGGGGCAGGACCAGGCGGTGTTCGTCACCGTCGCACTCGCGGTGGTGCTGGTCAACGCGATGAACTTCGTAGACGGGCTAGACGGGCTGGCCGCGGGAATCGGGCTGATCGCGGCGGTCGCAATCGGGGCGTTCACGCTGCAGCTGCTGTACCGCTCCGGCGGCAGCGTGTCGGCCTACCCGCCGACGCTGATCGCGGCCCTGGTCGCGGGCGCCTGCCTGGGCTTCCTGCCGCACAACTTCCAGCCCGCGCGGATCTTCATGGGCGACTCCGGTGCGATGCTCATCGGCCTGATGCTGGCCGCTGCGTCAACCAGCGCCTCAGGCAAGGTCGTCCCTGGCCGCTACGGCGCCACCGACATGCTGGCATTGTTCTCGCCCCTGCTGGTCGTTGCTGCGGTGCTATTCGTGCCGCTGCTGGACCTACTGCTGGCGGTGGTGCGCCGCACTCGCGCGGGCCGCAGCCCCTTTGCAGCTGACAAAATGCATCTGCACCATCGCCTGCTCGAGATCGGGCACTCCCACCGCCGGGCGGTGCTGTTGATCTACCTATGGGCGGCCCTGCTCGCTTTCGGCGCCGTTGCGCTGACGCTGTTCGATGTCTACGTGGTGGTGTGGTCGATCACGCTGGGGTTGTTGGTCGCTGTGGTGGGTTCGATGATTCCCCGGTTACCCGCGCGCTGATCTCGTCTGCGACCCGATCACACAGAAGAAGCGCAGCTAGAAGCCGCTGGGGCGAGCACAGGGGTGACGGGTGAGTGTGATAGCTTCTGATTTGTTCCACCCCGGGGGGTAGGATTTCAGTCAGGCCGGCCCATCGGCAGTGCTCATATCATGGCATATCCGCCATGCGCCCTGCCCCTGGACTGCGAGGAGCGCCTTTGAGCGATGGCGGCGACCGACGTCACGCGCCCGCTGAGGTAGGTGGTCGTGGAAGAACGCAACGGCCCGGAGCTTGCGACGTTACTCGTCCTCGGCGCCGCGACCGCCGCTATTCTGCTGGTCGGGCTCGGCCTGGGATGGTTGGTCGACCAGGTGATGCACTCCGTTCCGGCGTTCACCCTGGCCGGCTTGGCGCTAGGCATCGTCGGTGCTGGCGTCTATATCTACACCAAGTTCACGACGTTTCTGAGGGAGTAAGCGCTGACGTGACCACGCCTGACGTGACTGCAACGACGAAATCGGTCGTCAATCTTCGCCGGGCCATGCCCATCGCGGCAGGTCTGGGCGCCGTCAGCTTCGTGGTGCTCGCGCCGATGGGCTACCCGCTGACGGCAGCGTTCTTCTGCGGCGGGCTCGGGCTGGGTCTGCTCAACACGTCGCTCGTCCAGCGTTCCGCGGCGCGCTTCGCGGCCAGTGGTGACCCCAACAAGCGCAAATTCGCGGTGTCGGTGCTGGCCCGGCTCACGCTGATCACCGCGCTCGCGGTCGGCTTGGCGCTGGCGCTGCAACCCGAAGGTCTAGGGGTGTTCGCCGGACTGGCTGTCTTCCAACTGTTGATGATCTTTATTGCGTCGGTTCCGCTCGTGCGGGAACTGCGCCGGTCGGGAGTCGGGGGTTCCCCGGGATGATTGCTCATGTATTGGCCCAGGGTGGGGGCGGCGTATCGGTCGGCGAGCATCCCCAGTGGCATGTGCTCGGCCTGACGATCAACGCTGACACCGTGATCTCCACCGTGATCGCCGCGGTCATCGTCCTCGCGTTCGGTCTCTACCTAGCGGCGAAGGCGACCGCGAGGGTGCCCAGCACTCTGCAGCTCACCGTCGAGGCGGTGACCGATCAGGTGGAGCGCCAGGTGGAGAGCAACATCGGCATCCGTACCGCGCCCTTTGTCGTGCCTCTGGCGATCAGCCTGTTCTTCTTCATCCTGATCGCGAACTGGATGTCGATCCTGCCTCATGCGACGGAGGAGTTCGTCCGGCCACCGACAGCGGATGTGAATCTCACCTTCGCGATGTCCTTCTTCGTGATCATCCTCGTGCACATCACGGGGATCCGGGTCAAGGGCAAGAGCTACTTCAGGCACTTCATCGAGCCCTTCCCGGTTCTGCTTCCGCTGAACATCATCGAGGAGCTGGTCAAGCCGGTCACCCTCGCGCTGCGGCTGTTCGGCAACATCCTCTCGGGCACCGTGATGGTCAGCGTGCTCGCGTTGATGCCGGCGGCCCTGTTGTGGTTGCCCACCTCGGCCTGGAAGCTGTTCGACCTGTTCATCGGTGCTCTTCAAGCGCTGATCTTCGCGCTGCTGACCATCATCTACTTCGGATTCGCGGCTGGCGGCCAGGAGGAGGAGGGGGCCCACTGACGGTTCGCCCTGGGGACGTCGCTCGTCCACGCATCATCCACCCAGATAAAACAAACGAAGCTTCAGGACAAGAGGGAAAGACATGAGTTTCTCTGCACTCCTTGCCGCCCAGCAGGGCGGTGGCCCCACCGGCTCGGTCACGATGGCCGGCGCCTTCATCGGCGGTGGGCTGGCGCTGGCCGGCGGGGCGATCGGCGCAGCGATCGGTGACGGCCTGGCCGGCGGCGCCACCATCCAGGGCGTTGCACGCCAACCCGAAGCGCAGGGTCGACTGTTCACCATCTTCTTCCTGACGGTGGGTCTGGTCGAGGCGATGTACTTCATCAATCTCGCCTTCATGGCGTTATTCGTGTTTGTCCTCGCCAAGTAACCTGGTGGAGAATCCACAGTGATCTCGTTTGGGATGGAGCCATGAGTTCATACAACCTGGCCGCGCCGGCTGGCGGTGGCAACCTCTTTCTGATCCCCAACGGGACATTCTTCGTCGAGCTGGTGATTTTCCTGATCGTGCTCGGCGTGATCTGGCGCTACGTGGTGCCGCCGGTCAAACGCGCGACGGGCGAGCGCCAGGAGATGGTCCGTCGGCAGATCCAGGAGAGCCAGCAGGCCACCAAGCGACTGTCCGAGGCTGAAGCCCGTTACTCCGCGGCGCTGGCCGAGGCGCGCGTTGAGGCGGCCAAGATCCGGGAGTCCGCCCGGGCCAATGCGCAAGAGATCAAGGACGAGATGCGTCAGCAGGCCGAGAACGAGGTCGCCCGGATTCGCGAGCGCGGCGCCGAGCAGCTGGCCACCCAGCGCGAGCAGGTCGTCCGTGAGCTGCGTGGTGAGCTGGGCAAGCTAGCGGTGACGCTGGCTGGTCGGATCGTCGGTGAGTCGGTAGCGGACGACGCCCGCCGAGCCGGCACGGTGGACCGCTTCCTCGACGAGCTGCAGGGTATGGCAGCCCCCCGAAGCGCCCCCGACAATGTCCCTGAAGACAGCGCCCCGGAGGACGGCACCGTCGAATCGGCCGCCTCGGTACCCCAAGCGCGGCGGAGGCGCTGATGCGGCCGGCCAGCAGGGCAGCACTGGCCGCGGCCCGGGAGCGGCTCGAGGGCCGGACCGATGGCGCCAGCGCGCAGGACCGCGACCGCTTGGGTGACGACCTGGCCGCCGTCGCAGCGGTGCTCGGCGAGCAGCCCGTGATCCGGCGGCACCTCGCCGATTCCGCGGCGCCCGAGCAGATTCGGCGCGACATGGTCAAGACTTTGTTCGATGGCAAGGTGAGCCGGCTCAGCCTCGCCACCTTGGACGACGTCGTGAGTTCTCGCTGGTCTCGGCCGCTGGATTTGATCGACGGAGTAGAGGAGCTGGCCTGGCAGGCGTTGCTGGGCCTCGCCGAGCGCGACGAAAGTCTCGATGACGTCGAAGATGAGCTGTTCCGCTTCGGCCGGATCCTGGTTGCGCAACCGCGACTGGCGTCGCTGTTGGGGGATGAGGCCGCTCCCGCCGCGCGGCGCCTGGAGCTGCTGGCCACGGTGCTGGCCGACCGAACCCGCCCGGCGACCCGGCGTCTGCTGGAACAGGCGGTCCGGTCGCCACGACGGCGCCCCCTCGACGAGATCGTCGAGGTTCTTGTTGATCGTGCAGCGGCGCGACGGGAACGCTCGGTGGCCCACGTCACCGCGGCCGGCCCGCTGTCGCAGCAGCAAGAGCAGCGCCTGCTCGACGTCCTCAACCGGATCTACCGGCGGCCGATCTCACTGAAGGTCGACCTCGACTCCAAGCTGCTCGGCGGGCTGGTGATCAGGGTGGACGACGAGGTGATCGACGGCAGCGTGGCGGCCCGGCTGGGCCAGGCACGCCAGTGGATGTCCCGATGACCTTCGCGGCAAATAGACAAGATGGCGAACACACAGACGGTGCCAAGAAACAAGAGAGCAGGGACCGATAGACATGGCGGAGCTGACGATCTCCTCGGACGAGATCCGGAGCGCGATCGAGAACTACGTCACTTCCTTCTCGACCGAGACCTCGCGGGAGGAGGTGGGCACTGTCAGCTATGCCGGTGACGGCATCGCCCGGGTTGAGGGGCTGCCTTCGGCGATGACCAACGAGCTGCTGGAGTTCCCTGGCGGTGCGCTCGGCGTCGCACTCAACCTCGACGTGCGAGAGATCGGTACCGTCATCCTGGGCAACTTCAAGGAGATCGAGGAAGGCCAAGAGGTCAGGCGCACCGGAAAGATTCTGTCGGTGCCGGTCGGGGACAACTTCCTCGGCCGGGTGGTGGACCCGCTGGGCATCCCGATCGACGGCCAGGGTGAGATCGTCGCTGACGAAC
>QHBY01000517.1:0-1710 GCA_003244245.1 Pseudonocardiales bacterium
GTGCGGGCCTGGTCGGCCATGGCTCGGGTGATGGCTTGTCGGATCCACCAGGTGGCGTAGGTGGAGAACTTAAATCCCTTGGTGTAGTCGAACTTCTCCACCACGCGGATCAAACCCAAGTTGCCCTCCTGAATCAGGTCCAGGAATGGCATACCGCGACCGGTGTAGCGCTTGGCTAGCGACACAACGAGGCGAAGGTTGGCCTCCAACAGGTGGTTCTTGGCGCGCTCACCGTCGCGGACGATCCAGCACAGATCCCGGCGCAGCTGCATCGAGAGCTTGTCGGTGACGTCCTCGGATCTGCGCACCCGCTCGGCGGCGTAGAGCCCGGCCTCGATCCGTTTGGCGAGTTCCACCTCCTCTCCGGCGTTGAGCAGGGCGATCTTGCCGATCTGCTTGAGATACGCGCGTACTGAATCGGCCGAGGTCGTGAGTTCGGCGTCCTTACGGGCATGGCGCAGCGCCTCGGACTCCTCTTCGTCCCAGACGAAATCGCCGGCCTGCTCGACTGTGTCCAACAGGTCCTGAGGATCCTCGGCGTCCTCAATGGCTAGCTGGACGTTGTCATTCAGCGGGTCGAGGGACGCTGAATTAGGTTCGCTGTGCTCGAATTTTACATCCTTGACCGGCGCCTCCTGCGTCTCCTGGGGCACCTTGATCACTCGGCGGCCTTCGCGGGATGCGGCGGCGATGATCACCATCCTCACCTCCTCAACCCGGTTCCCGGCGATACAAGCAATTTCAAGCAAGCCGACGAGAAAGTCAAAGACACCTTCCAATAAGCATCCACGGACACCGACGCTGCCGGATCGGCCGGCGCGGGTTTTCTGGGTTGGCGAGGGGCGCGGAGTGATAGTGCCCCAGCCAGTTGGACGGACACCGCACCTAGAGACCACTACTGCTCAGCAAGCACCGAGCCGCCCGGTTATCCAAACCCGCACCATGGGGCTCATCGTCGCCGAGGTGTGAACGCGGACGTCAGCAATAGTGCAGTCGGCCGCCGATGGCATGCCCCGGCGGTACCTAGTAGTACCAGGATCGCCCCGATTACCACCAAGATGATCCCGAGAGTCCACAGAATCGGGATTGCGAGCAGGTGCCAACCACCAGTAGGACAACACCAAGAATGATTACGCTGCCTCCCGAGAGTTCCGGCTGGGTGCCTCCCACTGATCTTACGGGAGACCCACCCGATTCGGTCTTCACTCGTGTGGACTGTCCCGAAATTCACCAGCGCTGGTGTATTCCTCACGGTTTGACCCCGAGTGTGGTGTCGGTACGCCGCCCCCTCGGTCTGTGGGCGGCAGTCCACGGGCGCACAGGTGTGTCGTGTGTGATGCGCCCGGACGCCCGACGGGGGACGTGCCAGTCATCTGGATGACCCGGATCCGGCGGGTCCCGGCGGTGTCGCGGACGGTGTCTACACCGGGAGAAACTGTAGCTCTGCGGTCGCCTACGGCGACTCTTGTCCCCGCCGCCCGACCTTGGGGAGCGGCTAGGTGATCTATTCCAAGGGGTTTGTCAGTGGTCGTAGGCCAGCAGTGACCGCTTGATCGGCTGGTTGGTGTGGTCGTTGTGCCAGATCGTGGTGGTCAGGGCGAGGATGCGTTGCAGGACGCGGACCAGCACACCGTTGCGGGTTTTGCCGCCGTGGTCTTCGAGGTCGAGTTGACCTTTGTAGGTATCGAAGATCGATTCGATGGTCTGGCG
>QHBY01000517.1:1771-3386 GCA_003244245.1 Pseudonocardiales bacterium
CGCCTCGGCCAGGGTGGTCTCGAACTCGGTGCCGAAATAGTTCTTGTCCCCGATGATGATCTGGCCGGTCGAGCACCCCCCGATCCCCCTTGACCGCGTCGAGCTGGTCTGCGGGGATCCGGTGCCAGAGGAACAACATCAGGTTCGACGACGTCCGGCCAACTCGACGTCGCAGGGGCCGGTGCTCTCGTTGAGCCGGACGTCGTCGCCGTCGAAGTGCACCGTCCAGTCACCCGTGCCGTCGGACTGCCGCAACCGGAACCGCTCGCCCGATCCGGGCGGCGCCTGCGTCCAGGCTCGACGGGCCGGCGCCATGATCTCGAAAGTGTGGCCAACGGCGTCTCCCGGGAGCTCCGCCTCGACCGGCTGGGCCACCCCGATCGCGTTCTCGGCGTCCCAGCGGTGCACGGCCGCTTCGATGGTCTGGATCCGCAGCCAGAACCCGGTGGTCTGCTCTCGCGACCAGGTCCACACCGGCTCGCCCGGACCGCTGTTCCTGAACAGTGATTCCAGCGCGGAGGCCCCGTCCGCGAACCAGTCGGTAAGACCCCACTGGCACCGGTCGACGATTCGGTGCGTGCTCCGGCATCGGCCAGCCCTCGTGGTCCGCGGGAGTTCGAGGAAGGTGAGGTCCGTGCTGTCCGGCTGCTCAAGAAGCCGTTTCCTGATGATGCGGGTCACGGGTATTCCCGGGACGGTAAGAAGGGCAAGCTGCAGATCGAGTACGGGCTGCTCACCGACCCCGAGGGGCGGCCGATCGCGATCGGCGGTGTTCCCCGGTAACACCGCCGACCCGAGGGCGTTCATCGAGGCCGTCGACCTCGTCCGCGACAAGTTCGGCCTGAGCCAGCTGACCCTGGTCGGTGACCGCGGCATGATCACCTCAGCGCGGATCGAGGCGCTGAAGGATCTCGGTGGCCTGTCCTGGATCACCTGCCTGCGGGCCCCGGCGATCAAGGCGCTGGCCGCCGACGACGGGCCACTGCAGATGAGCCTGTTCGACACCCACGACCTCGCCGAGATCACCCACCCCGACTACCCCGGCGAGCGCCTGATCGCCTGCCGCAACCCGGTCCTAGCCGAGCTGCGTGCCGCGAAACGCGACAGCATGCTGGCCGCCACCGAGGCCCTGCTGGCCACGATCACCACCCAAACACAAGCCGGCAGGCTGGCCGGCGCCGACGCCATCGGCGTCGCCCTGGGCAAGGTCATCGACCGCTACAAGATGGCCAAACACCTCACCTACCAGATCACCGACACCACCCTGACCTACCAGCGCAACCAGGCCAGCATCGCCACCGAAGCAGCCCTGGACGGCATCTACGTCATCCGCACCAGCGTGCCCGCCACCCAGCTCCACGCCCCCGGTACGGTCACCGCCTACAAGAACCTCTCCCACCTCGAACGCGACTTCCGCAACATCAAAGCCGACGACCTGGACCTACGTCCGATCCACCACTACCTCACCGACCGGGTCCGCGCCCACGTGCTGATCTGCATGCTCGCCCAATACCTGACCCGGCAGCTGCGCCGCACCCTGGCACCCCTGACCTACACCGACCAACACCCACCCCAGCGCAACAACCCGGTCACCCCCGCCACAAGATCAGCACAC
>QHBY01000517.1:3418-4727 GCA_003244245.1 Pseudonocardiales bacterium
ACCTGGCCACCCTCACCCGCAACACCATCACCCTCGACCACCGCACCTTCGACAAAATCACCGTGCCCACCCCCACCCAACACCGCGCATTCCAACTCCTCGGCGTCGCCGTCCCACTCACCATCACATAGACAGAACCCAACGACGCCAACAGAAGAAACCCCTGATCAACGGCACGTTCTTCTGTCCAAGATCACGAAACTTCGGGTTAGATACACTGATTCGCCCGTGATGTCCGGACTCGAGGGAGATTCGTATTGAGTTGACCGAGGCAGAAGGGGAGTACCGCTGTGGTCGGTGTGGAGACGTCTGAGCCTACCGTTCCGGGCGGAGCCAGACGGTCCACCGTTCTACGGCGACATAGCCCAGTCGTTCATATACGGGTCGCCCGTCGTCGCTGGCGATCAGCACCGACGGCGCGGCTGGGTCGGCGAGGGTGGCGGCCCAAGTCACCGCGGCACCCGCACCGCGGCCTCGCGCCGCCGGCAATGTCGCAACGTGCTCCCGTTCGGCCACCATCAGCTCGTCGGAGTCCTTGACCTCACGCACGTCAGCCTCCGGACGGGGCGCGTCCGGTCGCGGGCCGGGAAAGCGCACCATCAGCGGCGGGTGCCCGATCAGCGCGAGTCCGTGAGGTCGCAGGTCCGGTGTGGGGCGCGCGCTGATCAGCAGGTACGGCGCCTGTGGTGAAAATAGTGCACCGATGTCACGCAGCGTTTCTTCGGACGGGTCAACGGCTGGACCAGGACAACCGGGTTGGTGAGCGCTCCACGATCACCGATCCAGCCTCCGGCCCATCGCGGCCCGGATCGCCACGGCCGTCCCGCGCCGCGGGCGACCCGCACCGGCCAGGAAGCATGCACCAGCACGGCCTGCCGGACGAGGGTGTCGCCGGCCGCGAGGTCCGGCTCCCATCCCGTCGTGAGGTGCTCGCCCTCCGGGGGCAGCATCGACGTACTCATGCTCGCCACGATGACGGCAGGTGCGCGACCCAGCAAGTCTCAAAATCACGAACTCCAACGGAGCCGCCAGGTGTCCGAGGACGGTCGAATGAACCAAGATCGCTGGTGGGTCTCAGTTTGGCTCTTAGTTCGCGGCGATACAGACCACCTGAGGTTGCCGTCGCCCAAGCCGCACGTCAGCGAGCGGCAACTGGACCCGCCCGCATCCGGTGACTGAACGAACCAAACTGGCGTACGACGAGTTGATCGAGGCAGGGTGCCTGACGTCCCCCGTAGCCGCGACTCGCCCGCGACCCAGTCAGGTCGCCCGCTGCGTGGGCACCACCGTCAGGTAGGTCGCCGCTGTC
>QHBY01000518.1 GCA_003244245.1 Pseudonocardiales bacterium
GGCTCGTGAATAACCCTCACTACTTAGTCCATCTGCGGACGTCCCGCACCGGAGGCTGGAGAGACGGCTCCGCACGAGGCACGCCTCCCTCTCCCGGACACAACCACCGCACGGCCACAACCCCGTGTCACGCGCGCCAGCCGCCCGTCACCCGCCCGGAGCGGAGCGTACAGCCGGATGCAGCGGGCGCTTCCGGGCGGTGTCGGCCAAATTTGAAGACGTACAGGCAGGCCCTAGCAAGTTGACGATGCCACTGACGGCGACGCCATGCGCCCCTCCCCCATCAAGGCAACGGTGCCGGTGCCGTTAAGCAGCGGCTCTAGCCAAAGTTATCGACATCGGCGGACCACAAAGTCGGGGACAAGCCACGGGGAAGCGGGATCGCCTCGTGGCCATGGGGTCGGGCGCATCGCGGCGCCGCTCCGCTGCGGTCCTTCGGCGACCTGTTGGGGGTCCCGGTAGTACTGGCAGCAGGATCAACGGATTACCTGGTCACAGTCGCCATGGCGCGGCCTCGGATGCGGAGCCTGCCGTAGCCGCCGACCTGCATATCCGTTGTATTTACGGCCATTACTGTGCGGACCGTCAACGGGATTGCCGCCGGGATGCTCACACGGGGTGAGTTGGCGAGCGGGCGGTCAGTCGCTGGTCGGCTCGAGCAGGGCCTCAGTTCCCGGCAGGTGCGTGAGTCCCCAGCTGGCCAGCGCGTCGACTACCGGGCGCAGCGCCCGTCCAGCCGGAGTCAACTGGTAGTCCATCCGCACCGGGTGCTCGCTGTAGGGCACGGCGGTGACCAGACCCGCCGCTTCCATCCGCTGCAACCGATCTGCCAACAGATTTGTGGAGATTCTTTCTGGCGAGGCGAGGAACTGGCCATAACGGGTCTTGCCGGCCAGCAGGTCGCGCAGGACCAGCAGCGTCCACCGGTCGCCCACCAGATCGAGTGCGCCCGCGACCGGGCACGGCGAGCGCGCCGTCAACCTACTGGTACCGGTTCCGTCGTCAGCCGCTTCAGTGGCAGGTGCTCGTCGCATGGACACCATCCTAGCTGGTGACTTGCACTTTGCAACTCTTGTACTTACGGTGTGGATAACTTGCAACTCGCAAGTAACTGTTTGGGAGGGAGCCACCCATGTCATCCGATATCGATCTGTCCCGCACCCGGCTAGTTGTGATCATCTCGGTCGCGGGGTGGTTCCTGGCCGCGCTCGGCGCGTCACTGCTCGGTCTGCTGCAGACCGGGCCGTCCAGCCCGCCGATCCCGTTCGGGTTGGCGCTACTGGTGCCATTACTGCTGGCAGGGCTGGCCTCTGCGCGGTCGGCCCGGTTTCGGCGCCTGCTGCTGGGTATAGACCTGCGCTGGTTGATCGGCGTGCAGCTGTGGCGAGTAGTCGGCGAGGTGTTCCTGCTCCTCTACGCTCGAAACGAACTGCCCGCAAGTTTCGCAATCCCGGCCGGGATCGGTGACGTCCTTGTCGGGCTCGCCGCACCCTTTGTTGCTGTCCTGGCTGCATCAGGCACCAGCGCTGCCAGGCGGGTGGTCATCGGGTGGTGCGTCGTCGGGATCGTCGACCTCGTCGTTGCGGTGACGATGGGCGTGCTCAACGCACCAGGAACGTTCGGTCGCCTGGCCGGCGAGGTGACCACCGCACCGATGCTTGAGTTGCCACTGAGCCTGATCCCAACGTTCTTCGTGCCACTCAGCATCCTGCTACACGTCATCGTGCTTCGCCGATCCGCCGAGATCAGTCGGGTTCCCGCCCGCCTTGCGGTAGCAGCGTGACGTCGCAGCCCTAGGGCCATTGCCCCAGACGCGAGCGGGACGACCTCCGTTGGTTACCCGCTCGCGACGGTGCGGGCATTGCCGGGTGTGTCACGGGACTCTTGCTGACGATGTGCTCTTCGACGCACACCGACTCACCGGGCGCTGCGTGCCTGAACAATTCAAAACGACCTAACGCCAATTATCGGATCGTTGGAACCGATCCGCATCCAGGCTCCCTACCAGCCGAAACACCGTCATCGGCCACCTGTCTGCGATCACACCCGGCAGCTCGGGCCGGTCGAGCCGCCTACGCCAGGTCCGTCTGAACAGGAGCGATCCTCGAGCGCGGCCGCCGCGTTGATCACGACAGGTTTGGCGCGAAGGTGTAAGGCTGCGGCGGGACGGTCGGGGTGCCGACATCGAGTTGGATCACCGCGTGCGGATACAATGGAATGCTTCGGGGGTAACCGGTAAACCGTTGGCCGTTGAGGAACGCGGTGACGGTGCCGTGCGCCGGGCCGACCTGATCGGGGCTCAGCGGTTGGCCCCACAGGTCGAAGAAGTTGCCCAGGGTGAAGCTGCGCCGCACCAGGGACTCGACGTGGATCACGCCGGTCTCGTCGTGGGTGTGCAGCCAGTAGAAGGCCTTCGCGCCGGTGACCAACGGGCCGTGCTGGGAGCCGGTGAGCTGGTATGGCGCCACGATGCCGATCCCGTAGGGGATGAGCTTGGGGGTGCCGTTGACATAGATCTGCGGTGGCTGTGAAGGTGGAACAGCACCTGCTCGGTGGCGCTGGAGGGGATCTCGTCCACCGCCGGGCCGGTCAGACCTGCCTGGGCAGCCAGCACCGCGGGGTTGGTGTCCGGTTCGGCGGCGGGGCTGCTGGAGTACCCGTCCAGGTGCATCGCTATGACGCCGATAATCGCAAACGAGACAATCGCGAACACCGCGACGCAGGCACGGATGCACCAACTGCGCCCGCCACGCCGGTACGGGCCGAGGCCATCGCGGAACGCCCGGCCCGTACCGGGTAAGCCTCGGTAGTCTGCGATGCCCTTTTCATCCCAGTGGCGTCCTTCCATCTGATGCTGGTGAGCACTGACGTGCTCCGGCGGCGATACGCGACAGGGTCCCCGCGGCCGACAACTCGCGGGCTGATGCCGCCTCGCCGGCACCGCTGGCCAGCCCGCGGCGGTCACCAGTGCGTCAAACTCATAGGCCGAACGACTGATACACGGTTGCGGGTGTGGACGGATGGGGAGGCGCAACGACCGCCTCCACGCGACGAAAGAAGCCAGCGATCGCGGGGATCCCAGCCCGCCGCTGATGAGTACCGTGGGCGCGAAAGCTCCCTGGTCGGGGGCGCGGTGATCGCGAAGGTGATCCCGGCAAACCCACCGAGCTCAGCGCCGCCCCGAGTACGTCGACCGGTCCGGTGGCGGTGGGGTCATGCGTCTCGGGCACGTGTCGGTGCTCAACCGTGGGATGGAATAGGTCGCGGGCAGACAGCCGGAACCTACCTGTAGTCGTCCTCATCGAAGGGGACGGACCGCCGCTGATCGAGTGCGTCGACGACATCGGCTTCGGCTTCGAACGGAAGCCGCAGCGACCGCATGGCCACCTCGTCGTGTTGAGTGGTCAGCCGTTGCTCCGCGACGTCGTACTCAGAACCGTTCGAGAACACGGCCCAGGAAGGTTGAGCGGCGGCGCTGAAGGTGGGCCGGGTCGCCGGCTGTCGGCCCTCGGTGTCTTGACCAGCAGCGCGAAAGAGGCCCTGGTCGTTGGCCTGTCGCCGATCGTCGGGTTGGGTGTGTCGTGAGATCTGCTCGGACAAGTTGTCACCCTTCATCATCTTCGCGGGACGCCACCGCTTAGTCGCTGCACGGCGGGCGACACCCTATGCGCGTCGCCAGTCGCGGCGACTGCCGGTCAGCCTGTGCGCATGCCTGTCATCCGACGAGACTGACTGTTGCGTTGGCCGATGACGGGGGTCGGGCAGGCTGGGCACCCGACACACCTGTTCGGCCCGTCGGCTGCGCCCACCGGTCGAGGGGGGTGGTGTTTCCGACACGCACGATCCAACCAGCCAGGAAAGCACCCGTTTTCTGTGCCGTCCGGAGGGTATCCCGATGGCAACCGAGCCGAGAGGAGGCTGCGGTCTTCTCGCCCGCATCTCGTGCTCGGTGCGGTTGCCACCACAGATCACGGGTATCGCCGGGAACCCGCGGTTGAGGAGGTGAGGATGGTGAGCGTCGCCGCCGCATCCCGCAAGACCGCCGAGCGACCACGGCGCCCCGAAAGACGCGGCACGGGCCGGGTCGATATGCGATTCGAGCGCGACGAGCCTAGCCCCACGTCCCTGGACCTGCCGAAGGACAACGCCCCGTTAGCCATGGAGGGCGACGAGGGTCCCGCGGAGCCGTTGGGCACCGTCGAGCAGTCCGGGGATTTCGACTGGGACGAGGAATCCGAGGCGCTGCGCCAGCCCCGCAAGAACGCCGAGGGCATCGCCTCGGTCGACTCGGTGCGGGCGTATCTGGAGCAAATCGGCAAGGTGGCACTGCTCAACGCCGAGGAGGAGGTCAAGCTCGCCAAGCGCATCGAGGCCGGGCTCTATGCCGCCGAGCGGTTGCACCAGGCTGAGGACGCGACCGACAAGCTTTCCGCGCACATGCGCCGGGACTTGTGTTGGATCGTCCGGGACGGCCAGCGCGCCAAGACCCGCCTGCTAGAGGCCAACCTTCGTCTGGTCGTCTCGCTGGCCAAGCG
>QHBY01000519.1:0-148 GCA_003244245.1 Pseudonocardiales bacterium
TCGTCGCGACCTGGAGCGAGCCGCTGTCCGCCGCGGACGGTGCACCCATCGGAACACCCATCGCCAATACCCGGGTGTATGTCCTGGACCAGGCGCTGCAGCCGGTGCCGGTCGGTGTGGCTGGAGAGCTGTACATCGCCGGAGTCGG
>QHBY01000519.1:219-2759 GCA_003244245.1 Pseudonocardiales bacterium
GATCTGGTGCGCTGGGGGGCCGACGGCCAGCTCAGGTTCGTGGGCCGGGCGGACGAGCAGGTCAAGATCCGTGGTTTCCGGATCGAGCCCGGTGAGATCGAGACAGTGCTGCAGACACACCCCGATGTGGATCGGGCGGTGGTCGTGGCCCGCCAGGACCTGCCCGGTCTGCCCCGGCTGGTGGCTTACCTGGTCGGCGCCCCGGCTCGCACCCCGGTGGTGGAGCAGCTTCGCGCTCTGCTGGCCCGGACGCTGCCCGCCTATCTGGTGCCCGCGGCGTTCGTGCTCCTCGGCGAATTGCCCCTCAGCGCGCACGGGAAGCTCGACCGCCGCGCCCTGCCCGCCCCCCCCACCGACCGTGGCGCGTCCACAGACTCGGTGGCCCCTCGCACCGAGACCGAGCGTGTCCTTGTCCAGATCTGGACCGACGTGCTCGGCGTGCACACCCTCGGCGTCGAGGACGACTTCTTCGCGCTCGGTGGTGACTCGATCCTGGGTGTCCGGATGCTCTCCCGGATCCGTACGGCACTCGGGGCGGACCTGCCGGTCCGCGCGCTGTTCGACGCCAGGACGGTCGCCAGGCTCGCGGAAATCCTGCCGGACGCCTGGCAGACCCACCCGGCCGTGCCGATTCCCCGGGTGTCGCGCGAGCGGGCTTTGCCGCTATCCCCTGCTCAACAACGGCTGTGGTTGCTCGACGACGTGTCCGGCGGGGGTACTGAGTACAACACCGGCATCGGGCTGCGACTGTCCGGCGTGCTGGACCATGCCGCGCTGCGGACGGCGCTAGCGGGGTTGGTGCGCCGCCACGAGTCGCTGCGGACGACGTTCGACACGGTCGATGGACATGGCGTCGCGCGCATCGCTCCGCGCGGGGAGATCCCACTGGACGTGGTGGACCTGTCCGGCACGACCGTCGCTGACCGCGACGACGCGGTGGAGCAGGAGCTGGCGCAACTCCTGAGCCGCCCGTTCGACCTGCGACGCGGTCCGCTGAGCCGGGCGCTGCTGGTCTGCCTCGCCGAGGACGACCAGCTGCTGGTGCTCGGCCAGCACCACATCATCACTGACGGCTGGTCGGTCGGGCTGCTGGTCGACGAGCTGGCCCAGCGCTACAGCGCCGCCGTGAGCGAGCGTGCGAGCGAACCATCGACACAGCCCGCGACCGCCGTCCAATTTCCGGAGCTGGCGATCCAGTACGCGGACATCGCCGGGTGGCAGCGCGAGCAGCTGTCCGGTTCGGTTCTCCAGTCCCACCTGGATTATTGGCGCCGCCAACTGTCCGGGCTGGAGGTGCTCGACCTGCCCACCGATCGGCCGCGGCCACCTCTGCGCACCACCGCTGGCGCAGTACACCGCCAGGATCTGCCAGCCGAGCTGGTTAGGGGCCTGACCGGCGTGGGGCAGACCCGTGGCGCCACGCTGTTCATGACCGTGACCGCCGCGGTGCAGGTGCTGCTGTCGCGGTACGCCAACCAATGCGACGTGGCCATCGGCACCGTCACCTCCGGTCGTCACCTGGCGGAGTTGGAGGACCTCGTCGGATTCTTCGTCAACACCGTCGTACTGCGTTCCACAGTGGAGGGTGCGCAGACGTTCGAGGAGTTCCTGGTCGACGTCCGGGAGACGGTGCTGGATGCGTTCGCCCACGACGAGGTGCCCTTCGACCGGGTGGTCGAAGAGGTTCAACCGCAGCGGGACACGAGCCGCACCCCGCTGGTACAGGCGCTGGTCGTGCTGCAGAGCGAGATGGTGCGCCCGCATGAGGCTGGCGGCTTGTGGATCACCGAGCACGATCTGCCCAGACCGTCGGCCCGGTTCGACCTGGTGCTGGAGTTCTTGCCGCGGGGCGAGTCGTTGAGCCTGACGATCGAGTACAACACCGACCTGTTCGACCTCGGCACCGTCGAGCGGATGGCCGGGCACCTGCAGCTGCTGCTGACCGCCATCGCCACCGACCCCAGCCAGTCGCTGGCCGAACTCCCGCAACTGACTGACGCCGAGCGGCACCGGGTGCTGGTGGAGTGGAACGACACCGGCCGCGATGACACCGACCAGTCAGTGCCACCGGCGGTGCTGCCGGAGCTGTTCGAGGCCCAAGCCGCGCGAACGCCGGAGGCACCGGCGGTGCGGTGCGCGGGCACGCAGCTGTCCTTCGCCCAATTGTCATATGCACAGTGCAACGTGCAGGCGAACCGGCTGGCCCGGCTACTGATCGCGCGGGGCGCCGGCCCGGAGCGGTTCGTGGCCGTGGCACTACCACGTTCGGCGGAGCTGATCGTGGCGCTGCTGGCGGTGCTGAAGACAGGTTCGGCCTACCTACCGATCGATCCGAGCTACCCAGCCGAGCGCATCGCGCTGATGTTCGCCGATGCGCAACCGGCGCTGGTACTGACCGCGAGCGAGGTGGCGGACCGCCTGCCTACGGTGGCGGGGGTGGATCGGTTGGTGCTGGACTCGACCGAGACCGCCGACGCGCTGACCGGCCAGCCCGGCGACAACGTCACCGACACCGAGCGGTTGGCGCCCCTGCGCGGCGC
>QHBY01000519.1:2791-7476 GCA_003244245.1 Pseudonocardiales bacterium
GCACACCAGAGCGTGGTCGATCTGGCATTGTGGGCGGCTGCGGACTTCGGTGTGTCGGGACTGTCCCGGGTGGTGGCCTCGACCTCCTTGAACTTCGACGTGTCGGTCTTCGAGATCTTCTGCCCGCTGACCGTCGGCGGCTGCATCGAGGTGGTGCGCGACGTGCTGGCGCTCGCCGAGCGTCCGAGCGAGCACGGGACTGCCAGCCTGGTCAGCGCGGTTCCCTCGGCGTTTTCCCAGCTTCTGACCCAGGGCACGGGTCTGGGCGCCCCGGAGCACGTGGTGCTGGCCGGCGAGGCACTCTCGGCGCGGGCGGCGCGGGACATCCGCGCGGCGCTGCCGGACAGCCGGATCGCCAACATCTACGGCCCCACCGAGGCCACCGTGTATGTGATCGCGTGGTACCGCGACCCGGACCAAGAGATACCGGACCAGGCGCCGCCCATCGGCCGACCGATCACCAACACCCGCGCCTACGTGCTCGATCCCACGCTGCGTCCAGTGGCACCGGGCGTGCCCGGTGAGCTCTACCTCGGCGGTCGGGGGCTGGCCAGGGGGTATCTGAACCGTCCGGGACTCACCGCGGAGCGGTTCGTGGCCGATCCCTTCACCGGTGCGGGGACTCGCATGTACCGCACCGGGGACGTCGTGCGGTGGACGCCAACGGGCGAGCTGGATTACCTCGGCCGGGTGGACCACCAGGTGAAGGTCCGTGGGTTCCGGATCGAGCTGGGCGAGGTGGAGGCCGCGCTGAGCCGCCACGACGACGTGGCCGAGGCGGTGGTGGTCGTCCGAGCCGAGGAGTCCGGGCACCAACGCCTGGTGGCCTACCTGGTGCCGGCACCAGGCGCGGCCGTGGACCCTGCCGCGCTGCGTCGCTTCGTGAGCCGGGTGCTGCCCGACCACATGGTGCCCGCAGCGTTCGTGTCGCTAGCGACGCTTCCGCTCAACCCCAACGGGAAGCTCGACCGACGAGCCCTGCCGGCGCCGGACTGGGGCTCGGCTGAGGGCGCGGCCTACCTGGCGCCCCGCAACCCGGTCGAGCAGGTCGTTACCGAGATCTGGGCCGAGGTACTCGGGGTGGCACGGGTCGGCGTCGGGGACAACTTCTTCGCGCTCGGCGGTGACTCGATCCTGAGCATCCAGGTGGTGACCCGCGCCGCGCGGGCCGGCCTGCGCATGCGATCCCGGGACATCTTCCTGCACCAGACGGTCGCATCGCTGGCCCCGAACGTCACGGCAGCGGAGCGTGAACCGGTCGAGCAGGGACCGGTGACCGGGGCGGTGCCGCTGACCCCGATCCAAAGCTGGTTCTTCGACACCCGGACGGTGGCGCCAGGGCATTTTCACCAGTCGCTGAGTCTGGAGCTCGCCGAGGGCGTCGACGAGGCCGCGCTGCGCACCGCACTGATGACGCTCCTCGAGCACCACGACGCATTGCGGATGTGGTTCGAGCAGCTCTACGGCCGCTGGTATCAGTGCAATGCGCCGGTGGGGCCGGTCGACGCGCTGCGCCGGGTCGATCTGTCCGCAGTGGACGGCGCCCCAGCGGAGGTGATGGCCGAGGTCATCGGTGGTATCCAGGCCGACCTCGACCTAGGCAGCGGTCCACTGCTGGCGGCGGTGTTGTTCGAGCTGGGTAGCGGCCAGCGGCCGGTGCTAGTGCTGACGGTGCACCACCTGGTGGTCGACGGGGTGTCCTGGCGGATCCTGCTGGAGGACCTGGCCATCGCCTACCGAGCGGCATGTGGCGACTCCACGGCCCGGTTGGCAGCCAAGACCACCTCGTTCCGAAAGTGGGCGTTGCGGCTGGCCGAACAGGGCGCCGCGGGGGGATTCGACGACGAGCGGCACTACTGGGACGCGCTCGCCCACAGCGCTGATCCGGTGCTGCCCACCGACGGTGCTGGGGCCAACACGGTGACGTCGGTGCGCTCGGTGAGCGTGGAACTGGACGAGCCGGAGACCCGGGTGCTGTTGCAGCAGGTGCCCGAGGTCTATCGGACCCAAGTCAACGACGTGTTGCTGGCCGCGCTGGGCCGGGTTCTGGGGGGCTGGACCGGGCGCGAGCGAGTCCTCGTGGACCTGGAGGGCCACGGCCGGGAGGAGCTGTTCGAGGACGTGGATCTGTCCCGGACGGTGGGCTGGTTCACCACCCTGTTCCCGGTGGCCCTGCCCGCTGAGTCGAACTCGGACTGGAGGACGCGACTGACCGCGGTCAAGGAACACCTTCGCGCCATCCCCGGCCGGGGCCTGGGCTACGGCGCCCTGCGTTACCTCACCGCGGCCCCCTACAACGCAGCCTCCGGCCTGACCTCACCCACTCCCCAGATCAGTTTTAACTACCTGGGGCACTTCGACCTGCCTGCGGGCAGCGACGATCTCTATCACATGATCCACGGGGAACTGCGGCTGGACGAGAGCCCGGATGCGCAGCGGGCCCACGCGCTAGAGGTGGTCGGCAGGGTCGAGCGAAACCGCCTGCTGTTCACCTGGTTCTACTCCGAAGACCTGCACCGGCGCGCTACCGTCAGTGCCCTGGCCACCGAACTGGCCAGCGCCCTTCGGGAGATCATCGTGCACTGCGCGTCCCCCGGCGCCGGGGGACGCAGTCCCTCGGACTTCCCGCTGGCCCGCCTCGACCAGGCAGGAGTGGACCGCCTGGCCGGCGATGGCCGCGGCGTCGAGGACATCTACGCACTGACGCCCACCCAGGCCGGCATGGTCTTCCACGGCTTGTCCCAGGGCGATCAGGGCGTCTACTTCCAGCAGGCGGCCTTCGTGGTGGAGGGCGTCGCCGACCCTCGCCAGCTTGGCGCGGCCTGGCAGCACGTGGTGGACCAGACACCGGTGTTGCGCAGCGGTGTCGTCTGGGGCGGGGTAGCCGAGCCGGTGCAGGTGGTGCACCGTGAGCTGATCCTGCCGGTCAGCTACCTGGACTGGAGGCGGCTGTCGGAGGCCGGGCAACGGGAAGAACTGCAGGCGTGGCTTGACCGCGACCGCGCGGCGGGCCTGGACCTGACCGCGGCCCCGCTGCTACGGGTGATGCTGGCGCAGATCTCCGACATCGAGGTCCAGGTCGTCTGGACCTTCCACCACGTTCTGCTGGACGGGTGGAGCGTTTTCCAGGTGCTCTCCGACGTGTTCGCCTGCCATGCCGAGCTCCAGCGTCGTGCCCCGGAGACGGTTGCGGCCGCTCATCCCCTGGTCGGTCTCCCGGCGGCCACCCGGCGTCCGTTCCGCGACTACCTTCAGTGGCTGCGCTCAGTCGACCGGCGGGAGCCCGAGAAGTACTGGCGTCGGGTGTTGGCGGGCCTGTCCGAGCCCACCGCTCTGCCGTATGACCGTCCACCCGTGCAGGCCCACCACGCCGAGTCCAGCGCGACGGTCCGGATCGCGCTGTCGACTGAGCAGTCGAGCGAGATCCGCGGAGCTGCCCGGCACCACGGGTTGACGGTGAATACGGTGGTGCAGGGGGCATGGGCGCTGTTGTTGTCGCGCTACAGTCGCCAGCGCGATGTGGTGTTTGGTACGACGGTGTCGGGGCGGCCAACCGAGTTGGCCGGCGTGGAGTCGATGGTCGGTATGTTCATCAACACCGTTCCCACCCGGGTACACATCGACAATGGAAAAGATGCCCTGTCCTGGCTTCGGGAACTGCAGGTCGAGCAGGCCGAGGCCCGACGGTTTGACGTCTTCCCGCTTACCCAACTGCATGCCTGGAGTGAGCTACCCGCCGAGGTGGGTTTGTTCGACAGCATCGTGGTGTTCGAGAACTACCCGATCAATGGAGAGGCCGCCGCCACGCACGGTCTGCGGCTGCGCGAGCTGAGGGCGATCGAGACCACCAATTATCCATTGGGTGTTGTGGTGGTTCCAGGTGAGCAGATGTCCATCGGACTGGGTTATGACCCGGCATTGTTCGAGTTGCCGACGATCGAGCGGTTGGCCGATCACCTGCTGCATATTCTGGATGTGCTCGTCGATGATCCCACGATTCCGTTAGATCAGATCGATATTCTCGCCGAGGCGGAGCGTGACAAGCTGTTGGTGGGCTGGAACGACACCGCCTGTGACGTGCCTGCCGGCACGATGGTGGAATTGTTCGAGGCGCAGGTGAGCCGTACTCCTGAAGCGACTGCGGTTTGCTGTGGTGACGTGAGCCTGTCGTATGGGGAGTTGAACGAGCGAGCTAACCGGTTGGCGCGGGTGCTGCTCGGGTTCGGCGTGGGCGCTGAGCGGTTCGTGGCGTTGATGGTGCCGCGTTCGGTGGACATGGTTGTGACGTTATGGGCGGTGTGGAAGACGGGTGCGGCGTATCTGCCGATCGACCCGGATTATCCGGCGGAACGGATCGAATTCATGTTCTCCGACGCTTGCCCGATGTTGGTGGTGACCACGTGTGAGCTAGACGGTCGCTTGTCAGATTTGAATCTCGGGGTTCCTCGACTCCGGTTGGATGATCAGGAGATCAGTGCGGCACTGGCAGGCCGCGGGAGCAGCGATCTGGCCGATGTTGACCGATTGTTGCCGGTGTCGGGAGCGCATGCGGCGTATGCGATTTATACGTCGGGTTCGACGGGGCGGCCGAAGGGGGTTGTGGTCGCTCATGACAGCGTTGTCGATCTGGCGACGTGGGCCGGATCAGAATTCGGGGTGTCAGGGTTGTCGCGCGTGGTGGCGTC
>QHBY01000520.1 GCA_003244245.1 Pseudonocardiales bacterium
TGACGCGGTCATCCTCACGCACCGTGGCGGTCAACACGTGTAGACCTGGCTGACCCGGCGGACGAATAACGAGAACCCAAAGCCGTCCATCGTCAGGTGATGCGCGCTGCAATGGAGCAGGAAGTGGTCGGCGGCCAGTTGCAGCACCGTCAGGGTGAACATCGGACCACGGGTGAGATCGAACGGCCGGCTCAGGTCAGCCCGCATCCATTCCTGAGCCCGCGTCCACGGATCGGCCGCATCCCTCAGGTCCATCATCGGCAACAGCCAATCCACAAACCCTTCGACATTCTGCCATACGTGCTCGTCATCGGCTTGGACATGCAGCCGAAGCGCATCGGTATCGGCCACGGTTTGGCGCAAGGCCGCCTCGATCAATTTCAGGTCTACGGGACCGCGCAACTCTATGTATTCGACGGCCTTGTAGCTCGGGTTGCTGGGATCCAGCTGTTGGGCAAACCACATCCCGGTTTGAGCGGCGGTCAGCGGCAAACTACGGTATTGGTTATTGGACATCCCATCCCCCTTGAACTGCCGATGAGTGTCACCGAGGCCATGGGCGTTTCCTGGATCGCCAGACATATCCGTCAGTCGGCCACGCAGCGGGTGGCTATGGAGTCAGGCGGGAGGACTACCTCGCCGGCGCGCCGGCGGTTACATCTGTGCACTGACGATCGGGCGCGGTCCTCAGTGCTTGTGGATGTGAACGGTGACGTTCATGCCGGGAACGAGATCGAGGCCACGACGGTCCTCGAGCGCGACCTTGACCGGGATGACCTGAGTGACCTTCTGGAAGTTCCCCGAGGTGTTGGTCTCAGGGAACAGAGAGAACTCCCCGGCGGCACCACCTTGGATCTCGCGGACGTAGCCGGTGAGCGGGGTGTTGGGAAAGGCATCGACGGTCATGTCGACTTGCTGTCCGGGACGGACCGCTCTGACGTCGGTCTCGTCGACGCGGGCGGTGACGAAGATCTTGTCGAGGTCGTAGACGACGGCGAGTGGGGTGCCCGCGGTGACGAAACCCCCGGGCACGCCGTTGTCCACTGCCACAGTGCCCTCGGCTGGGGCGCGGATGCTCATCTTGGGTTGGGCGAACCCGCCTCGGATCTCCACGCGACCGACCCGCTCGTCCTTGCGCAGATCAGCGCCCTGGGTGGCGCTCCAGTCGAGGAGAGTGCCGCTGGTGGGGGCATTGATCGTGATCTTGTTTCCATCGATCTGAGCGTTGTCGGTGCTGACGTAGTTACGGGCGTTGACAAAGTAGCTCGCAGCGAAAACGCCGCCAGCGGCCAGCGCCAGGATAAGGATCACCACTAGCGCTATACGAGTGGAGAGTTTGAGTTTAGGCCGTTGCGGAGTAGCGGTCGTTGTGTCGTAGGTGGGCACCATATCGACGGCCTTATCGGCCGGCGCAGGGGGCGCCGTCACTGTGCCTTCCATGGTCACACCTTCCCGTTGATGTGATAGAGCTCGTGGGGTGCGAGGCTCATCTGTAGAATAGGCGCCATATCCCATTTTTAGGGTTTTTGGCGATCGAATTATTAACGGATCAGGAGAGTAAATGATTCGTTTCTGGGCCGTTACAGTGGGATGTTGCCGTGACGCCCGCGGCGGGCTGGCGCGCTAGCCAGTGCCTCAGCGAGTCTGCGCCGGGTTTGGCTGGGCTCGATCACCTCGTCGACCGCTCCGATGGTCAGCGCCCGGTTCACTCCGCCGGCGATCAGCTCGTGCTCCTCGATCAGCCGGGTATGCAGCGCCTCGCGCTCGTCGTCAGGAACGGCGGCGAGTGCCCTGCGGTGCAGGATCCCGACCGCAGCCTTGGCGCCCATCACCGCGACCTCCGCGGTCGGCCAGGCGAACACAGCCGTCGCGCCCAGACAGCGGCTGTTCATCGCAATGTATGCGCCGCCGTAGGACTTCCGGATCACCAGGGTCACCCGGGGTACCACTGACTCGCCGAAGGCGTGCAGCAGCTTCGCTCCCCGGCGCACCACACCGTCCCATTCCTGTTCGACACCGGGCAGATACCCGGGCACGTCCACAATCACCAGCAGCGGTACGCCCAACGAATCGCACATCCGGACGAACCGGGCCGCCTTTTCCGCCGCCAACGAGTCGAGGCAGCCGCCCTTGCGCATGGGGTTGTTGGCGATCACACCGACCGTACGGCCGCCCAGCCGGCCGAGCCCGATGATGATGTTGGGCGCCCATTTGGCTTGCAACTCCTCGAATAAGCTGGCGCCTTTGTGGTCGACGTCGATGATCTCGCGCACCACCGGCCGCATGTCGTACGCCCGTTGCGGCTGCTCTGGTAGCAGCGCGGCAAGATCGCGCTCATTGCGCACTGCGCCCAGGTCGAACAGGCCTGGGCGGCCCAACAGGCCGATCAGCCGCCGAGCTCGCTGGTAGGCGTCCTGCTCGTCGGCGGCGATGACGTGCACCACGCCTGACTTCGTGCCGTGTGCGCGGGCGCCCCCGAGATTCTCCTGGTCGATCTCCTCGCCGGTGACACTCTTGACTACGTCCGGACCGGTGACGAATATCCGGCCGGCGGGTGCCATGATGATCAAATCTGTGAGCGCTGGACCGTAGGCGGCGCCGCCCGCCGCGGGACCGACGACGACGGAGATCTGTGGCACCCGACCCGAAGCCCGGATCATGGCGGCGAACACCTGGCCGACCCCGTCCAGCGCCGCGACACCCTCGGCGAGTTTCGCCCCGCCGGAGTGCCATACCCCGATCACCGGACACCGCTGGAGTATCGCGAGGTCAATCGCCGCCACGATGGCGGCGCATCCCTTCACACCCATCGCGCCGGCCATGATCGTGCCGTCGGTGCAGTAGGCGACGACAGGCTTTCCATCGACGCGCCCGCGCACGGCGTAGACCCCGTTGCGGTCGCGTTCGTGCAGACTGACCAGCGATCCCATGTCCAGCAGTTGAGCCAGGCGCACCTCAGGGTCGCGATGGTCTCGCTCGCGGTCGCCCACTAGCGGCTGGGCTATCTGTGCAGTCATCGTCCGCCCCGTTGGGTAGGTGTTCTCATGCGGTTCACGCCACGTGCCTGGGCTCTGGCACGGATCGCATCTCCCGGAAGTTCTTGGCTGCGCTTCGCAGCGCCAGGGAGGGTGTGAACCTGGCGATCCACCAGGCGACCCGGGCGTAGGTCGGCCCGACGATCACTGCCTGGTTGCGATCGATGCCGCGCAGCACGTCGCGAGCGAGGTGTTCCGGGAGGTACAGCTTGCCCTGCAGTTTGATCGCCCGTTCCCGGGCATGGGCGCCGTCCGCGGTCTGGGGCAGACCGCGGTTGACGTTGTCGAGCAGTGGTGTATCGACGTATCCGGGGCACACGACGCTGACCTGCACGCCGTGGCTCGCCGCCTCGCTGCGCAGCCCCAGACTCAGCCCGACGACGGCGTGCTTCGTGGCGGTGTAGGCGATTTTGAGCGGTGAGGGCACCAGACCGGCGAGTGACGCTGTGTTGATGATGTGCCCGAAGCCTTGTTCGAGCATGATCGGATAGGCGGCGAGCACACCGTGAACGACGCCGCGCAGGTTGACGTCGATGGCCCGGTTCCAGTGGTCCAGGGTGTGCTCCTCGGCCGTCCCGCCGATGCTGATGCCGGCGTTGTTGAACACCAGATCGACCCGACCGCGCTTGTCCTTGACCGACTGGATCAGTCCGGCCACGGCGGCGGCGTCCTGCACATCCAGGGCCGCCCCCTCAGCTCGGCCCGGGTGACGAGCCCGCAAGTCCTTGGCGACGGTCTCCGCGGCCTGCTCGTCGATGTCGGCCACCGTCACCACGTCCCCGCGCGCCGCGAGGGCGACGGCCAACGCGTGCCCGATGCCCGACGCGCCGCCGGTCACCACCGCCACTCGCGGCATCGTTGCCGGCTCTTTGCGTTCGGTCCGGATCCCTCGGTGCTCTGCGCGCAAAGCGCGTGCCGTTCCTTGGGCAGCGACACTGTCAAACATCGGTCGGTTCCTCCCATCGGATGGCCACGGCGGCGATCCAGTCGCCATCGCGGACGGTGCGCACGATAAGTGGCACAGCGCCGGAGGCGCCCGTAAGTGGCACAGCGCCGGAGGCGCCCGTCGACGTCACCGCCGTCGGTCCGGCGCTCATTCGAACGACACCGCTGTTCAGGTCGAGGTCTAGATGATCTATTCCAAG
>QHBY01000521.1:0-617 GCA_003244245.1 Pseudonocardiales bacterium
GCCAAGAGCTCTCGTGTCTGAGAACCCCCGCGGCCCGACGCCGGCTGGTGCGCTCAGTCCGGGAGGCGCGCGCATACCTACGGGTAACCGCCGCGGCGCGGGTAGAGCTCCGTCACCGTCGGCCACGGGTCATGGCTTCGGTCGGTGCCGTCGAGCGGAAGCTGGCGAGCTGCGACGCGTACTCAACGGCGCCATCAGAGCCAGCGGAACGTGTAGGCATCGCGCTGGTAAGCCGCGCGGCACTGATGCCGGTGGCCGACATTCTGGCGGCCCTTGGGAGGCGCCTGAGGAGAATCCATGCGCATGATCCAGTGCTGAGGAGCGGCGCCCGCGCTTGGGGTGACTATGCCGATGGCGCCGCAAACCTCCCTGGGCTGCCAGCCGACGCGATCTGCGGCGCGCTGACGGCTTGGGGTGCGCGCGGCTACGACCCCGCCAGCGCACCGGTGAATATCCCGGCGATCGCAAGCTCGATCCGGCGCCTGAGCCGCGACGACAGGACGATCGCACGCGCCGGAGTCCGTATGCGCCGGCTGTACATCGACGAACAGCGAACCCAGTTGTTCAGCCCAGCCGGACTATTTGAGGGTCTTGTGACGTTTCTCTTTGAAGGTGTT
>QHBY01000521.1:659-2122 GCA_003244245.1 Pseudonocardiales bacterium
ACTGAGATGGAGGACCCTTTTTCTCTTTCGGCGCTCAGGGCATCGCAGAGTGTTCGTGGGAGCTGTCTCGGCTTCTCAATTCCGTGGAGGGCCGTCAGGCGGCCAGAAACATCGAGGAGCTTGCCGAGACAGGCGTGTTGCCGCCGCGCGGGCGGCTCGGCTTGAAGGGCTCGTTGCGCGCGAGGACGTGCCAGGCGGCGATCAGGACCTTGCGCGCGACGGCAGACTTGGCGGGGTTACGGCCGTGGCGCTTGGCGACGTCGACGTAGAGGCCGTGCCAGGGGTTGGTCCACCGCCAGGCCTGTTGGGCGGCTTCGATCGCGGCCCAGCGCAGCGTCCGCGATCCGGCCTTGGACAGCGCGCCGGTGCGCGAGCGGTCGCCGGATTGTTTGATCCGCGGTGCCAGGCCGGCGTAGCCGACGAGCTTGGGCGGCGATCCGAAGCGCGTGACGTCGCCGATCTCGCTCGCGATCGTCAGGGAGAGCAACGGTCCGATCCCGGGGATCGTGGCCAGCAAGGTGGCGCGCGCGTCAGCTTGCGCGAACGGGCGCAGCTCGCGGTCGATCGGAGCGATTCGCGCGTCGAGCAGGTCGATTACCGCGAGTGCCTCGGCGATCGAGTCGCGCCACGCGGCCGGCACGCCGCGCGCCTCGAGCAGCTCGATCGCATCGTGCTCGCGCAGCCGCTTGAGAGAAAGTCGCAGACCCCACTGCGTGAGCAGCCCGAAGATTCGGTTCTTGGCCGAGGTGCGCAACCGGACGAGGTGCATGCGCCGCTTGAGCCGCTCGCGCAACGCGCGGTCATCCAGTGACGCGATCCACAGCTCGGGCACCAGATCGCGCCGGCACAGCTCGGCGAGCACGCGCGCGTCGACCCTGTCGGTCTTACACGCCAACGGCGCGATGTCGCGCACCTTGCGCGCGTGCGCGACCTGCACCTGCCAGCCCGCCGCGGCGAGCTGGTCGCGGACCCAGACCGCGCCGCTCATCATCTCCACGCACGCCCTGACGTCCGCGCCCAGACCGAGCACGAGCCGCGCCAGCCCGTCCTCGTCGGCGCCAACGAGGCCCTCATCGAGGATCTCGCCGCCCGCGCTGAGCGCGCACCACGCCGCGCGTCGATACGCCCAGTCGATCCCGACATACCGCATAGCGGGCTGCACGACATCGGCCCTAGCCTTCGCCATGGTCGGCTCCTCCTGTTCGGTTGTGGGCGTCGCGCGGGTCCTAGCCGCGCGACTCACTACACCCCCGCACGCCGGGCGGGGGATCCGGCCACAACTATCCGAGACGCACCGGACAGAGCAGCACCTTCATGACATTCCGTGGGTCGTGTGAGTGGGTGGTTTCATCGTGGTAGGGGTGGGCAGAGGCCGGCGAGGGTGAGCATCGTGAGGGCGATCAGGGCGTTGGCGCTGTGGAAGCCAAAGGCGCGTCGGGTGATCAGGCGGATCTGGGTGTTGA
>QHBY01000522.1 GCA_003244245.1 Pseudonocardiales bacterium
TTCTTTCGAGAAGCGGACCGTCGTCCAAGTAGGCGCGCCGCGGACTCATCTATCATTTATCGGGGCTCGTGAATAACCCTCATTGTCAGCCGACATCCAACAAGAACCTGACCTTATGTACCCAAGATGTGCCCAAGGGGTGAACAGAGGGTGAACGTGCGTTCGGCGTCGCTCCTGCGTGCTAGGGGCCCGGCATCAGTGCTGGCGGTCAGGCTGGCGGCCGGAGCCGTGTTTTGTCCGAGGGGATCCAGAAATTCCTATTCCCCGGCGAGCAGGCCGCAGGTCGGTTCGCGACGATCGGGGTTCCCGCACCGGAGTTCTTCGGGCCGCTGGCCGCAGTGGCCGAGACCGTCTGTGGCGTCTTGCTGCTGGGCGGCTTGCTCACCCGGCTAGCGGTGGTGCCGATGTTGGTCAACATAGTGTTGGCGCTGGCGTTGACGAAGGTGCCGATTCTTTGGAGCGGGTCGGCGGACAAGCCGAAAGCCCACGGCTTCTGGGACATGGCACACGAAGCACGCACCGGCTGGGCGATGCTGCTGGGCCTGATGTTCCTGCTGACGGTGGGGCCGGGCCGGTGGTCACTGGACGCGCTGCTGGCCCGCAGGCTGGCCGTGCCCTTACCGGTGAACGGGGATGACGCGATGAGCGGATCGATCGTCAGCTAGCTGACCCGTGACGCGCAGTGGGCCCGGCAGATGCGGTAGCCGACTGCACGCTAGTCACCCAATAGGGCTTGACGCAGTCACCTATTTAGGCGACCCTAGGCTAACTTAAGGTGTGCCTAACCTGAGAGATAGGGCTGGTGAGGGGTCCGGCTCCGGTGGCAGGAGTTGGTAATGAGTGAGCTGCAGACGCTGGTTCTTGTCCCCAACGGGCGCAGTCGCAGGAGACCGAGGACTCGATGGGTGGTCGCCGTGGTCGCCGTCGTGCTGCTGGCGGTCGGTTGTGACTCCGGCGCGAGCCCTGGCGTCGGTCCCCAGACCAGGGCCTACTACATCTCCGCCGACGAGGTGGCCTGGAACTACGCGCCGGCTGGGACGAACATGGTCACCGGCCAGCAGTTCGACGAGACAGCGAACACGTTCCTGGAGTCCGGGCCGGACCGGATCGGCTCGACCTACACGAAATGCCTCTACCACGGCTACACCGACGCGACCTTCACCCACCAGCTCCCGCGGTCTGCCGACGAGCAATACCTGGGGCTGCTCGGGCCGGTGATCAGGGCCCAAGTCGGCGACACGATCAAAGTGATGTTCCGGAACAACTGCTCGTTCCCGGCCAGCATCCATCCGCACGGCGTCTTCTACGACAAGAAAGACGAGGGCGCCCCGTCCGACGACGGCAGGTCTGCTCCGGACAAGGTCGGCGACGCGGTGGCCCCACAGCAGCAGTACTTGTACACCTGGCAGATACCCGAGCGCGCCGGGCCGGGCCCGATGGACGGCAGTTCGGTGATGTGGATGTACCACTCGCACACCGACGAGGTGCTCGACACCTATTCGGGCCTGATGGGGCCGATGGAGGTCACTGCCCGCGGCAGGGCGCGTCCGGACGGCAGCCCGGACGATGTCGATCGGGACATCTTCGCGCTGTTCTTGGTGATGGACGAGAACACCACGCACTACTTGGAAGCCGAGCGGACCAAGCTGGTCAAGCCCTCCGCCGCCGACGACGTGGACTTCCAGGAGAGCAACAAGATGCACTCGATCAACGGATACATGTACGGCAATGGGCCACTGATGACCATGCATCAGGGGCAACGGGTGCGCTGGCATGTGATGAGCATGGGCAACGAGGTGGACCTGCACACTCCGCACTGGCACGGCAACACGGTGGTTGCTGCTGGCATGCGGACCGACACCGTCAGCCTGCTGCCGGCGACCATGGTGACGGCCGACATGGTCCCGGACAATCCTGGGGTCTGGCAGTTCCACTGCCACGTCGCCGACCACATCGCTGCCGGCATGCTGTCCGGCTACCAGATCCTGGCTCCGGGCCAGCCAGGGTCTAAGTGAGACGCTTGCTCCCCTGCGAGTAGGCCGCCGATGTCGCGCAGTCCGGGCAGATCGTGCACGTCGGCGGCCAGCGCAGGAACCGCGACTACCGAGACCGCCGGATGCGCCCGGCGGAACCGGGCCAGCAGCCGGCGTTCCCGGCCGGCCAGCGCGACCCGGTCGGCGTGCAGCCGCAGCACCGCCGCAGCCATCGGTGCAGTGCACGCTCGTTCCAACGCCTCGGCCACCGTCTCGGCCTGCGCCGCTGGCAGGTCAGCAAGCACCGGATGTGTTCGGTTGAGCACCAGCCCCGCCAGGGGCATCGACTCGGTGGCCAACCGGTCTACGAAGTAGGCCGCCTCGCGTACCGCGTCGGCCTCAGGAGTGGCGATCACCACGAACTCCGTGCCCGGAGCACGGAGCAACTCGTAGGTCGCGGTGGCGCGCTCCCGGAACCCGCCGAACATGGTGTCGAAAGCCTGCACGAACGCCGACGCGTCAGCCAACAGCTGGCCGCCCAGGATCGTCGAGATTGCCCTGGTGAACAGCCCGAAACCGGCACCCACCAGTCGCCGCACGCCGCGGCCGCCGGCCCGCGCCGGCGCGGAGAGCAGCCGGATCATCCGCCCGTCGAGAAACGACGACAACCGCTGTGGGGCGTCCAGGAAATCCAGGGCGGAACGCGAAGGGGGAGTATCGACCACGACGAGCTCCCACTGGCGCGCCGCAACCAGCTGTCCCAGCTTCTCCATCGCCATGTACTCCTGGGTTCCGGAGAACGACGAGGAGATGGCCTGGTAGAAGGGGTTGGCGATGATGAGGGCGGCCCGCTCCGGGCTGGCATGCGCCTGCACCATCTCGTCGAAAGTGCGTCGCATGTCCAACATCATCGCGTGTAGCTGCCCGCCGGCCGCCTGGATCTCCGCGGTGGGGGCCACCAGGCGAGGATTGTTGGTCAGCTCCGGCAGCCCCAGCGACTGAGCGAGGCGTCGAGCCGGATCGATCGTCAGTACCACCACCGATCGGCCTCGCTCGGCTGCCCGCAGCGCGAGCGCCGCAGCCGTTGTCGTCTTACCCACGCCTCCCGCGCCGCAGCACACCACCACTCGAGTGACGCGGTTGTCCAGCAGCGCGTCGATATCGAGCGGAGTCGGCGTACTCACCGCACGCCCTGCCTGCGGAGCGCTTCGGCGAGCTCGTAGACCCCACCGAGGTCCACGCCGTCTCCCCCGGGTTCGGTCAGCTCGGGAAGTTCGATCAACGGCAGGCCGGCGTCGGCGAGTCTGGCGCGAGCCTGCTGCTCGGCGTCCACCCGCATCGCATGTTCCACGGTTTCGGCGACCAGGCCGTCCAGCACAGCTGGGTCCAGATCCAGGCCGGCAGCTAGTAACCCGGCACGGACCCGGTCGGCATGGACCTGGCCGTTGGCCGGGGCGGTCACCGACGGGGCGGGCAGCAGAGATGGCCGCGCCCGGTTGACCAGCACGGCGCCCGGGCGCAGGTCCGCGAGGTCCAGGTCCGCGACGGTGTCCAGGGTTTCGGCCACTGGCATGTCCTCCAGCAGGGTGACCACGTGTACCACGGTGTCCGCGGAGTGCAGCAGCCGTACCACTCCCTTGCTCTGGTTGTGGATCGGCCCGACCTTGGCCAGATCGGCCATGGCCCTGGTGACGTCGAGAAACCTCACCACCCGCCCGGTCGGTGGGGCGTCGAGCACCACTGCGTCGTAGGTGCGGATGCCGTTGGCCGCTCGGGTGGCCGCTTCCTTCACTTTGCCAGTGAGCAGCACATCACGCAGCCCCGGCGCCAGCGTGGTAGCGAACTCGATCGCACCCATCCGGCGCAGGGTCCGCGCCGCGAAGCCCAGGTTGTAGAACATCGTGAAGTAGTCCAGCAGGGCTTCCTCGGCATCCACCGCCAGCGCCCGGACTTCGCCACCGCCGGGGGCCACCGCGATGCGCCGCTCCTGATAGGGCAACGGCGGGATGTCGAACAGATGCGCGATGCCTTGGCGCCCCTCGACTTCTACCAGCAGCGTTCGCCCGCCCCCGCTGGCCAGCGCCACCGCCAGCGCAGCGGCCACCGTCGTTTTGCCCGTCCCGCCCTTGCCGGTGACCACATGCAGGCGAGCCCGGACCAGCTCATCGGACCACATACCGTGAGCCTAGGCGGCTGCTCCGGCTGCTCCGGCTGCTCCGGCTGCTCCGGCTGCTCCGGCTGCTCCGGCAGCTTCAGCGCGCCGCCGACGGTTACTGTCAGTTACCTCAGGGAAAGGACTATCGCAGCGCGCACATACTAAGCAGACCTATGGACCTCTTTTAGGGGCTGCTGGGATCGATGTGACCACTGGGACGCGTCCGCAGCTCGAATGCCGCTCACGAGCCGCGCGGCGGCATTCGCTAGCGTGATCGCCCATGACGACCTGGGAGTACGCGACCGTGCCGCTGTTGACCCATGCCACCAAGCAGATCCTCGATCAGTGGGGAGCCGACGGCTGGGAATTGGTCACCGTGACGCCCGGGCCGACGGGGGAGCAGCTGGTGGCCTATCTCAAGCGCCCTAAGCAGTGAGTTGGTCGGGCCGACTGACCGAGCTCGGGTTGGTGTTGCCGCCGGTAGCCACGCCGGCCGGGGTGTACCTGCCCGCGGTGCGCAGCGGGTCCCTGGTGTTCACCGCCGGCCAGCTGCCGATGGTCGATGGGGCGTTGGCGGCCACCGGAAAGCTCGGGGCCGAGATCGGCGCTGAGCAAGGCCGGGAGCTGGCTCGGATCTGCGTGCTCAACGCGCTGGCCGCAGTGGATGGCGTGGTCGGGCTCGACGCGGTGGTCCGGGTGGTGAAGGCGGTGGGGTTCGTCGCCTCGGCACCCGGGTTCATCGCGCAGCCCGCCGTGCTCAACGGCGCCTCCGAGCTGCTCGGAGCGGTATTCGGCGAGGCGGGGACGCATGCCCGGTCCGCAGTGGGGGTCGCCGAGCTACCGCTGGGCGCGCCGGTCGAAGTCGAGCTGGTCGTCGAAGTGCGTTAGTCAGGCGAGACGGGGTTGACCCAAGTCAGCTCGGGGAACCGGGCGAAATCCGTATCGGCGACGGTACCGAAAGTTCCGCTCGCGCGAGCGTTTAGCGCAGCACGACGCACGGCGGGGTTGGTAGCGGTGAGGAGCAGCCGAACCCGGGGTTGGCGGTACTTGAAGGGCTGCCTTCGTCAACGGGCGCGGCGGGCTAGGCGCTGGGGTTCCAGGATGAGCACACTCTTGCCTTCCAGGCGCAGCCAGCCTCGCTGGGCGAAGTCGGCGAGCGCCTTGTTGACCGTTTCCCTGGACGCTCCGACCAGCTGAGCGATCTCCTCCTGGGTGAGGTCATGGGTCACTCGAAGCATGCCGGCCTCCTGGGTGCCGAAGTCATGCGCGAGCTGCAGCAAGGCCTTGGCCACCCGTCCTGGTACATCAGTGAAGATCAGGTCGGCGAGCATGTTGTTGGTACGGCGTAGCCGACGAGCGATCACCCGCAGCAGTTGCTCGGCGATCTCCGGCCGCTTGGTGATCCACTCCCGCAACGCGCCGCGGTCCATGCTGACGGCTTTAACTTCCGTCACCGTGGTGGCCGTCGACGTTCGTGGTCCAGGATCGAAGATCGAAAGCTCACCGAACATATCCGAAGGTCCGAACACCGCGAGCAGGTTCTCCCGGCCGTCGGCGGACTTCCGCCCGATCTTGACCTTGCCCGACTGTATGATGTAGAGGCGGTCACCCAGTTCGCCTTCGGCGAAGATGATGTGGGCTCGGGGAAAGCTGACCGGTTCCAGGGTGGTTCGCAGAGCTTCAACTGCCGACGGGTCGACACCCTGGAAGATGCCAGCCGTGGCCAGGGGGTCGGTCACCGCGTTCCTCCAGCTGACCCAGGCGCCGTCAGGGCGCCAGCACCAATACCGCCGATCACGTCGGGTGAAGTCTAAGACCGTTGGCGGGCGCGGCGTGATGCGACTAGGCCGAAGCTCCGTGGACCAGATCCATTGGGTAGGCCGGTGTCGGGTAGCCGGCGCAAGCGGAACAGCTCCAGCGCGCGGCTGATCCCGCTGCGGAACAGCGCCCGGACCTCGTCAGGTCGAGCGGCTTGCAGGAACTCCTCGACCTCGTTCTCTTGCACTGTGAGGTGGCGCAGGCGGCTTTCCAACCGCTCCATCCCGAGCGCAAAGAACATGATCAACACTGGGACTGTGGCAACGAACCAGACGGTCATGGTGCGGGGGATACTGCCGTATCACCCGACCAGTTGCGCGCGCGGGGTCGCGCGTCGGGCGTGTTGCCCGGCTCGGCCCGGCTCGGCCCGGGTTCGCCAAGCATGAGGCTGGGCGACGAGGACCGGCGCCGCCTCCGTACCCTGTGGGAGTGCCAGCTCGATCGCGCCGGTCCTTTGCTGCGGAGAGCCACCTCGCGCTGGTCAGGCGAACTCGCCGGATGGATCGTGTACTGGCGGTTGCCTACCCGGATGCACACTGCGAACTGGACTTCCAGACCCCGCTGCAGCTCGCCGTCGCGACCATCTTGTCGGCGCAATGCACCGATAAGATGGTCAACGAAACCACGCCCGCGCTGTTCGCCAGGTACCCCAGTGCCGGCGACTACGCGGCGGCGGATCGGGATGAGCTGGAGAAGCTGATCCGACCCACCGGGTTCTACCGGAACAAGACGACGGCGCTGATCGGGCTCGGTGCGGCGCTGGCCGAGCGCTTCGGCGGTGAGGTGCCCGGCAAGCTGGCAGAACTGGTCACGCTGCCGGGAATCGGGCGCAAGACCGCCAACGTGATCCTCGGCAACGCTTTCGGCGTGCCCGGTATCACTGTCGACACCCACGTCGGGCGGCTGGTGCGCCGGTGGGGGTGGACCGAGCACGACGATCCGGTAAAGGTTGAGCACGCGATCGGCGAGCTCGTCCCGAAACGGGACTGGACGATCGTGTCCCACCGGGTGATCTTCCACGGCCGCCGGGTGTGCCACTCTCGCCGACCGGCCTGTGGGGTATGCCCGCTCATCGCGGACTGCCCCTCCTACGGCCTCGGTCCCACCGAGCCCGGGATCGCGGCGGCGTTGCTGCGCGGGCCGGAAGCGCCGCACCTACTGGCGATGGCCGGGTTGCCCCCCGACCTGACAGCCGATCCCGGGGCGCAAGTCGGTGTCGCGGCCCCTGGGTCGACACGGTGAAGCGTGCGCTGCGCTGGGTGCTCGTGACGGCGTTCTTGGTGTCAGCGCTTGCCGTGGCACTGTGGCCACGAGCGTCCGGGCCTCGAACGTCGGGGCCTGGAACGTCGGGGCCGGGAACGCCAATCCCAGCGTCGACCGATGCCGCTGCGCTCGGGCAACCGGCCCAGCCCGCCGCCGAGCAGCCGCCCAGTATCGAGCAGTTGAGGTCGCGGGCGGCTCTGCAGCCGTGCCCGGCCGCGCGCTCAGGCGCCAGTCACGGGCCGCTATCCGGGCTGTTGCTGTCCTGCCTTGGCCAGCCCGGGACGGTCGACGTGGGGGCGGCATTGGCCGGGCGCCCGGCGTTGCTCAACCTGTGGGGGCCGCTGTGCCAACCGTGCATTCAAGAACTGCCAGCGCTGGCCGCCTACGCCGCCGAGCCTGGCGCGGTGCCCGTGCTCGGTGTCGAGGTGCAGCAGCTGCCCGAAGGGGCGCTTGACCTGCTCAGTGCGCTGAACGTGCACTACCCATCGGTCAGCGATCCCGACGGCAGGCTGCGCGCCGCGCTGAGCGCCCCGCCGGTGCTGCCGCTGACCTACCTGGTGTCCGCTGACGGCCATGTCAGCCAGGTCAACCCGCCAGAGGTGCTGCGTAGCCCGCAGCAGGTGCGTGCTGTCGTGACGCAATACCTCGGCCCGGGAGCGGCCGGATGACCGGGCCGTTAACCGGGCCGATCGGATCGGGGCCGCTGATCGACCCGACGTCGCTGCCCGGCTGGCTTGCCGTGCTGGTACGCCGCACCGCCGAGCTGGGCCCCGGCGATCTCGGCCGGATCCCGGTACCACGGGTGGGCGGCCGGCCGGCCGCGGTGCTGGTGCTCTTGGCCGAGGACTCGCGCACCGGCGAACCGGATGTGCTGCTGCAGGTACGCTCGCCCGCCCTGTCCTCGCACCCTGGCCAGGTCTGCTTTCCCGGCGGAGCGGCGGAGGATGGCGACGACGGTCCTGTTGCGACCGCGCTGCGGGAGGCCGTCGAGGAGGTCGGGATCCGCGCCGACGATGTGCGGCCCGTTGCGGTGCTGCCGCAACAGTACGTGCCGCCGTCGGATTTCGTCGTCACGCCGGTGCTGGGTTACTGGGAGCGGCCCGGAGTGGTCGCTCCGGTGGATCACCGGGAGACCGTCGCGGTCGCCCGCGTGCTGCTGCGGGTGCTCGCGGACCCGAAGAACCGGCTGATCGTGCGCGGGCCCAGCGGGTACCCGTACCCCGCGTTCGTGGTACCTGGGATGCTCGTCTGGGGGTTCACCGGCGGGTTGCTGGCCGCGTTGCTGACAATGGGCGGCTGGGCACGGCCCTGGGAACCGGCGGCTGAGTACGACCTGGACGTCGCGAGGCGGCTGGCCGAGCGGACCGAGGTGATCCGGTGAACCTGAACTGGGTGGATGTGCTGGTGCTGGTGCTGGCCCTGCTCGCCGGAGTCTCCGGCGCCCGCCAGGGGATGGTCACCGCGGCGGCGTCGTTCATCGGTGTGCTGACCGGGGCAGTGATCGGAGTGCGGATTGCCCCCTCGCTGATCGCCGACTATCAGAGCCCGGAGGTCCGAGTCGCGCTCGGAGTGTCGATCGTGATCGTGCTCATCGCGATCGGCGAAACGCTCGGTGTGTTGCTGGGCCGGGCGGTGCAGCGCCGGATCGACGCTGAGGCGCTGCGCAAGGTGGACAGCTTCCTGGGTGCAGTGGTGCAGGGTATTGCCGCTCTGGTGGTCGCGTGGCTGGTGGCCCTGCCGCTGTCGAAATCGTCGGTTTATAGCGGCCTGACCGGCGCTGTGCGGGACTCGTCGGTACTGCGGCTCGTGGACACAACAATGCCCAATGTGCTGCGCGAGCTGCCCTCCGAGCTGACCAAACTGTTAGATGTCTCCGGGTTCCCCGACGTGCTCGCGCCGTTCTCGCCTACCCCGATCACTGATGTCGGGCCGGCGGATCCGGTGCTGCTCAACAGCCCGGTGGTACGGCAGTCCAAGGCCAGCGTGCTGAAGGTCCGCGGCCGAGCGCGCTCCTGCTCCCGAGCGCTGGAGGGTAGCGGGTTCGTGGTGGCTCCCCAGCGGGTGATCACCAATGCGCACGTCGTCGCCGGTACCGACCAGGTCCAGGTGGAGATTTCCCCGAACAACGCGCTGGACGCCACGGTGGTCAGCTATGACCCGGAGACCGACGTGGCGATCCTGAAGGTACCTGGCTTGCGGGCTCCGGTGCTGCCGCTGGCGCCGAAGCCGGCCATCTCGGGGTTGAGCGGGCTGGTGCTCGGCTACCCGCTGGATGGGCCCTACACGGCCTCTGCGGCCCGGGTTCGGGACCGCATCCACCTGCGTGGCCCGGACATCTACAACGCGTCGACCGTGGTCCGCAACGTCTACACCGTCCGCGCCGTGGTGCGCAGCGGGAACTCCGGCGGACCGCTGCTCGACGGCTCCGGCCAAGTACTCGGCTTGGTCTTCGGTGCGGCAGTCGACAACGACGAGACCGGCTTCGTGCTCGCCGATGAAGAGATCGCCAACCAGGTCGCTACCGCCCCGACCAGAAACACTGAAGTCTCCACGGGCAGCTGCGCTTCGTGAGCGGCTCTGCGGCGGCTTAGCGGCCCCCAACCTGGTTGCCGAGCTCCGAGAAACACTGCTGCAACTTCGCTGGATCCCCACCTGACTGCTGGACGCACTGCTGGTAGCTCTGCCCAGCTGGAGAATTCATCAGCGACGCGAACAACGCCACCAGCCCGATGGTCAAAAGCAGTCCGATGACGCCGAGCACTATTCCGGCGACTGACAGGCCACCGTCTGACGTTCCGCACATCTGCC
>QHBY01000523.1 GCA_003244245.1 Pseudonocardiales bacterium
CGTGTGAACGATCAGCTGTGCCCCGACGTGCCCGAGAAGATGTTCGTGACCTGTTTCTACGCGGTGCTCGACCAGCGCAGCGGCCGGCTGAGCTTCGCGAACGCCGGCCACGATGTGCCGTACATGTGCACCCGGGACGGCGTGGAAGAGCTCAAGGCGAAAGGCATGCCCCTGGGCCTGTTCCCGAGGATGAGCTACGACGAGAAGGAGACGACCGTCTCCCCCGGGGACACCGCGCTGCTCTACAGCGACGGCCTGGCCGAGGCCCACGACGCGGACGGCGACATGTTCGGCTTCCCGCGCGTGAAGAAGCTGGTGGGGACCGGAGCGAGCGCCGACCAGCTGATCGAGCGGCTGCTCTCAGACCTCGAGGGCTTCACGGGCGCGGGCTGGGAGCAGGAGGACGACATCACGCTCGTGACGCTTCAGCGCACGGCCGGCACCGGTGCCAGTGCCGCGGCGAACAGCGCGCTCGCCGAGTTCACGGTGTCGAGCGCCCCCGGCCACGAGCGCCTGGCCATCGACCGCGTGGAGGAAGCGGTGTCCGGCCTGGGCTTGGCGGGGCTGCGGCTCGAGCGCCTCAAGACCGCCGTCGGCGAGGCCACGATGAATGCGATGGAGCACGGCAACGAGTACCGGGAGGACCTGCCGGTCTCGATCCGCGTGCTCGCCTCCGATGCTCGGGTGCGGGTGGAGGTCACCGACCACGGCGGCGGCAGGCAGATTCGGGAGGCCGAGACGCCGGACCTCCAGGCAAAGCTTGCCGGGGAGCAGAAGCCGCGGGGCTGGGGCCTGTTCCTGATCGAGAAGATGGTCGACGAGCTGAACGTCTCGACCGACGAGAACCATCACACGGTCGAGCTCTGCCTTGACCTGAAGGGAGGCGACGATGGCGACGCGTGAAGCGGAGGCCTCGGTGCGCGATCGCGAGGGCGTGGCCGTGATCGTCCTGCGCGGCGAGATCAACGCGCTGGCCGAAGAGGCTCTGGAGTCCGCCTACGCGGAGGCGATCGCGAGCGATCCGCGGTCGGTCCTCCTCAACTTCAAAGACACCGACTACATCAACAGCACCGGGATCGCGCTGATCGTGAGCCTGCTGGCGCGCGCTCGCACCGAGCACCGGCAGATCACCGCCTGCGGCCTCTCGGACCACTACCGGGAGATCTTCGAGATCACACGGCTGTCGGACTTCATGCCGATCTATCCAGACGAGCAGAGCGCTACGGAAGGACACCGATGACTGAGGCGACCGCGACGATGGACGTCCGCAACGTGAGCCAGACGGCCAGCGTCATCGACATCAAGGGGGACCTGACCGCGGACTCGGAGGACGTGCTGATGGCCGCATACGGGAAGGCCGCAGGCGAGCGGACCCGCGCCATCGTGCTCAACTTCTCGGGGCTCCAGTACATGAACAGTGGCGGCATCGGCCTACTGGTCACCATGCTCGTCCGCGCCACCCGCCAGGGCCAGCGGCTGCTGGCCTTCGGGCTCAGCGAGCACTACCGGCAGATCTTCGAGCTCACGAGCCTCGACGAGGCCGTCGAGATCCACGAGGGCGAGCACGACGCGCTCGCGGCGGGCGGTGCGGCATGACGGAGGACGAGGACATGGGCACACAGGTCGAGCCCGAGCCGGCCGCCGTTGCGCCTGACGAAGATCTTCCCGCGGGGATCGCGCCCGAGGATGCCGTCGAGGGCGCACGCGACGCCGCGTTCTGGGCGAAACGGGTCACGACCCTCAAGCGGCCGGACGCGCCGGCGGACGCAATCAACCTCAACGTGGAGGGCAAGCGACTGGCGAGCCCGATCAAGGGCTTCGGCAAGATGTGGCAGAAGACCTACCAGGTGCCCTTGAGCGGGGAGACCGTCTCTCCGACGGACCTGATCGCCCCCTGGAAGGAGCGGTTTCCGGAGTTCTGGCCGAAGGGCAACAGCTTCTACGGCCCGCTGACGGGCATCGCGCCAGGGGAGGTGGCTCTGCTCAACATGACCCTCCCCGGCCGCGTGAAGCTCTCCACCGGGGTGCTGGTCCTCTATGCCGACGAGGAGTCCTTCACGCTCATGACTCCCCAGGGCCATATGTTCGCCGGATGGATCACGTTCAGCGCAGCGCGGCGGGCAGGAGTGACCGTCGCACAGACGCAGGTCCTGATGCGAGCGAGCGACCCGATGTACGAGATCGGGCTGACGCTGGGCGGCCACCGGCAGGAGGACAGGTTCTGGGAGCACACCCTGAGCGCGCTCGCCGCTGCATTCGGCGAGGAGGCGGAGGTGGACACGCAGGTGGTGTGCATCGACAACAAGCGCCAGTGGCGACACGCGCGCAACATCTGGCACAGCGCAGCGATTCGCAGCGCCCTGTACATCGCCTCGGCTCCGGTGCGCCTGCTGAAGAAGGCCGTTCGACGCTCGGGCACCCAGGCCTGAAGCCGATGGCTGCGGGCGGGGGTGAGGACTACGGCCGGCGCACTCGCCCGTGCATGAAGCGGGCGAGGAATCCGAGCAGGAATCCGTAGAGCAACAAGCCGATCAGCGACGGC
>QHBY01000524.1 GCA_003244245.1 Pseudonocardiales bacterium
TCCACTGGCTGAATCTGCCGACACCAGCGTCGTGCCCGCGCGGCGGCCACGTCGGTCGAAAGCGAGCGGTATCGCCCTGAATTATCCGATCAGCTCGTCAAGGGTCTGCAGGGTAAAGCCGAGCCCAGTATCGAGAAATTTCGCGTCGGCACCACCATGAGAGCGAAACTGGAGGGCAGGGAGTCTATTTTTCACCGTCTCGGTCCTCTACGAGAAATACTCGAACCCGATCGAGGAGAAGGTGTTTGAACGCAAAATTGATGTCGCGAGCAACCCTACTCATTCCCTTCGGGCATGGTGGTCGGACAACTGGGGGAAGTTCATCGCCGCGACGGTCAGCATCGTTGGTATCGGCATTGAAGGATATCGGCGACTTAAGGGTACTGATGAAGAATCGGACGACGGAGTGCCGGATCCGTCCGAAGAACTAAAGAACGTCCCGTAGCCCGATCAGGGCTGCAGCAGTGCCAACGCGGCGTCGTGAAGCAGTCCGTTGGACGACAGCGCCGTGCCGCCGTCATACCGAGCGACGCCGTCGAGGTCGGTGAACCGTCCACCGGCCTGCTGCACCAACACCTGGACGGCGGCCACGTCCCAGGGGTTGACGATCGGCTCGGCGGCCAGGTCGATCGCCCCCTCGGCGACCAGGCAGTGTTGCCAGAAGTCGCCGAAGGCCCGGTTCTCCCAGGTGGCGTCCACCAGCGAGAGGTAGGACTTCCGGCTGCGGTGCTCCGTCCAACTGCCCAGGTGGGTGGTGGAGAGGTAGGCATCGGCGAGGTCGCGAACCCCGGACACCGTGATGATCCGGCTGGTCCCGTCCGGGTCTCGGGAGTGGGCACCCGCTCCGCTGGCGGCCCACCAGCGGCGCCGCAGCGCCGGTGCGCTGATCACCCCGACCGCTGGCTCGCCATCCTCGACGAGCGCGATGAGAGTGGCCCAGACCGGCACACCGCGCAGGAAGTTCTTCGTTCCGTCGATCGGGTCCAGCAGCCAGGCCCGGCCGGCATCAACAGACGGTCCGCCGCGCTCCTCCCCGACCACTGCGTCGCGCGGCCGCTGGACCCGCAGCACCGCACGTATCGCGTCCTCGACGGCCAGGTCGGCGTCGGTGACCGGAGTCCGGTCGGGTTTAGCCTTGACGCGCAGATCCGCCGCGCCTGCCCGGTCCAGCGTGATCCGGTCCGCGGTATCGGCCAGGATCAGGGCCAGGTCGAGATCGCAGCTGAGGTCGGTCATAGCAGCACAGGCTGCCACGTCCCCCTAGGCTGATGGGGTGGCCACTGTGCTGCTCGTCGAGGACGACACCGGCATCGCCGTGCCGCTGTCTCGTGCCCTGCAGCGGGAGGGCCACGAGGTGGTGGTCGTCGGTGACGGGCACGCAGCGCTGGCCCGGGCCAACGACGAGGAGATCGACCTGCTGGTGCTCGACCTTGGACTGCCGGGAATGGACGGTTTGGACATCTGCCGTCGGCTGCGCCGGGTTCGCCCCGACGTCCCGGTGCTGATGCTCACGGCCCGAACCGACGAGGTGGACTTCGTTGTCGGGCTCGACGCCGGCGCCGACGACTACGTCGCCAAGCCGTTCCGGTTGGCCGAGCTGCTCGCCAGGGTGCGCGCTCTGCTGCGCCGTAGCGTGCCGGACGCGCTGGAGGTTGGTGCGGTGCGGATGGACCTCGCCGGCCGCCGGGTGCTCATCGACGGCACTGAGGTCGGGCTGGCGAACAAGGAGTTTGAGCTGCTGCGGGTGCTGCTGTCCCGGTCGGGTCAGGTGGTCAGCCGCGAGGAGATCCTGCGTGAGGTGTGGAAGGGACTGGAGCTCAAGAACACCAAAACGCTGGACATGCACATGTCATGGCTACGCCGCAAGATCGGTAGCAGCCGGATCGCCACCGTCCGGGGAGTCGGGTTCCGCTTTGACGCGCTGTAGAAGTGCCGGGTAACCGGCGTAGCGTGCCGGCGTGCGGTGGAGGATCTTGCAGTCAACGCTGATCGCGGTGGCGATCACCGGACTTCTGCTGGGCGGCCCGCTGGCGTTCGCCTCTTGGCGGCTGGTGGAACACGCCACTCGGGCCTACTTGCTGGCCCGGCTGGCGCAGGTGGTGGTCCAGTTGGACGATCAGAACTCGCGGGCGCCGCTGTATCCATCGGCTGGTCTGGGCTCGATCGCCCGAGCGCTTCCCCCCGGCGGGCAGCTGGTGGTGGATTCACCCGGAACCGGCCACTCGGTGATCGGTGCAGATCCCGGTCCCGGTGCGGTGGTGGAGTCGCTGGCGCTGGGGCAGCGCGGCACCGTCCGGCTGGCGATACCCGGCGGCGGGATGCGGAGCGATCAGGTGCAAGCGGTCGGGCTGGTCGCCCTCCTCGTGGGGTTGTCGGTGGGGATCGGCGCAGCGGTTGCCACCGTCACGGCGCGGCGGTTGGCGGGGCCATTCGAGGACGTCGCCGACCGGGCCACCCGGTTGGGAATGGGGGATTTCCGTCCTGTGCCGGCCAGGCACGGAATCTCGGAGCTCGATCGGGTCGCGGATCTGCTGGACACCTCGGCGGCCGCGCTGGCCGAGCTCATCGCCCGGGAGCGCGACCTCGTCGGCGACGTGTCACACCAGCTGCGCAGCCGGCTGACCGCGCTCCTGCTGCGACTGGATGAGCTGGCCACCCACCCTGACCCGGATACTGCCGCGGAGGCCGAGGCGGCGCTGGAGCAAGCCGAGCGGCTCGGTGCGGTACTCGATGACTTGTTGCGGGCCACCGAGGAGGCCCGAGCCGCCACCGCCGAGCCGGTGGAGCTGGCCGAACTGCTCCGCGAGGTGGTCGCCGACTGGCAGCCGCAGGCCGATGCCGACCGGCGCCCGCTGCGGCTGCGGGTCGCCGACGCCTTGGTCGCCCGGGTCACGCCTGGCCGGCTGCGCGAGGCGCTCGGAGTGCTGATCGACAATGCACTGCGGCACGGCGCCGGTGTGGTCACGCTGTCCGCCCGGTGGACCGGAGTGGGACCAGACCGGATGGTGGTGGTGGAGGTCACTGACGGTGGTGAGGGCGTGCCCGAGGACCTGGCCGCGCGGGTCTTCGACCGGGGGATCTCGGGTGCGTCCTCGACTGGCGTCGGGCTGGCACTGGCCAGGGCGCTGGTCGAGGCCGACGGTGGACGCCTGGAGCTCAGCTCGGCGCGACCGGCCCGGTTCGCCGTCTACCTGCGGGTGCCGCGGGGCGAGGAGCTGCCCGGGCCAGCCCGGCCGGGCACCGGCGTGGTGCGGTGACTCAGCCGACCGGCATCTGGCGGCGCACGTTCTGGTCGGGGAAGACGTACCTGCGAAAGGCCCACCACCGGAAGACTGTCGCCAGCAGCGTGCCGATCACGTTGGCGCTTGCGAAGTCTGCTGCCTCCTGAGCAAGCAGGCTTACCTGCGGGATCTGCAAGTCCAGCACGTATCGCGAGATCCACAGCGGCGCGGCGTTGATCACCAGTCCGATACCGCAGACCAGGAAGAACAGCGATGCCTCGCGCCGGCGTTCCCGGCCGCCCCGGGTGCGGAAGGACCACTCCCGGTTGAGCACGTAGGACACGATCGTCGCCACCAGCACCGCAACGATCTTGGCAGTGACCGGTTTGGTCTCCAGCACCGTCGTCTTGAGCAGCGTGAACAGCGTGATATCGACGATGTAGGTGATCCCGCCGACCACGGCGAACTTCACCAGCTCGCGGTGCCGGACAGCGATGTCGCGGTAGGGCTGCGGGATCCGGATGAGCACGGCGTCGACCATGGACACCGGCGCAGTGTACGGACCGTCTCCTGCAACCAGGCACCCACCCGCGCGCCCCGCGGTGCAGCTCTCAGCGTCGGCGAACTCCACCACAGTGCTGTCCAAGGCCGGTACGAGAGCTCTGCTGTGTAGTTCGAGAACACCGACGGCTGGTCGTGCATTCTTCGGGTCTCGGATACGATCACCGGTTCGTGGACCTCCGTACCGGCTTGCCCGTCGTCGGCATGGTGGGCGCTGGGCAGCTGGCCCGGATGACCCACCAGGCCGCTGTGGCGCTCGGTCAGTCCCTGCGAGTGTTGGCCGCCGGTCCGGACGAGCCAGCGGCGCTGGTGGCCTGTGATGTGGTTCTCGGCCGGCACGACGATCCGGCTGCGTTGCGCCGGTTCGCTAAGGGCTGCGACGTGCTCACCTTTGACCATGAACACGTCCCCACCGAGCATCTGCGGGCGTTGGTGGCCGAGGGGGTGCAGGTGTACCCGAGCCCGGACGCACTGCGCCATGCCCAGGACAAGCTGCTCATGCGCCGGACGCTGGCCGGGCTGGGTGTGCCGGTCCCACCGTTTCGCGAGGTGACCCGGCCGCAGGATGCGGTGTCCTTCGGTGCCGAGCGCGGCTGGCCGTGCGTACTGAAGGCGGTCCGCGGCGGCTATGACGGGCGCGGTCTGTGGATGCTCAACACTCCCACCGGCGCGCGGCGCGTGGTGGCCGAGTTGCTTGCCGCGGGGACGCCGTTGCTGGTCGAGCAATGCGTGGCGATGCGCAGGGAACTGGCCGTGCTAGTGGCACGCTCGCCGTTCGGCCAGGGAGCGGTGTGGCCGGTGGTGCAGACGGTGCAGCGGGAGGGGATCTGTGTGGAGGTGCTCGCCCCGGCACCCGGCCTGGATGCCGAACTCGCGCAAGCCGGCCAGCAGCTGGCCCTGCGGATGGCGGCGACGCTAGACGTGGTCGGCGTGCTGGCCGTCGAGCTGTTCGAAACGCCTGCTCGGCAGTTACTGGTTAATGAGTTGGCTATGCGGCCGCACAACAGCGGGCACTGGACTATCGAGGGCGCCGCGACGTCGCAGTTCGAGCAGCACCTGCGGGCGGTGCTGGACTACCCGCTGGGGTCCACCGCGCCGCGCGCCCCGGCCTGTGCGATGGCCAACGTGCTGGGCGCCGATATCGCGCCGATGATGGGTATGGATGAGCGCCTGCATCACCTGATGGCTCGTCACCCGCAGGCGAAGGTGCACCTGTACGCGAAGCCGGAGCGACCCAGACGCAAGATCGGGCACGTCACGGTTCTTGGTGAGGACCCGCTGCTGGTGCGCGGGGTGGCGGTCGCTTCGGCGGCCTTCCTGGCCACTGGGGCTTGGCCGGACGGGCACTCGGTGCACGGGCAGGGACGGGAGACGGCGTGAGCCTGGTCGGTGTGATCATGGGTAGCGACTCCGATTGGCCGGTGATGCGCGCCGCTGCGCAGGCCCTCGACGAGTTCGCAGTGGCCCACGAGGTGTCGGTGGTCTCGGCGCACCGCACCCCCGCCCGGATGCTCGACTATGCCCGCAACGCCGCGGGCCGGGGGTTAAAGGTGATCATCGCGGGGGCCGGAGGGGCGGCGCACCTGCCCGGGATGGTGGCCTCGGCGACCGTGCTGCCGGTGATCGGGGTGCCGGTAGCACTGGCGCACCTCGACGGGCTGGACTCGCTGCTGTCCATCGTGCAGATGCCTGCCGGGGTGCCGGTCGCGACCGTGTCGGTCGGCGGCGCACGCAACGCCGGCCTGCTCGCCGTCCGCATCCTGGCGGTCTCCCACCCGGCACTAGCCCAACGAATCGCAGCCTTCCAGCAGGAGCTGGCCCAGCGGGTGCTCGACGACGACGCCGCCCTCCGTGCCGCACTGGACTGACTCCACCGCGTTCTGGATGCAGACTGCTGTTCTCTGGCCACAGATTGGCGCAGTCTGCATCCAGAACGCGGTTGAGGGAGGAGGAGCCCTGTGAATCCTGAGTTCGGTGTGTATCAGCTGGGGGCGGAGCATGAGGCGCTGCGGGAGGCGGTGCGGGCGCTGGCCGAGAAGGAGATCGCCCCCCACGCGGCCGAGGTCGACGAGTTGGAGCGGTTCCCGCGGGAGGCCCTGGCTGCGCTGGTGCGCGCGGATTTCCACGCGGTGCACGTCCCCGAGGCCTATGGCGGCCAGGGTGCGGACTCGGTCGCGACCTGCATCGTGATCGAGGAGGTGGCGCGGGTGTGCGCGTCGTCCTCGCTGATCCCGGCGGTGAACAAGCTGGGCACGATGGGCCTGCTGCTGGCTGGCTCTGAGCAGCTGCGTGAGCAGGTGTTGCCGTCGCTGGCCGCGGGGGCGATGGCGTCCTACGCGCTGTCCGAGCGGGAGGCGGGCAGCGACGCCGCGGCGATGCGGACTCGGGCCCGGCGCGATGGCGACCACTGGGTACTCAACGGCACCAAGTGCTGGATCACCAACGCCGGCGAATCGACCTGGTACACCGTTATGGCGGTAACCGACCCGGCCAAGGGCGCAGGTGGGATCAGCGCTTTCGTGGTTCACAAAGACGACCCGGGGTTCTCGGTCGGGCCCAAGGAGCGCAAGTTGGGCATCAGGGGGAGCCCCACCCGGGAAATCTATTTCGAGGATTGCGCGATCCCGGCCGACCGGATCATCGGCGAGCCCGGCACCGGGTTCAAAACAGCCCTGCAGACCCTTGACCACACGCGCCCGACGATCGGGGCGCAGGCCGTCGGCATCGCGCAGGGTGCGGTGGACGCCTCGATCGACTATGTCAAACAACGCAAGCAGTTCGGCAAGCCGATCGCCGATTTCCAAGGTGTCCAGTTCATGCTGGCCGACATGGCGATGAAGACCGAGGCAGCCCGGCAGCTGGTCTACATCGCCGCGGCGCGCGCCGAGCGCGGTGTGGGAAACCTCGGGTTCATCTCCTCAGCATCGAAATGCTTCGCCTCAGACGTGGCCATGGAGGTGACGACCGACGCGGTGCAGCTTTTCGGTGGCTACGGCTACACCCGGGACTTCCCGGTCGAGCGGATGATGCGCGACGCNNATCACCCAGATCTACGAGGGCACCAACCAGATCCAACGCATGATCATGGCCCGCGCCCTGCTCAGCGGCTAGATCACCGATCTTGGCGCCGATGCGGTGATGCCTGGTTTCCATGATCAAACCGCCTCCAGGCCGTCAGCCGATTTCAGGCCGAACACGCTGTCGATCGCCAGTCGGGCCCGCTCGTAGCTGCACGGCACGAGATGGGTATATGTCCGCAGCGTGAAACCGGGATCGGAGTGGCCCAGGAACTCGGCTAGCTCCTTGACGGACACACCCTGCGCCAGCAGCGTCGAGGCGTAGAAGTGTCGTCGCGCGTGCATGCCGTCCGGGGTGCCTGCGGGGTTGGGGGACCGGGGACGTGGTCAGCGCGGTCCTGGTTCCGACACCGGGGTGACCACGTAGGTCACCGGTGGTGATGTCGATGGGCCGTGGGTCGCGGGGTCGGTGGGGGTGAATCCTGCGGTCAGTTGGTGTGACCGGGCGGTCAACGATGAGGTGGTTCCTGAGGCGGTGCCGTTGGCGACGGTCACCGGAGGGCCGAGGTTGGTGGTTCCGTCCTTGAATTGCACGGTGCCGGTTGCGGTGGCCGGGCGGACCGTCGCGGTGAGATAGACCGGGGTGCCCTGCGAGGTTGGGGAGGTCGGGGACGTGCTCAGCGTGGTGCTGGTCGTCGTCACCGTGACCTGGCCGGTACCAGACTGCGCAGGCACGTCGGGGACTTGAGGGTCCTGCGGGGTTTGGGGGACTGGTGGGGCAGGATTGACCGCTGGGCCCGGATTTGTGTCTGCGGGCGGTGACGTCGCGTTCGAGCCGTCAAGTGACCCGCTTGAGCTGGCAATGACGAGGTTCACGCTCGCGCCCTTGTTTAGCTTCGTTCCAGGAGATGGATCGCTCCGTAGCACCGTTCCTGCCGGCTGGTTAGAGGTAGCTGTTCAGCTGGTTG
>QHBY01000525.1 GCA_003244245.1 Pseudonocardiales bacterium
GCCGGCTGAATAACCCTCATGGCTTCGTGCACCTGCTGGATCGGGTTGTCCACCGGGATCTGCGCGAGGCCTTCCCGGTCCGCAGCGACGGCGACGGCGATCCCGACCGCGGCGGAGATGGCGCGCAGGTCGTCGACCGCAGGCAGCAGCGGCGCGCCCAGCCTGGTGGCGTCGGGGAGGTGGGCGAGGCGTTTGCAGCGGCCGCGATCATGGGGTCGGTGATCCGCCGCGCCTTGGCGACGATCACTCCGAGGCCCAGGCCGGGAAAGATGAGCGCGTTGTTGGCCTGAGCGATGCGGTAAGTGGTTTCTCCGAAGGTGACCGGCGGGAAGGGGCTGCCTGTGGCGATCAGCGCGCGTCCGTCGGTCCAGCGGAGGAGGTCCTCGGGGAGTGCCTCACACTTGGAGGTCGGGTTGGACAGCGGCATGATGATCGGCCGTTCAGCGTATCGAGCCATCTGCCTGACGATGCCCTCGGTGAAGGCCCCGGCCTGGGTAGAGGTGCCGATGAGCATGGTGGGCCGCACGTGCGATACAACGTCGGCGAGGCGGATGGCGCCACCTCGCTGTCCGACCATCCTGCGACCTCGGCCGCCGGCCGCGCGTAGGGCATCTGGAAGTCGCGCAGCTTCGGCGAGTCGTCGACGAGCAGGCCCCTGCTGCCGAGCGCGTAAAAGCGCTGGGTGGCCTCGCCTCGGGACAGACCCTCATCGATCATGACGTCACGCATCATGTCGGCGATCCCGAGCCCGGCAGTGCCGCGCCACCGTGAATCACCACGCGCTGGTCCCACATCCTCGTCCCCGCCGCACGGACAGCGGAGAAGACGGCCGAGTACCACGGCGGCGGTCCCCTGCATGTCGTCGTTGAAGGCGCAGACCTGGTCGGCGTACTTGTTCAGGATGCGGCGCGCGTTGCCGGCGCCGAAGTCCTCCCAGTGCAGCCTCGCATTTGGGTACAGCCTGGTGGCCGTGGTGACGTAGGCGTCGATCAGGTCGTCATAGCGCTGGTCACGGACCCTGGCGTGCCGGGCACCCAGGTACAACTCTCTGTCGGTTCACGAGAGCAGCGCGCGGATGTCATCGGCGGCCAGGGCGGAGCCGAAGGCGTTTCCGTCGTTCATGACGCCGGCGAACAGCTCCGCCTTCCGGTTTGCCAGGGCCAGCACCTTCTCCTCGATGGTGTCCTTGGCGATGAGGCGATACACCATGACGTTGCGGGTCTGTCCGATGCGGTGCGTGCGGTCCACCGCCTGCGCCTCGGTTGCCGGATTCCACCACGGGTCGAGCAGGAAGCAGTAGTCCGCCTCCGTCAGGTTCAGCCCGAATCCGCCGGCCTTGAGGCTGATGAGGAAGACGGGTGCCACGCCGTCCTTGAACCCCTGCACGATCCTGGGCCGGTTACGGCTGGTGCCATCGAGGTAGCTGTACGCCACTCCGGAGGCGTCGAGCCGCTCACGGACGTGGGCCAGGAAACCGGTGAACTGGCTGAAGACCAGTGCCCGGTGCCCACCGTCGATCACCTCGCCGAGCTGGTCCATCAGCGCGTCGATCTTGCCGCAGGCCAGGCTCCGGTGCTCCGGCTCGACGAGTCCGGGGTGCAGGCTGAGCTGGCGCAGCAGCGTGATCGAGCGCAGGATCGTGAACCGGTTGCGGTCGACGTCATGGATCAGGCCGAGCACCTTCTGCCGCTCCCGCTGCAGGTGCCGCTGGTAGATGCGGCGGTGCCGCGGGTCGAGCTCCACCGTCAGCACCTGCTCCTGCTTCGCCGGCAGCTCAGGGGCTACCTGCTCCTTCGTCCGGCGCTTGACCAGCGGCTTGATCCGTCGCCGCAGCCGGGCCAGCAGCTCGGCATCGGCCTGTTTCTCGATCGGCCGGGCGTACATCTCACGGAAGCGGGTCGGGCTCGGGAACAGCCCCGGCGCGGTGATCGACAGCAACGACCACAGCTCCATGAGGTTGTTCTCCATGGGGGTACCGGTGATCGCCAGCTTGAACGGTGCCGGCAGCCGCCGCGCGCACTGGTGGACCTTCGACTGGTGGTTCTTCGTGAATTGGGCCTCGTCCAGGAACAGTCCGGACCAGTCCGCCGCGACGTAGGCCTCGACATCGAGCCGGAACAGCGTGTACGAGGTGACCACGACATCCGCGCCGGCGACCACCTCAGCCAGGTCCTGGCCTCGACGCCGCAGGGTGTCGGCGATCGTCACCACCGCGAGGTCGGGCGCAAAGCGCCCAGCCTCAGTAGCCCAGTTTGCCACTACGCTGGTCGGCGCGACGATCAGGAACGGTTTCATGGCGGGGTCGGCCTGCTTGGCATGGCAGATCAACGCCAACGCCTGCACGGTCTTGCCCAGCCCCATGTCGTCGGCGAGAACACCGCCGAGCTGGTGGCGCCAGAGGAAGCACAGCCAGTCGAAGCCGTCGCGCTGGTAGGGGCGTAGCCGCGCGGACAGAGTGGTCGGCAGCTCGGTGTCCGCGATCCCGTCGAGGGACAACAGGCCCGCGACCTGCTGCTGCCAGGCCCGCGCCTGACGGTCGACCACACCCAGCGCGGTTAGCTCCTCCCACAGCCCCGCCTGGAACCGACTGATCCGCAACCGACCGCCAGGAGAGTCCTGCAGCAGCCTCGCCTCCTCGATGAGCTCGTGCAGCGCCTGCAGCTCGGGCTTGTGCAGGGAGAAGTACGCCCCGTCGGACAGCAGCAGGTGCGACTCACCCGCCGCCAGCGCTACGAACACGTCGGCGAACGGGATCTGCCGGCCCTCGACGGTGATCCGGACACCGAGATCGAACCAATCGGTGTCGCCCGCCACGTCAATGGTCGACACACCGATGTGCAGCGAGTCACCCGCCTCCCGGTACTCCGCACGCTCCCCACTCAGCTCGACGGCGACCCCGGGCGCATCGGCCAGCAGCGGCAGTACCTCGGTGGTGAATCGCATCGTGTCCAGGCCGCCCAGTCGCGCGCGGGGCAGCAGAGCACGCTCCGGACCGTCACCGCGCAGCCCGAACCCGTCGAGTGAAACGTCGAGCGCGTCGAGCAGGGCCCTCTCCTGCGCCGGGTCCCGGAACGCGTCGTCGGCCCCGGGGGGTGCCAAGGGCGCCCGGACCTGCGAGTCGCCCACCTCGTAGGCCCACTCCCACTCGATGGCCAGATCGTGCCGGTCACCGTAGGACGCCCGCAGCACCAGGGTGGGCGCGGAGATCGTCGGCGGCGTGAAGGCACCGTCAGACGACACGACCGGCGCGAGGTGGCGCAGCCGGGCGTAGAACTCGTCGCGGAACCGAGCCTGCTGTCCGTCGGGCACCGGCAGGCGTTGCCCCTCCAGCGTCATCCGCTGCAGCGGGGGCGGGGCGGGGGTGGCGAGCTTCGCCAGCTGGAACTGCCACTCGGCGGCGTTCGGATTGCCCTGCACCTGCCTCCGCGACACGTGTACGACGCCATGGCCCTCGGCTCCGATGAACAGGACCGGCATCGCATCTGGTTCGTCCGCTCCCGCGAGGCGCAGCACCGGCGCGATGACCAGCGAGCCCGGGGCCGCCCCCGCGGTGACGTCCAGGCAGAGCTCGGCGTGGCCGTACCGCTCGACCGGCCCGAGCCGCTTTCGTGCGTGCACGATCTGCAGTCCGATGTCGGCGGCCTCATCCAGGAACGACCACAGCCGACAGCTGCTGAACGCGGCCAGATCGATCATCTTGTCGTCGCTGGCGTAGTAGCCCGTCGTGCGGGTGCGCGACTTGTGCAGCGCGTACAGCTCCCGCAGCAACCGCACGTGCGACCCGCGGCAGTCACCGAAGTTGTAGGGCGATTCGAGCCTGCTCCACGTCATCCCGTTGCCCACCCACCCGGTGCGGCCCGATCGCACCAGCCGGGCCAACAGCTTCGGACCCGCCGACACTGCGGTGCGCCGCTCCGGGCGTGCCGGTGGGATGAACAGGGAGAGCTCGATGGCCAGCGCAGCGGCATCGGTGGGCTGATGCGGGGCCGGCTGCGCGGGTGCGAGCAGCGAACTCAGCGTCTGCTCCCATGCCGGCGCCGGTTGCCCGCGGCCGGCCATCGCGGCGGTGCTCGTCGCGCCGGTTGCGGCGACCGTCACCGCGACGACGTGCTTGCAGTTGACGCCGACCGGACATGTGCACTCGCCGAACTCGAACGCCAGTTCCGCGCCGGCTCGCGACTGGAAGTACACCGCCGTCTCGTAGCAGGTGCCGCCGCTGCCCCGCACCACCGCCTCCAGCACGCTCGCCTCGCCGTCCCACTCCATCTGCAGAACCGCGCGCTTCCGGGCGTACTCCACACCCCTCGCGTACGTCTGGGCACCCACGGCGGGCGCGACGCTGGCATGGTTGATGCCATCCACCACCACGAGCTGCATAGGGCTGACTCCTCCACGGGGTAGTACAGGCCGGCCGGGCGACTGCGGGCGTGGGTGACCGTAGCCACCGACACCGACACTCCATCGAGGACATGCCACCGCACGGTGAGTCACCCTTCAACCTCCGAGCGCGCAGCCACGCACCAGCGACTGCCGCCGGTGGATGTCTCAACGGAGCTCGCCTCCGCGATGTGATCGGAGTGACCCGTGAAGAACCGGAACAAGGAGAACTCGCAACTGCACCGTGCAGCGCCGACTACAGCCGGTGCTCGTCCGCGATCCGGAGGACACCGCAGGCATTTCGCTGGTCAGATTCGAACCCTGCCAGGGCCACCAACGCTGAGCAGCTGATCCGACGCTGTCGTATGCAAGATCTCCAGGTCGATCGACCAGTAGCCGTGGACGATGCGGTTGCGAAGCCGGACCGGATTTCGCCACGGCACGTCGTCGAATCGGTCCTTGAGCTCTTGAGAGACCAGCCCGGCCGCCTCGCCGAGCACCGTGATATTCCACAGGAGAGCGTCACGCCGGACCCGGTCGCTGTGGAGATCTTCGACCGATGTCTCGACCACCAGCTTCCGCGCCTGCTCGGCGGCGTCGATCATCTTGCTGATCAGGACGAGATCACGCCGCATAGAGCGGTCTCGCGTCGTGCAGAATCTTTCCCCCGGGGTGGCGTCCTCGTTGGACGGAGGGGTCTGACGGTGGGCATGCGAGGTACTCCAGGAGGATGCACCTCGCTCAGCTGGGCTACGGTGTCGGTGTTTGAGGCCGATGGAATACCCTGGTCGGGATGAGCTTGGTGAGCAGGACAACTCGCCACCGGTGCCGCTATCGCCTTAGCGCTTCGTTGCATTTAGCGGATGAGGTAGTCACCGATCGAATTATTGTCAAGTGCGTTTTGCCAACGAGGTCCGCGTCGCCCGATGCGGTCATTAGCCTTCACACGTAACTGTCACTCCCGCCCGTCCCATGGAACTGCCGACCAGTGCGGCGTACAGTTCACCGCACCGGTTTCACTGATCGATAAGGCTGACGAACCCAGCGAGGGATGGCTGATGTCTCAACTTCCGCCGGAATATCTGGACTCCAAGACTCCGCCGGACGTGGTCGTCACCGACATGCTGCGCCCGCCTATCGAGGATCCGACCCTGGGCGAGCCGCTCGGGCCGCCCTCGCCGGATTCCCCGCCTCTCGCGGCATCTCCCGATCACGCCTTGGTGACTGTGGGAGACTCGTTGACCCACGGGCTGTCCAGTGGCGCAGTCTTCCGCACCGACCTGTCGTGGCCCTCGCTGGTGGCCGCGGGCCTGGGCATCCCGGGGTTCACCATACCCACCTACGGTGGCCCACTGGGGGGCTTGCCCTTCAACCTGGAAGGGGTACTACGCCAACTCCAAAAGACATTCGGTGACGAACTCAACATACTGGAGAAGGTCGCGCTTCCCGTGGCCCTGCAGCGCTTAGGCGACGAGAACGAGGACTACTGGGAGCGCGGCGACGGTCGCAAGCCACCCCGAGTGGACCTCCGCTACGAGAATCTCGGAATCTACGGCTGGGATGTGCGAGACGCCCTGTCCTACACGGCCGGGCGCGCAGCGCAGCGCGCATCAGCCACTCCGCACGACGACTTCGCGGGGTACAAGCCTGAGAATGACAACGACATCGCGGCCAGCAGCGTGCTCGCCCCGTTCGGCATTGCTTCCGCCCAGATCGAGGCGGCCGCATGGCATGGCAGCAACGGTGGCATCGGCACCCTGGTCGTCGCGCTCGGCGCTAACAACGCCCTCGGTTCCGTGGTTGAAAAGCAGCCCAAATGGTCGGATGTGGGCTTCGACGATCTCGACCGCAAGGGTGCCTACAATGTGTGGCGGCCGGTCCATTTCGCCGTCGAGTACGCCGAACTGGTGAGGTCCCTGCAGATGATCGCCGCACACAGGGTGGTGCTGGCGACCGTGCCCCATGTCACCATCGCGCCGATCGCCAAAGGCGTGAATCCTGAGCATCCTGGCCAGAAGTGGCGAGAAGGCTCACGCTACTTCCCGTACTACATCGACCCGTGGATCGATGAGGCGGACTTCCGACCGTCGAAGCATCGCTTCATCACCCACCAGCAGGCCCGGGCGATCGACTCGGCCATCGACCAGTTCAACGACACCATTACCGATGCCGTCCGCCACGCCCGTCGCGAGGGCCGCGATTGGCGGGTACTCGACCTATGCGGCGTGCTCGACGGCCTCAGCTTCCGCCGCTTCGCCAACGACCCGGTGGCTGCCGCGCGCAACGACTGGCAGCGCTTCGCCCTCCCCCAACCCATTGCCGATCTTGACACCCGTTTCTTCCTTTCGGATAAGAACGGCCGCCGCCAAGGGGGATTGTTCGGGCTCGACGGCGTTCACCCCACAACCAGCGGATACGGCGTCATCGCCCAAGCCGCCCTGGACGTGCTCGCTGATGCCGGCGTGCCCACGACACCGATCGACTTCGCCGCTCTGCGGGGGAAGGACACCATAAACGCCCGACCCCCAGCGCTCGTGACGGCGATGCTCGGGCTCATCGCGCCGTTCCTCACCAGCTTCGTGTCGCGCCGCTGACCCGGGCCCTGACGCGCCGCCAATCGTCTTCAGGAGGACATGATGCGACCGCGACGAGGGTCTCCTCGAGGCGCTCTCAAGTACAAGCGCTCCAGGAGCCGGAGCATCGAGGCGTCGGGGCTACTTGCCTTTGCGATGGTCTGCGTCCTGCTCCTCGCTGCCAGCCTGGCCTCGGCTTGCGCCATCGGCGCCTACGGCTCTGAGATTCCAGAAACTCTCTCCTTGACCGCCTATACGGGCAGGGAGGCACCGGCGGTTCACTCGTCCGGGCAGCTGCCGGTCCATCTGCCGCCTACTCGGCTCGCGCCCACCGCTTCAACCGCCGCCGCACCTCCAGCAGCTCTCCGCGGCATACCCGCGACCACCTCGCAGGTGGTGCTCGTCACCGCGCCCAACGCGAGCAGCACGACGGCGATGATCGAGGCGTGGCAGCGGGCCCGCAACGGCTGGAGGCCGATCCTGGGGCCGGTCCCGGCGCACATCGGCGCGGACGGAATCGGTCGGGCCAGCGAATCGAGCTCGCGGACCCCGGCCGGCCTGTTCAGCCTTACCCAGACCTTCGGTCGAGCTGCCAACCCAGGCACGCGGCAACCATGGTTCCACGCCACGACCAACGACTGGTGGGTCTCCGACGTCCGCTCGCCCGCCTACAACACCCACCAGAGGTGTGCCCCGGGTAAGTGCCCCTTCAACGAGAAGGCAGGGGAAGACCTCGGCCGGGCCGGTGCCGTGTATGACTACGCGGTGGTAATCGACTACAACCGCAGGCCAGTCCACCCGGGCGCCGGCTCGGCGTTTTTCCTCCACGTCACCAACGGCCGCCCTACCGCGGGATGTGTCGCGACCGACCGGGCGGTGGTGATCGCGATCCTGCGATGGCTTGACCCGCGCCGGCACCCGGTGATTTCCCTCGGCGTGCGCTAACGCGCCACCGCTAAGGACGGTGGCCCCGGCTTCGCCGCAGACGACAACGACCGTCCCCACGGCGGTGACGTGGACCATTGCGAGAAGAGCGGGAGTGCGCTGAAGCAACGCACCGATCGCGTCGACCTGCGGTATGCTTGACTCTGCGCAACCTTTGAAGTATGTCCCCGCCTGAGATCCCGTTCTCCGAGCTCGTCCAGAGGCCAACCGACACCGTCGCACGGCTCACGACGACGCGTGGGCAGACCCTGCGCCTTCGACGCCGCGACGCCGAGGACCTCGCGTTGACGACGGCAGCTCGGACTGATCAGGAACATACTGTGGTCTCGGCAACCACGCGGATGTTCGTCGCCCTGATGCAGCGTGACGATGCGGCCAGGTCGCTGCTGGTCGACGTTGTTCCGGAGGCGTTTCCCTGGGTTCGCTTCCTGCCGACCGAGGATGTCCGTGCGTTCGTGGTGGAGCTGGTGAAGACGCTGCAGGCGGCCGACGCCCTCGAGAACCCTGCGCCGGTTGCCCAGGTCATCGCCGCCTGGCAACACACCGCCGAGGTTCACGCCGACCCTGATCTCGCCGCGAGGATCCATCTGATCGAGGACGATTTCGGACCGGTTCCTGAACCCGTCGCGTGAGCCCCAAACGCGGCGAGAGGGTCGCTTTCCCAGCCGGCGCTGATGAGTGGGAGGTCCGCTTCGGTAACACCACTGCGGCGAAGGGCTGGGAAAACCTCTGTCAGCAAGCTCCCGGCAACACCTGCGACGCCTGGGAACAGATGCGGACCAATCGCACCCCCAGGCCGCCGACGCCGCGGCATCACCAGCTCAAGGGCGCTCTGGCGTTCGCCGAGCACGGCGGCAAGCAATTGGCATGTTGGCAGATTGAGGTCACCGGCGGTGGCCGAATCTGGTATCTCCTCGACCCAGACCGCCGCACGGTCTGGGTCACCGAAGCCGGCACCGACACCCGAAGAAAACCGACTAAGACCAAATCTCTCAAGACGGAGCGGGTGGCGGCGCGGGCGCGCACGAGCTGGCGGCGCACCACACCGCCAGAACTCACGACGCGAAGCTAGCCATTCCGCAAGGCGCGAGGCCGCTGACGCGTGTCCACCGGCTTATCCGACGGCGCTCCGCACTGCCGAAGCTGCTGCAAGTCAGACGTACGTGACGTACGCCCATCGTTGGAGGCATGGGTCATCGAGACCGTCCGGCAGAGCGCGGCGGCCCCTCCCCACGCCAATCCGCGCGCTCAGACGCCCCGGCCGTCGACCCTCCTCTGGCCAAGGACTATGGCAGTTTGCAGAGGTGCCACCCACGGTAACTTTGCGTCGAAATTGCCACGCCTGGCACATTCCCAGCAGATCTGTGGACCTCTTCGAGGGGTTGCTGGGAGCGATGTGTCACTGGAACGTGTCGGAGCAGCCGGCCCATGGCCATCACCTTGGCGTTAGCCGGGCACGCGCAGCAGGTAGTCGCCGGCGTCATCGTCCCACTCCATGGCGATCAGGTCACGCGCGCGAGCCGCCTTGGCGAAGGACAGGAAGCTGTTGAAGCCGTAGCGCTTCTCGCTGAAGTCTGGTAGACGCTTGCGCAGCTGGTTCTTCAGCCCGCTGAGCTGGGGCGGCAAGCCCGAGGCCTGCAGCTCACGGACGACGTCGACGAGCAGGCGGAAGGCATCGTCGTCAGCCGAGTCGTCCTCGGGGAACGTCACCTCGGGGTCGCCCTGCGCCGATCCCCGGCGCAGCTCCACGACCCGCTGGCTCTCGAGGTGGCGCAGCAGCTCGCCGAACCCCCGGAACCCCTGATCAGCCTCGTCGAAGGTGGGATCCTTGCGCAGGATGGCCCGCTTGAGCCTCGACGCGAGCACCGGTCCGTCGGCGTGACGCTGCAGGCCGGACAGCGTGCGCGCGACGAGCAGGCCGACATCGCGCTCCTCGGCTGCCGCCACCTCCTCATCGACCGGGACATCGGCGACCACCCGGTCGGCGTCGCCCGCGCTCGCGGTGGCACCCGAGGGCGTCGAGCTCACGACCGACGGCGTCGACACCGGCAGTGGCGCAGCACCTGGCTGGCGGCCGCGTCCTCTCCCCCGCTTCGGCTCTTGCGACGGCTCGACGCCAGGCAGCCGGTCGTAGAACAAGAACTCGTCGCAGGCGGGCGGCAACAGAGCCGACGTCGACGACTGCACGCCGATGCCGATGACCCGCTTGTCGAGCTCGCGCAGCTTGTGCACGAGCGGGGTGAAGTCGGAGTCGCCTGTCCCGATGGCGAACGTCGTGATGAAGCCACGCTCGTATGCGAGCTCGATGGCATCGACAGCCATCTTGATGTCAGCTGCATTCTTCCGCGAGCCCCCGATGCGTTGGGGGATCTCGATGAGCTCGACCTGCGCCCGGGCGAGCAGCCGGCGGTCGGCGTCGAAATACGACCAGTCGGCGTAGGCCCGGCGCACCACCACGCGTCCTCGCTCAGCGAGCGCGTCGGCCACCGGGCCGAAGTCGAAGGGCGACACCCCCAGCCCGTCGCGCGCTCCGATCGCGAGGTTCTCGTAGTCGAGGAACAGGGCGATGCGTTCGTCGTCGTTTGCCACTGCACGCGCTCCCAGGCTGGTCCGGCCCAGCAGCGTACGGCCCGACGAGCACGCAACGGTGCCCCGGGGCCCGCCTGCATAACCGGCCTACAGCGGGCTCGAAGGGCCTGGGTGGTCCCCCACGGGAGAAGGGACCACCCAGGCAGCGGATCAGCACTCCAGCGTCAACGCAATCTCGTGATTGGCTTGCCAAGCGTTCGCGGTGGCCAGCCGGCTGCCCTGCGCCATGACGACGCTGGCAACGGACTGCCGAGCGGCGCAGGACTCCTTACTACGAGGATCAGTACCGAGGCGGGTAGTCATCCGGAGCCACCGATGGCGGCTCTACGACAACCGAGCGGCGTCGCCGGTAGAACATCAGGCTCAGCAACAACCCCAACGCGCCTACCAAGGCGAGGATCCAGCCCACCAGCTGCAGATCGATGCCGGACACGCTGACATTGACAGCCAGTGCCAGGATGAGTCCGACGGCAATGAGGAAGATGCTCCCGCCGAAGCTCATGAGTTCCTCCCGTGTACCTGCCAGCGCCGCCGGCCCTCCTGAAAACTGTCCACAGCGGCAGAGATCGTCACCCCATACATCGGGTTCAGGTTCTGGCTCGTTACCCCGCCCCTGCGGTGGCGTAGGTCAGCGTCTCCTCGCCACTAGAAAAGTCGACCGCCGTGCGGACTGAGGAAGCAGTCCTGCGATAGATCAATAGAACCGCTTGCGCAGGTCGGTTGGTCTGTGCCGGTACCGCCTGTCGGACGTCCCGTGTCAGCAGCGGCCACGCCGGCCCCAGCGAGGATAACTCCGCCGACCACGGCCGTGGTCGCCAGAGAACGAATGATGACTCGTCGCATGGTGTCCCCCCAAAGTTGAGTTGTCGGTGCACTGTGGCTGTCGAGCGCCACTTACCACGGCGGCGCACGGGCCACTGTCCCGGGCCGCCTGCGATTCCCATGCCCCCATCGCCGCACTCGGCCCTACCCGCTGTATCGGATACGGCCGTTCGGCTGTTACCCCGGTAGCTGTTCGGCTTCCGCACTGGAGGCGCGCTTGGCCGACGCCGCCGAGGTCGACGGCCTGCGCGACCGCCACCTGGCCTACTACCTCGCGTTCGCCGAGGCCGCTGAGCCACGGGTGCTCGGCGCGGGCCGAGGCGACCGCATCTTCCTCGGCAGCGGCGGCGTCCTGGACTGGCTCACCGTGTCGAGCTCGGGAACTTCGATCACCCACAGATCGCCGTCGCGGAACACTCGTACGGCGTAGGTGCGGATCTCGGTGCTCGTCATTTCCACCAGTCCTTCCCGAGCACTTTGGCGCCCGCTCGCCAGGCTGGTCGCGTCGTTGGTACTGGGCGGTCAGGGTATGCGCTTCGCGCCGTTGTCGCGTGTCCGGCTACTTTCGTAGAGCTCCCAGGCGCGCCGGTGTGCCTCGTTGGCGCGGCGCTGCGCATCATCATGCACCAGCTGCTCCTGCTGCGGCGTGCCATGACCCGCGGCAACCGCCAACTCCGCGGCCAGCAACCCGTCATCCTCGTCATCGCGGTGGTCGTCCCCGGCCCCGGAGTGCTCGCGATGCCGACGCTGGTAGTAGGGATTATCCGCCGACAAGCCGCCGCTGAACCGACCGTAGGCGCCAAGGAAGAGCAGTAGCATCCCGGCGACGAAGCTGAACACCACATTCGATAGCCGGAAGGCCAGCAGGTTGAGCTTAGTGTCTAGAACGGCGAGGTTAAGCAGGCCGGAGAGCAGGAAGAGCAGGCCTACGGCCACCGTGATCGTCGAGGAGATCCGGCCACCGCGCAACGCCGCACCGATGAGAACCGCGCCGACGATCACCGAGATCGTCGATAGTAAGCCGTTCGAGGCCAGCCCGAGCACAACTTTGCCGTGGAGAGCGAGGAACTTCAGCCGGTCGACGAAACCCAGGATGCCGAATAAGCACAACCCGGCCCCTAGGACCGCTGCTCCGATACGGTGCACGAGGTCCAGCCGACTCCCAGGCGGGGAGTGTAACATTCATCACATCGTACTCCGATCTTCTGCTACTGATAAGTGCGTTTTCCGGGTCCTGACCGGGCAAATGGTTGAGTGTCGACCACGACCCCGTGACGATTTGTGTCACTGGCATCTCGGTAAGAGGCCGCATACCCCGTGTGGGGGCCGCAGGGGCCGACACACCCTCAGCCGTCCTGGGATGATCGTCGTATACGGGCCGATACCATAATCAAACGCCGAGTTGCACTGGCCGCGACGCACGCTCCGTTGCCCCAAAATGCGGTTGGCCACGACCCGCTCTGCGCGCAGTCAGGGCCGTCACGGATCGAGGCGGGCGTGACCTGCGACCTCACCGCGACCTGGACGCATTTCACCCGTGAGGGCGGCGGGTAGCGCCTCGGGGTTTGCCAGGCCCATAACTGCGCCGTTCGCGACTGCGACGTCCTTAACTGGACCGCCGTTGGTGGGTGCCGTCGGCGTGGTGACCTGTCGCGGCACGGCGAGGCTGGCTGGTGTCGCGGGAGCGGGTCCGGATCGCAGCAGCAGCGCCCCCAGCGCGCCCAGGGCACTGAGCCCGGCGGCGATCAGGAACAGGTCATCCAGCCCTCCCACGAACACCTGCAGCTGGGTCTGCTGGTAGGTCGCGTACGCGCCTACCCAATCGGGCACGGCCGGGCCGCCGAGGTGGGGGGTGGCGGTGTCAGCGGGCAGCAGCGCGGCGCGCCCGGCCAGCTGCTGGGCCTGCTGAGTGGTAAAGATCGCGGTGAGGACGGCCAGCCCCAGTGCGGCCGAGGTCCGTTGCGCGATGTTGTTGAACGCGCTGGCGGCGTTGACTTGGGCCGCCGGGATGACTGATATACCTCCGGTCATGATCGGCATTATGGCCAGCCCGAGACCGACGGCTCGCAGCATCAGCCACCAGATGATCTGCTCACGGGAGGTGTCGATGGTCAAGTTATGCATCAGGTAGGTGGCGGCGGCCACGATCGCCACGCCGATGGTCGCTGGCCACCGCGGTCCGATGCAATCATAGATTCGCCCGGCGACCGGCATCAGCGCCGCCATCACCAGTGCCTGGGGCAGCAGGGTGAGGCCGGCGTCGAATGCCCCCAGCCCCTGAACCTGCTGCAGGAACAGTGGGATGTAGAACAACACCCCGAACAGCCCGACCATCAATACCGAGATCAACAGCAGCGAGTTGATGAACGGCCAGTAACGGAATACCCGGATATCGAGCAACGGGTCGGCGACCTCTCCCTCGATCAGCACGAACAACGCCAGGCTCAGCACACTGACGGTGATCAATCCCAGGACGCGGTAGGAATACCATCCCCAAGATTCGTAGCTGTTCAGCTGGTTGAT
>QHBY01000526.1 GCA_003244245.1 Pseudonocardiales bacterium
GGCGAGCGGTGGCCTACGTCGCGGCCTTCGCCGCCGCGAGCAAGCGCCACCCCGACCCTGCCGACGCGATCGGGAGCGTTCGCGACCCTGCCGACGCTACCTCGTCGCCCTCGCTCGCGAGGCGCGCACCGACGCGCAAGTCTCATTGGATCGCGACCTGCTCGACGCCGGACTCACGGACCCCGCGATCGAGCGGCCCGCCGCGTTCCTGGGACGGCTCCGTGAGCCATCGAGCGAACAGACATCCGACTGACCGCCACGCGATCAGGCGGCCTCGCCTGACGAGCGGGGATCGAGCGGACGTCGTCGAACCCGCNNNNCCCGCCGCTCAATTTGGACTCAGCGCCCGATCCGAGTCCACGGCGAGACGCAGCGTCAACGCGTGGGTCCCGGCATCGACCGCGCGGTCCATGAAGCTCGCAGGCACACTGCAAGTATGACCCGGTTATACTCCGGCCGATGAAGACCGCCATTTCGCTTCCCGACCGTACGTTTCACCGCGTCAACGATGCGGCCGCGCGACTAGGCGTGTCGCGCAGCGAGTTCTTCGCGCGAGCGGCCGAGCGGTGGCTCGCTGTCCTAGAAGACGACGGGACCACCGAGGCGATCAACCGCGCCGTTGCCGGCGGTCGGTCAGACCACGCGTTCACGGATGCTGCTGCCGCGGCCTTGGCCGCGGACGATCATTCCTGATGATGCGGGGCGAGGTCTGGTGGGCCGATCTCGGCCTGCCCAGGGGCTCAGCCCCGGCGCTGCGGCGCCCGGTGTTGATCGTCAGCGCCGACCCGTACAACCGTTCCGGGCTGAGCACGGTCACCGTCACGGTTCTCACCACCAACGTCCGGCTCGCTTCCCTCCCAGGCAACGTCATCGTGCCAGCTGACACCGCCGATCTCGATGGCGACTCGGTCGTCAACGTCACGCAGATCGCGACCATCGATCGCGGGGTTCTCGAGGAGCGGATCGGCGCAGTGCCGGACTGGCTGATGGTCCAGGTCGACGCCGGTCTCGGGCGCGCTCTTGCGCTCGCTCGCCTCTGAATCAGACCGCTGGCCCGCAGGTGCCGTCTCCGGCGGATCTGGCCCCCTGCCCGGCCCTGTCCCGCTGAGGGATCGGTCGGATTCAGGCAGTCATTGCAACAGGACGTTGCCGATGACTTCGGCCCATCAGCACCGCCTCGGGGCGCTGCTGGAAATGCGCGCGCGACCAAGCCGACGTGTCGACCACGAGCACATCGGCCCACACGCCGGTCAGCGGGGAGGCTTCTTCCTCCTCCGCTCGACCAGTCCGTGGCCGAACCTGCCCTCGACCTCTGAACGCCGAGCGGTTGGCTATCGCCGTGACGCGAAGGCGCGGTCGAGGACCGCAGGGAAGTCGATCCAGTTCGACCCGTCGGGACGGAGCTTGAGCCAGCGCCCGAGCTCGCTGGGTCGGGAACTGCTTTGCCGCTTGCCCCAGGATCCGGATGCTACCGTACATTTGTACGAGCGATAGAAAAGGCGGCCATGGCAAGCAAGGTAGAGCGACTAGAGGCGCGGCTGACCCCGGTCCAGCGGCGGCAGATCGAGCAGGGCGCCGCGCTGGCGGGTGAGTCGGTGTCCGCGTTTATGGTGCTGGCCGCGCTGGAGCGCGCTGGGTCGGTCGTAAGCGAGCAGGCGACGACCGTCGTGCCGGCCACCTACTTTGACCGACTCACAGCCTCGCTGAATGAGCCGGACGAGGCGCCGCAGCTCACGCGCGCAGCCCGTGCCGCGAGACGGCGCGCGCAGATCACGGCTGCGTGAGCTACCGACTTGAGGCGCTCGGTCCGCATCACGACCTCGACGCGTTTCGCTGCGGCACGCCGGCACTTGACGACTGGCTAGGACTCCACGCCCGCACCGCGACCGGGCAGGGCACACGGACCTACGTGCTGGTCACCGAGTCAAGCAACGAGGCCGTGGGCTACTTCGCGATCGCACCACATCTCCTCGAGCGCGAGCTGGCACCCCGAAGCATCGGCCGAGGAGCGCCGGCGCGCATCCCCGCGATCCTGCTCGCCAAGCTCGCCCTCGACGAACGCCTCCACGGCCAGGGTCTCGGCAGCGAACTGCTCGTCCACGCGCTCACGACGATCATCGCCGCCGCCCGCTCCGCCGGCGGCCGGATCATCGTCGTCGACGCGATCGACAAGCCTGCCGCAGCCTTCTACCGAGCACACGACTTCCAGGCCATCGCGACCGATCCACACCGACTGGCCATCAAGCTCAGCACCGCAGCCCGCGCCCTCAAGCTGAACTGGCCGTGAGCCATAGGTCTGAGGCCGGGAGAAGCGTACCGGCGGCGGTCGAGCCGGGGCTCGGCGATGAGTCGCTGGTTGCGAATGGCACCCCTCGCAACCGCCCCGCCCTCCATCTGGCGCGCGCGGACCACCGCACGTAATCAGCCCGTGTACGGTGGCGAGCTTCGCCACAACCGAGGAATGGAGCGCGACATGGGGTTTGACCAGTATCACGAGCCCGCGGAGGAGCTGAGTCCCGAGGCGCGCACGTTCGCGCGGATGATCACCTCACTGACCGAGGAGGCGGAGGCGATCAGCTGGTACGCCCAGCGCATCTCCGTGGAGCCCGACGATCAAGCCCGCGCGATCATGGAGGACGCCCAGCAGGAGGAGTTCAAGCACTTTGGCATGGANNGGAGTTCAAGCACTTCGCGATGGACCTGGAGTTCCTCCTACGGCGCACACCCAAATGGCGGGTCGCGCTGGAGGGCGTGCTGTTCAGCGACGGCGACATCGTCGAAGCCGGCGACGCAGCGGAAGAGGCCGAGGAGGACGTCGAAGACTGAAGCGCAGAATCAGCTACAAGGCGCTGGCGGTGCTTGACTGCGCGCCCTGGCTGATCATGACCAAGGCGTTGCCCCGGGACCGCGTCCCGCCGGACCCGGTCCGGGGGGGGCGGTGGGAGCGGCGGCGCCACGCGGCTTCGCGAGAATGCCCTCGAGCAGGGTCTGCGCTTCGCGAAGGTCCTTCTTCAACGATTCGACAATGGGGCCGACGGGCTCGGTCTGGCGCGGGATATCTGCAATTGCCCGGTTGACCGTCGACAGATTGGAGGCCACCTTCAACAGGCTGGAGGCGAGCGAGATCAGGTAGGCGGCGATGACGAGGACCGCCACCACGATGATGACCACAAGCACGATGGCTTCTACAGGCATGGTCTCTCCTATCCGAGGATTTGATCGACAGCGCCGCCGTACCGCGCAAGTCCAGCACCGGTCTGACCTACGAGCTCCCGCGTCCTCGGGAGCTGGCCGACCGCATCCAGGAGCGTGACGATCGAGGGGCCGGCGACGACGAGGTACTCGCTCTGCTTCCGGATGTCCTCGATGGGCTCCTTGACTCGAT
>QHBY01000527.1:0-1398 GCA_003244245.1 Pseudonocardiales bacterium
AAATCCGGGGGTGTCCTCCGCGGGGGCCTGCCGCGGGATGCGGGAGATCGAGAGATCCTCCACGAGCCAGTACCCACTGGTCCTCATATACCAGTAGAACAAGGCCCTCGCCGTTCGGCCGTTCCCGTCCTCGAACGGATGGTCGTAGCCGAGCCAGAAGTGGAGCAATATTGCCCGTACCACGGGATGCATGAATCGGTCCGGGTTCTCACCCTCGTTCGCAAAAGCGCATAGGGCTTCAAGACGTGCGGGTAGCTGGTCCGCAGGGGGCGGCGCGTAGATGAGGCTGCCATCGTTCCGGTCGTACACGGCTACCCGCTCCTCATCAGGGCGCTGAAGCCGCCCCGCCGCGTCCGGATTATCAAGGGTGCCTTCCGTCAGGATTCGATGCACTTCGAGAATGGCTTCAGGCGTCAGGTCTTCGCCCATCCCCTCCCGCATGAAGTGAAGGGCTCGGTAGTTGTTGAGGATCATGCGCTCGCTACGGTTCTTAGGCTCACGTCCTGATCTGAGCAGCTCCTTCGCCACCCGGCGGGAGGTCGTTGCACCTTCCAGTTGGCTCGACCGGATCGCTTCCTCCATCAGCGAATTGACGAGGTAGTGGTGCCGCGCTTGCTCATCGGCGGTCACAACCTCGGAGATGGCGACCTCGCCGCCGCACCGCTGGTCGACGTAATGGAGCAATCTCGCCACAAGGTCGGGAACGCCGTAGACGAACGGAGCACCCTTTGGGTCGGTCAGCGGGATGCGCCGCTGGAGGGGCAGCCGCCCCCACTTGGTGAGGAACCACCACTCCTCATGGGTCAGCCCTCTGGGCGCCTTCAGATGACGCAACTTGTCCCAATGGACATAGTCGCGTCCGTCTGCCGGTACGGTCATCCGAAGAAGCTCCGCAAGGCGCTCGGGCGCCAGGCGAGTGAGCATATCTTGATATTCGGGTGGCGACGCTACGTACATGGTCCCGTCCAAGTTCGTCCAAAAAACTCCAAGTGCTTGGAGCATAGCGGTACTTCAAACGCTTGGCGGTTTTTTGGATTGAGGTTGAATAAGGCGAGACGCTGGACGGCAGGCTCCAAGGCTGCTCTGACTTCGCTCTGCTGGTCGCTCTGCTGGTCGAAGCTGGCCTTCGCGCCGTCCTCGGAGATCGGCGAAGCTTGCCGGCGGATGTCGAGCCAAGCTTCGCGTGGGCCGCCCGGCCGGACGAGTTGGACTTCGCGCGTTGACTCGCACCGGTCAGGGTTCGCCGTCGACGTTCTCGTAGGCGTCCGCGAGGTCGTGCAGCGTTAAGCCGAGCCCGCACTCGACGAGGTGGACGACGAGGATCCACCCGGGATTGCGCTGCGCGCTCGATGTCGGACACCTGCGACTCCGTGAGCCCGGCTGCAGCGGCGGCGTCGA
>QHBY01000527.1:1435-1661 GCA_003244245.1 Pseudonocardiales bacterium
CACGAGTTCGGGAGGCGACGGGTCGTGGTCAGCACGAGGCACGCGCTGAACGCTCCCTGCCGCGCGAGCCCTTCTACTTCGCGGAAGAACGATGCAGGGTACCCGCTGCTTAGCTTAGGGCCCTATGCTGCACCTGGTATAGGGAGCCGGAGCGAGGAGGGAGGTGCTCCATGCGACAGAATGCGACCGTCGTCACATTGGTGGCGGTGTTGACCATGCTCGCGTT
>QHBY01000527.1:1676-2211 GCA_003244245.1 Pseudonocardiales bacterium
CGTCCGACGCGCGCACGCATTTCCATAGCTGCCATAACGCGAACTTCTCGTATTTTCGCGTCAAGAAGGTGAGCTGTCGAAGGGCGCTCGCCGTCATCGATGGCTATTTTCGCGACCAGACACCAACGGGCTGGTCGTGCCGGCCAGGCAGCTGCGCCAGCGGCTCGCGCGTCATCCGCTACCACCGTTTCGACTGACAACCGGGGATCGAGATGTGCACGAGGCTGCCGGCTGCACCCGCGCTGTTCGCACTGCTGGCACTGGCAGGCTGCGGCAGCGCTGGCAAGAAGCACTCGGCGACCAGCGCGCCGACGACCCCGCCTCCGACTGCCGCCGCCACGCCCACACAACCGAAGCCGACCGCTTCGGAGTGTCCGAATCCGCTATCCGCCCGCGACGCAGCCGCGGTGGTGCGGAGACAGGGGGGACCGCGCGACGTGAACGGCCGCTCGCTCGGGCGATCTTGGGAGCCTGACACGAGCGCCACGAGCACCAGCCGACTCAAGCGCGCCTACGACCCGTCACTCTACCTCTC
>QHBY01000528.1 GCA_003244245.1 Pseudonocardiales bacterium
TGGTACCGCTCAGTGCGGGCCCGGCGTTCGATGGGATCATCAATGTCCAAGCCAAAGGCCAGTTCGCCAAGGCTGACAGCGCTCACCGCCGGCTCCGCGGACTCATGGACGCCCAGCTCCACGCCCGCCAGGTCGATGATCACAGAGGTATCCAGCAGGACACGCACAGCGCGGTTCACTGACCAGCCGGGTCGGGGCGACCACGCAGCCAGGGATCCTCGAGCGGGTCATCCGGCCCGAACACCACGTCGGCGTCCGCGCGTTCACGGTGCCAGCGCGAAGTGTCGACGGGGGCCAACCGGCGGAATTCCGCTTGCAGCTCGCCCACCGTCCGGCGCCGCACCGGTCGATCCGCCTGGTGCGGGATCAGATCCGCGACCGGCCTGCCATTGCGGGTGACCGTGAAGCTCTCCCCCGCCTCGACCCGGCGCATGATCTCCGCGTTGTCGTTGCGGAGCTCGCGCTGCCCGATCACCTGATCCATCACATCATCGTAGCATCAGTGCGCTACGCAATCGCTACACCTGTTACGCGGTGCGCCGCACAGCGACCGGCTCCGCCAGCTCGACTAGCCGGTCGATCACATCCGGATGCACACCCAGCGGTGCGGACACGACATCGGCCTCGGCCAAACCGAGCCTGCGGTAGAACAATCCTGGGGCGAGCAGCCAGGGGGCCACGGCGATCCGGGCCTCCCCCGCCGCCCTCAACCCGGCGACCAGAGACGCCACCCGCGGTGCACCGGTCGCCACGAACGCGACCCGGACCCGGCCGCCGACCTTGCCGGAGAGTTGAGCAGCCGCAATCCGTACCTCGGCCACCGCCCGTGGATCCGATGAGCCTGCCGCGGCGAGCACCACCGCATCGCCGCGGCGCCACCCGGCCGCGCACAGGCGATCCCACATCGCACCCACCAGCAGGGGGTGCGGACCGAGAGCGGTGCTGACGCTGACGTCCCGGCGGCCGGTGGCGATCACCTCCCGCGGCACATCGGTTCGCACGTGATAACCGGAGCTCAGGAACGCCGGAACGACGGTGACCGGACCGGGCGCGGCGGCCACCACCTCGCGCACGGTAGGGCCGAGTACATCGACGAAGGCCAGCGACACCGGTCTACCGAGCAACCGGGCGCGCAGCGCGTCGACCAACTGGTGCGCCACCGCGACACCAGCCGGGTCCCGGGTGCCGTGCGCAGCTACGACAACAGAGCCGTGAGTGGCGATGCGAGTCATAGCTCGTATCGCCACTCACGAGCGCGCAGCGCACTCCTCACCGGCAGTCTCCGGGCTCCAGCGCCAGCCGGTAGCCGCGCTTGACCACGGTCTGCACCAGCCGCGGGGCGCCCAGCGCGGCACGCAACCGGGCCACCGCGGTCTCCACCGCGTGCTCATCGTCGCCCGCCGCGGGCATCACCGACAGCAGCTCTGCGCGCGGCACCACCCGGCCCGGACGGGCCACCAGCATCCGCAACAGGGCCATCGGGGTTGGTGGCACGGCCCGCAGCACCCCATCGACCACCGCGGCATGTCCGCGCAGCTCCAGTACATGACCGGCGACCGGCCATCGCGGTGCCCTGGCTGGCAGTGCCTCGGACAGCGTGCGCACCAGCGCGCCGATCCGGGAGCGTTCCGGCTGCACGGTGGGCACATCCCGAGCCACTAGCGGGCCAGCGGTGACCGGCCCGACACAGGCGACGAGCACATCCCGGCGCAGGCGTTGCAGCAACGGCCCCAGCACCCCGAGCTCGTCGGCTCGGCTGAGCATGCTCGCCGCGGCGGGTGCGCTGGTGAAACTGACCGCGTCGAGGCTGCCATCCAGCACCGCGGCGAGCAGCCGGTCCAGCGGAGCGAGATCCTCCGGCAGCACCCACCGGTAGACGGGCACCTGTATCACCTGCGCACCGGCGCAGCGTAACGCATCGACGAAGTCCGGCAGTGGCTCGCCGTGCAGCTGCACGGCGACCCGCACCCCTTCGAGATCACTGGCCAACAGGTGCTCCAGCACCTCGGCGGAGGACTCCGATGGGGGCGACCAGGCGTCGGTCAGGCCGGCGGCCCGGACCGCGCCGCGCGATTTGGGACCCCGGGACAGCAAGGTGGCGCGACGCAGCGCACCGATCAGCTCCTCCCCGATTCCCCACCCGTCTGCGGCCTCCACCCATCCACGGAACCCGATGCCGGTGGTGATCACCACGATATCTGGCGGGTGGTTGACCAATTGCCCGGTGGCGGCGTGCAGTTCGGTGTCATCGGCCACCGGCACGATCCGGATCGCCGCGGCGTGCAGCACCTCGGCGCCCCGGCGCTCCAACAAGGCACCCAGCTCTGCAGCGCGCCGCGCGGCGGTGACACCGACGGTGAACCCCGCCAGCGGCAACGGTTCGGGTCTCGCCCTCAGCGACATAGCGGTCATCCGGACAAGACTTCCACGACCCCGTGGAGTATCCGCGCCGGATAGGTCGGCACCGAGACGCTGGGATCGTCCAGACATACTCCGGTCGCCAGCTCGAAGACCTGCTTGTAGATCGGCGAAGCCACCGTCGGGCGGCCCTCGCGGTCCCCGACTATCCCCCGAGAAAGCACCGAGGCCGCGCTGAAGGGGTCCATGTTGGACAGTGCGTGCACGGCACCGTCATGAGTGCGGAAAACCGCTACCGCGGCGCCATCGATCAGCGCCGCTACCCCCCGTTCGGGCACCAGGTCGTCGTAGCGGCAGACCGCCGTCCAGTGCCGCTGCAGCTGCGCGGTCATCGGACCACCGCCAGCTTCGGGCCGGCGATCAGAACCGGTTGGCCTGGTTTGCGATGGGCGGGGGTGGGCTGGCCACGCTCTTCGACGAACTTGACGGTCGGATCGGGCACGCCCGGAGCGTTGACGAACGAGGTGAACCGGGCCAGCTTCGCCGGGTCCTCCAGCACGCCGCGCCACTCGTCGGCGTAGCCCGCCACGTGCGCTGCCATCGCGGTGTCGAGCTCCGCGCAGATCCCGAGTGAGTCGTGCACGATCACGTCTCGCAGGTGGTCCAGACCGCCGTCGAGCTCCTCCAGCCACGGCGCGGTGCGCTGCAGCCGGTCGGCGGTGCGGACGTAGAACATCAGGAACCGGTCGATGGTGCGCACCAGAGTCTCGGTGTCGACGTCCGAGACCAGCAGGTCGGCGTGCCGTGGCCGGAAACCGCCGTTGCCGCAGACGTAGAGGTTCCAGCCGTTCTCGGTGGCGATCACCCCGAAGTCCTTGCTGCGGGCCTCGGCGCA
>QHBY01000529.1 GCA_003244245.1 Pseudonocardiales bacterium
TTCGACGCTGCTGCCGGCCTGCTGCATCCGCGCCTCCAGCCGTTGGGTCACCGCCGCCAGTGCCTCATCCAGTGGCGCCACCACCAGGGCGTCCCCCACCCGAATGAGCGCCAGGGTCGCCGCTTCCGAAAGCGCCAGCGCCCGCCGGTACGGCGCTGGAAGGGTAATTTGGCCTTTCGCGCCCAGCCGGGTAATCGAGAGAATTCCTTGCTTCGCTTTTCCCATAGGCCTATTATATCGCCCCCATCAGATCGAGGTGAGCGCCCCGTCAGCCGCGCCCGCCCCCGCGGCGCCTACGCCGCCGGCGTCATAACGCTCACGGCGTTGGTCCAGGCGGAAGCCAGAGGGCTGTTGTGCGCCCGCACCGGGTGGGGGTAAAGAGAGGGAGGGTGGGCGCCGCATCCACGGCGCCCGCCTCCCCCTCGCCTATGGCGCCGGCGGCGAGACCATTCTTAATCCTGACGAGGAAGTGCAGGCGCGGCTGCGATTTGTGTTCACTACATTCCAGGCGCTCCAGAGCGCCAAAGCGGTGATGCGAGCGTTGCAGCGGCACGCTCTCGCGCTACCGGTGCGTCCCTTACGAGGCCCGGCGCCGCACGCGGTTGTTTGGTTGTCGGCTGATAGCGCCCGAGTGCTGCAAATTCTGCAGAACCCAGCCTATGCTGGCGCCTACGTTTACGGCCGCCATCGCCAGGAGCCTCTCCGACGCCGTGCGGATGCGCCGCGTTGCGCGACGGTCAGGGTGCCGGTTGAGCAGTGGCCCGTCTGCCTGCACGACGCTCATCCGGGCTATATCGCCTGGGAGGAGTTCATGGCCAACCAGAAGCGTTTGGCAGGCAATGTCGCCTGTCATGCAGCGGAGCGGCCGGGTGCCCCACGCCGCGGCGCGGCATTGCTGCAGGGCATCGCGGTCTGCGGCCGCTGCGGCCGACGGATGACGCTGCGCTATGCGGGACCACACGGGGATTACCCGCTCTACCAATGTGCTGCGGATCAGGCCCAGGATGGCCGTACGCGCTGTCAGGAGGTGCGGGCATTGCCGGTGGACGCCTTGGTCGAGCAAGTGCTGCTTGACGCTTTGGCACCTGACCAGATCGCGCTGGCGGTGGCGGCGGTCGGGCAGCTTGATGCTGATACCAAACTACTGGAGCAACAATGGGCGCTCAAGCGCGAGCGGGCGCGCTATGAAGCCGAACGGGCGCGGCGGCAATACAATACAGTCGAACCAGAGAACCGCCTTGTGGCCCGGTCGCTTGAGCGGATCTGGGAGGAGAAGCTGCGTCAGGTCGAGGCGGTCGAGCAGGCCTACGAAGTTTGGTGCCGCGAACAGGGCGCCCCGGTTGCCGAGACTGACTGNNTGTGCTGACATACGCGCCCTCGCGCAGGATCTGCCACGCGTATGGCAGACCGCGGGGGCGGCCGAGCGCAAACGGATCCTGCGCCTGGTCGTGCGTGACGTCGCGCTGGACCAGAAGCGCGAGCAAGGCATGGTTTGGCTCCAGATCGCCTGGCAGACAGGGGCGACGAGCGAGCATCGGCTGCAGCGTCGCGTGCGGTCCTACACGGCGTGTGCCAATATGGATCTGCTGGAACGCCGCATCCGTGAGCTGAACGCGGCCGGCAAGATGGACCACGAGATTGCTGCCACTCTTAATGCCGAGGGAATCATGTCGGCGCGGGGCGTACCGTTCCTACATGGCACCGTATACCTGCTGCGCAAACAGTGGGCTATTCGGACGGTCAAGATCAATGGTGACGACGCCAACCCACCACACTGGCCAGATGGCAGTTACTCGATCCAAGGAGCCGCCGTGGCGCTCGGCATCACAGCGCAAACTGTGCTCAAGTGGCTGCAGAAAGGTCGCCTGCAGGGACGACAACTGGCAAAAGGTCAACCCTGGCAGATCTTCCTGCCAACGGAACAAGTCGGTGCTCTATACAAACAAGTACGACGCACCAGACGATCTACATAGGAGGCATTACGATGTCATCGGCTCGCCGAACACGCCCACCCATTCGGCGAAGGACAGGTTGGTGGTGACGATCAGTGAGGTCTTCTCGTAAAGCTGGCTGATCAGATGGAACAGCAAGGCGCCGCCGGAGGCGGGGAACGGCAGATAGCCCAGTTCATCGAGGATGACGGCGTCGGTCTGGACCAGTTGGCGGGCCAGATTGCCAGCCTTGCCCTGCTGTTTCTCCCGCTCCAACTGGTTCACCAGATCGACCGCGTTGTAGAAGCGCACGCGTTTGCCGCGGTGGATGGCGGCCACCCCGAGAGCCGTCGCCAGATGGGTTTTGCC
>QHBY01000530.1 GCA_003244245.1 Pseudonocardiales bacterium
GTGATCATTCCATGATCACGAGGGGTCACTGAAACCTCAGGTCACTAGCGTGTGATGGATTTTGGCACGGTGCAGGGTCGGTGCGCGCCGTGCCGATGCCGGCGCGAGCGTGGGTACCTACCTGGCGCTGGCCGCGTGCAACCGGGTGGTGGACCCGTGCTCCAAGCGGGCCTTCGCCGACTGGTGGACGACCACCGCCGCGGACCGCTTCACCAAGATCAGTGCTGCGGTGCTGGATCACCGCCGGTTCTGGGACGCGATGCACGCGGTCACCGACACCGAACTGGCCGAGATCACCCACCGGCTGGCGCTGCGCATGATCGAGGTATTCGCGTTGGACATGTCGGCGTTGGCGCTGGACATGACCAACTTCGCCACCTACATCGACACCACCAACGCCAAGGCGCCGATCGCCCAGCGGGGCAAGGCCAAGCAGAAACGCACGGATCTGCGGCTGGTCGGGCTGGGTCTGGTCGTCACCCGCGATGGCGGCGTGCCGCTGGTGTCCCACGCCTACCCCGGCAACCGACCCGACGTCACCCAGTTCGCCACCATGATCGACCAGCTGATCACCCGCCACGCCGCCCTCGGCGGCGAGGGCCAGGGCGGCCCAGGCGAGGTGACGGTGGTCTTCGACGCCGGGCAGAACTCGGTCGCCAACTTCGCCCACCTGGCCGCCGCCGGGCTGGGTTTCGTCGGCTCAGTGCCACCCTCGGACTGTCCCGACTTGCTCGCTCTGCCCGCCACCGACCGGCACCTGGTCGACAAGGCGCGTTTCGGCGGCCTGAGCGCACTGGAGACCCGCCGCGAGGTCTACGGCACCCAGCGTCGCGTCGTGCTCACCCACTCGCCCACCCTGCACACCGCCCAATCCCGCGGATTCGACCAAACCCTGGCCAAGTCATCCGCGGCACTGTCCGAACTAGCCGATGTCCTGGCCCGGGGCAACACCCGCCGCAGCCCAGACAAGGTCACCGCCGAGATCGAACAGATCATCAAAGACCCCTGGGCCAGACGCGTCATCAGCTGGCAACTCGACGGCGACACCCCAGCCGAACACCGGCTCACCTTCCACATCAACGACCAAGCCCGCACCAACCTGGAAGAAGAGATCTTCGGCAAACGTGTCCTGATCACCAACCGCGACCAATGGCCAGTCGCCGAGGTGGTGGCCGGCTATCGCTCCCAATCCGAAGCCGAGTTCAGCTTCCGCCAACTCAAAGACCCCCACGTGGTCTCCTTCAGCCCCATGCACCACTGGACCGACCACCACATCCGCGTCCACACCTTCACCTGCGTCCTCGCCCTGCAGATCGCCCACCTCATGCGCCGCCACGCCCACCAGCACGGCTTACACCTATCCGTCCGCGAACTGCTCGACACCCTCGCCGGCATCCAGGAAACCATCCTGATCTATCCCTCCACCGGCGGACGCCCCAAAGCCCGCCGCATGCTCACCCAGACCACCCCCACCCAAGACCACCTCACCGAAATCTTCGACCTAGCCCGATGGGCACCCAGGACTTAGGTCATACACCCAACGAACATCAACACCATCCATGACCAGCAGAAACAGCATCCAAGATCCAACTAACCCGGAAACTGGGGCTAGTGCACCGCAGGCCCGGGAGATCCCCGTCCGGCGCCGGACACGTATAGCGCAGGCACCCGCAATTGGGGGTGGGGCCGTTAAAAAGGAACGGCCCCACCCCCACAATTCTGCTCCGCGAGACGCCGGGCGACGCACCCAGTTCGGCTCGGCCTCGGCTTCCGGCTTGACGTCACGGCCGGTCACGCAGTCATACGCACGTTGGTCGGCGTCACGTCGATGTGGAACTCCAGACCGAGCCGCTGGGCGAGTCGCGCTAACGTGGCCAGCGTGGGCGTCTGATCACCGCTTTCCAGCCGCGCAACGTAGGGCTGTGAGACCCTGAGCTTGGCACCCAGTTCTGCCTGCGACAGCCCGTGCTCGACCCGGTAGCGCACGACGCGGCTCGCAACGTCGCGTGCCACGGCCGTCCGGTCCCATTCCGCCCGTACCGCAGGGTTGCTGAGCGCCTCAGCCTTCACCTCATCAGCACTGGTCAGCTCAGAGAGCTTCATGTCTGGTCCTCCTCGATCAGGTCGAGCCGAGCCTGCGCCGCGGCAACCGCTCGCCCGAAGCCGCGCTTGTCCGCCTGTGCCTCTGGTCCGATCGCCGCTATGACGAAGACCTCACCCACCCGCCGGTAGAGGGCCCTCCAGGCGCTGCGTCCGGCACGCAGGCGCAGCTCGCGGAGACGACCGGCACTTCGCACCGCGCTGGAGTGCGGATAGGGAAGGGCTGGTCCCTCCGCTGCGAGCTTGTCGAGTGCGTGGATCATGGCTGATTGCTCCCGTGCGGGAAGCTGGTTGAACTCCTGTCGGGCTTCGTCGGTGAACACCACCTGCCAGTGCATCGCAATCTTATAACAGAACAGTTATAACGGCCACAGGTCGGGTCCGCCCGGGTGGTGATGCTGCCCGTGCCCCGCAGGCTGGGGCGCGACCGAGGGCTGAGAAGCCTGGCCGAGTTGCGGTGCTCGTCGGCGTCCAAGGACGTCGAACTACTGGTGTTGCGGCACGAAGTCGCCGTGCTGCGCAGAGCCAACCCGACACCGCGCTTGGACTGGGCGGATCGAGCGGTGTTCGCCGCGCTCGTCCGGGCCCTGCCCACGATGCTGCGGGGGCATCGCTTGGTCACGCCGGGCACGATCCTGCGCTGGCATCGTCGCCTGGTCGCCAAGAAGTGGACATATCCCCATCGCATCGGGCGACCACCCGTCGATGAGGCGGTGACCTCGTTGATCGGGCGTATGGCTAGGGAGAATCAGAGCTGGGGATATCAGAGAATCCAGGGCGAGCTGCTCAAGCTCGGCCACCGCGTGGGAGCCTCCACGATCCGCCGCGTTCTCCGGCGGTTGCGGATACCTCCGGCACCGGTCCGGGACACCGACACAACATGGCGGCAGTTCCTGCGAGCCCAGGCGTCGACGATGTTGGCCTGCGACTTCTTCCACGTGGACTGCGCAGTGACGCTCCAGCGGATCTACGTATTCTTCGTCCTGGAGGTCGCCAGTCGATCCGTGCACCTGCTCGGCGTGACCACAAACCCAAACGGCCCATGGACCACACAGCAGATCCGTAACCTCGTGGTGGACCTCGGCGATCGCGTCACTGAACCGGACTTCCGAAGATCACAGGCACATGAGGGCTTGACCGATAGCATTCGGCCTGTTCAGGAGGGCGGCGGGTCGTCCGGAACCCGGAATCGTGTAGGCACACGCCTGAGGGTGTGTCGCTGGACATGAGCTGCGGTGATGCGGTTGAGTTGTAGGCGTGTTCTTGCGGGAGACGCGGCGGACCAACCGGGACGGCTCGGTGGTGCGGTACCTGCAGCTGGCGCACAACGAGCGGCATCCAGTCAGCGGGAACCCGGTCGCGAAGGTGATCCACAACTTCGGTCGGGCGGACAAGGTTGACCGGGCGGCGTTGGCCCGGTTGGTGTCGTCGATCTCGCGGTTCCTGACCCCTGAGCAGGCGATCGCCGCGACTGTCGCGGCGGACACCGGTGAGGTTGAGGTGCTGGACTCGCGGCGCCTGGGCGCGGCGTGGACCCTGGACCGGGTTTGGGAACGGCTCGGGATCGGCGCGGCGATCCGCCGGGTGGCCGGTGGGCGACGGTTGGACGGCGAGGCGGTCGAGCGGGTGGTGTTCGCGCTGGTCGCGCAGCGGGCGTGTGAACCGGGCTCGAAGCTCGCCGCGCCCAGCGGGTCGCGATCGAGGACTGCCCGGGGTTCACCGACGACGCGGCCTACGCGGCGATGGATTTCCTGCTTGAGGCCCTGAGCGAGATCGCCGGTGAGGTGTTCTCCTCGGTGGCGCACCTGCTCAACCTTGATCTGGACATCGTGTTCGTCGACACCACCAGCACCTACTGGGAGACCGAGACTGCCGACGAGCTCGCTGAGCTGGTCGAGGATCCAGGCGACGACGAGGTGAGCAGCCCGGCCGAGGCCGGGAAACGGACCTTCGGGCATTCCAAGGACCACCGCACCGACCTGCCGCAGGTGGTGATCGCGATGGCGGTCACCCGCGACGGGATCCCGGTGCGGTGCTGGACCTTCCCCGGCAACACCGCCGACACCGCGATCATCCGCACCATCAAGGACGACCTGGGCGGGTGGGGGCTGCGCCGGCTGGTGTGGGTCGCCGACCGCGGGTTCGCCTCCGCGGCCAACCGCGCCTACCTGACCCGCGGGGGCGGGCACTACATCCACGCCGAGAAGCTGCGCCACACCAACACCGAGGCCACCGCCGCGCTGGCCCGCGCCGGGCGCTACCACACCGTCGCCGACAACCTACGGGTCAAGGAAGTCCACGTTGCTCCTGGTGGGGACGGCGACGGCGATGACGGCGCCCGGACTGCGCGGTTCGTCATCTGCCACAACCCCGAACAGGCCGACCGCGACCAGCAGGTCCGGGCCAACCTCGTCGCGCACCTTCAGCAGTTGATCGAGGGCTCCGATGACTGGACCGCGCGGCGCCGCGACGAACTCGTCGGGTCGCTGCGCGGCAAGCCCGGGCTGTGCCGCTACCTGCGCCGCACCCCGTCCGGGCTGCTCCGGATCGACCAGGCCGCGATCAAGCGGGAGACCCACCTAGACGGCAAGTGGCTGCTGCGCACCTCGGATGTGACCCTCACCCCCGATGATCTCGCCGCGGCCTACAAGCAACTCCTGGCCGTCGAACGCGGCTGGCGCGACTTCAAGGGCGCCCTCGGGCTGCGGCCGGTGTTCCACTACCGCGAGGACCGCATCCGCGCCCACATCCAACTGTGCTGGCTCGCGCTGCTGCTCCTACGGGTGATCGAGAACGCCACCGGTGACACCTGGCGCAACACCCGCCGCGAACTCGACCGGATGCACCTGGTCACCCTGGCCACCAGCGCCGGCCAGGTCGCTCAACGCTCCGCGACCACACCCGGCCAACAAGCCCTCCTCCGCGCCCTCGACCTGCCCGAACCACCCAAGTTCTTCGACTTCACCCCCGCCGGAGACTGAACCGGACCCCCGTACCTCAGCTCCGGTAGTAACACGACCCCAACACGCCTACTCCTCGTTCCCGCAGGTCAAACATCAAATTCAGCCCGTCATGTGCTTATGATCTTCGGAAGTCCGGACTGAATTCCAGTTCCTCGTCCGCGACCGGGCCGGACAGTTCACCGCATCATTCGATGCCGTTCTCGCCGATGTGGGCATCCAGGTGGTCCGGATGCCTCCTCGTTGCCCGCGGGCGAACTGTTTCGCCGAACGGTTCGTGCGCACCCTCCGAGCCGAACTCACCGACTGCATGGTGATCTTCAGCCAACGGCACCTGCGTATGGTGCTCGCCGAGTACGTTCGCCCCTACAACAGCCGACGACCCCACCGCGCCCGCGACCTTCGCCCACCCCAACCGACCCACCCCGCCGCCGACCTCAGCCATCAACGCATCAAGCGTCGACCAGTGCTGGGTGGCCTGATCAACGAGTACGAACGGGCCGCATGAAACCGCAGCACACCATAGGTGGCCGACTTCTGGAACCCCACAGGGGCGTCTTGCCAGTGTCGATGGCGGACTGCTTGCACCAGCCGCGCAGGGTGACCCGGTTGACCCCCACCCGATGCCCGATCCGCTCCACCACCGCGTTGAACGACAGGGTCGGCTCTTCCTCGCGGGCCTCGGCGACCATCCGCGTCGCCCGCTCCCGCAACTCAGCGGGGTACTTCCTCGGTGCTGGCACTGATCCACTCTCCCGTGGCTTCAGAGCCTCCATGAAAGCCGGGGCGGTTCATACAATCCAAATGGTCAGGATTCCCCCACGTTGCCCACGGGCGAACTGGTTCGCCGAACGATTCATCCGCGCCCTACGAGTCGAACTCACCCACCGTATGCTGATCTTCAGCCGGCGGCACCTGCGCGCCGTGCTCAACGAGTACGTTCGCCACTAAAACGGTCGACGACCCCACCGCGCCCGCGACCTTCGCCCACCTCAACCGACCCACCCCCGTCGCGGACCTCCGCCACCAACGGATCATGCGGTGACCAGTCCTGGGTGGCTTGATCAACGAGTACGAACGGGCAGCATAAAACACCCACTCAACACAGCTGGCCGACTTCTGGAACCCCACAGCTGTCCTGCTCGCGAGTAGCCCGAGCCAGCCGAACAGCCTGATCGTGATCAGGTACAGCAGTTGGAACAACACGGTTCGTGATCATGTCATGATCACGTGGTGTCACCGTAGCGCCAGGTCAACACCACACGTGACGAGTTTTGACATGGCACACCGTTTGATGGTGGTAACGATGTGCAGCAGGAGTTCGTCCAACACGGCGAGCGGAATGCTCTTGGTGCCCATCGCCAGCAGGAGCAGGAGTGAAACAGGAGCCGCGACTGTTCCGGGACCGACCCGAACTGCTGTCAACTGCCGCCGATGAACCCGTCATTTGCAGGGGTTTCTCTATTTGCGCAGGTCAGCGGATCGTGTAAATGACCCTGGGGGTCAAGGGGGCGCAGGTTCGAATCCTGCCGTCCCGACGGGGTGAAGCTTCTTTGCAGGTCACTACCTGTGAAG
>QHBY01000531.1 GCA_003244245.1 Pseudonocardiales bacterium
CCCGAGGTGCCCGCGACACCGGTGGCGGTGGCCGTCAGTGTCGTCGGCGCGGCGATGTCGATGGTGAATCCGGTAGGTAGATCAGCGCCACCGAACAGATCCACGCTCGAGATGGTGTTCGTGGCCTGTGCCTGGACGGCCCGGGTGTCGGTGCCCGCGGGTCCGCTGGCGCTCACCAGCGTGGTGCTCGACTGAGTGGTGGCAGCGCTCGTCTGGATCAGCCTGGGATCGCTTGTGCTGATCGTCGCAGCTGCGGTGGTGACCGAGCCAAGCGAGGCGGGCACGGTAGCCGCCGGGCAGGTGCCAACCTTGGGCCACGAGGCCTTGGCCAGTCCCGTGAGCGCCGTCACGTCCAGCAGCGGAGCTGCGGGGACGGCTATAAGAGTGGTGGGGCCAACGGTCTGTGGCGGTGGCGCGGTGGCCGTGAGCGTCTGCACGTTGATCGCAGGGAATCCAGTGATCTTGGCCAAGAGGTTCGAGGCAGTCGCGGAACTGGCGTTGCGACTCACGCTGGCGCGCGTCGGGCCAAGGTCTGCGTTGCCCCCTCCGCCCTCCGACGCAAGAGTGCCTTGCAGCACCGAGGAGGTCGCGTGACCGCTGAACGTCGCGGTTGCGAGCGGCGTCGCGTTCGCCGGGGCGGCGGGCGAGACGAGCGCGAGCGCGCCAGCCATCGTGGCCACCGCTCCTGCAGCGGTATAGCGGCGGATCGCTCGTCGCGAGCTTGCCCCGACACGAGCGTGCGGGCCGGTGCGGCGTACCTGCATTGCGGTCTCCACTTTCGTAAAACAGAATCGATCGGGACGAAATCCAACTACCTGCTCAGCTCACGGTCCAAGTCATCAGGCAGTAAACCAGCGATAACCCGCTGTGCGCCAGCTGAGCAGCCCCGACGGCGTTCTGCGCCGCGACGATGTGATCCTGATGGCGCGCCGTTCCCGCACCGGATATCACGACGGTGAGTGGAGCGTGCCCGCCGGGCATCTCGAAGGCGGGGAGGATGCGCTGACGGGTTTGGCTCGCGAGTTGCGAGAGGAGGTGATGATCGAAATCAGTCAGACACCCTGTCGCCCGGTGCTCGTCATGCATCGTGCGCGCGGGGCACGACGACGACGTTGAGTATCTCGATCCACATCACGGGGCGAGCTGTTCGCGGGCCACGGCTGGCGAAGCCGCCGGCGTGCCGGGCGGTCCGGGCAGGTGTTAGTGGTGGACGCCGACCAGGGTCGCGAACGCGATGACGTTGTCCAGGTAGTTCCCGCTAGCCGCGTCGAAGCGGCCACCGCAGGTCACGAGTTTCAGCGAGGGATAGCTAGTGGGGTAGTAGACCAGCTTGGTGGGAAAGGCCGACTTCGGGAACTCCTGGACCCCGTCGACCCGGAACACCGCCGTCGCCCCGTCAGCACGCGTCACGTCGACCTCGTCACCCGGGCGCAGCGCACCGAGGCGGAAAAAGACGCCGGGCGCTGCCGCAGAGTCAACGTGGCCGAGCACGACCGAGGATCCGGCAACCCCCGGCGCGGGCGAATACTTGTACCACCCCGGCGTGGCGACCTGACTTAGCGGCGGCACCTCTACCGTGCTGTCAGAGTTGAGCCCGAGCTGCAACATGCCTGATGAGACACCGATCGCCGGAATGCTCAGATGGACCGGGTCCGACGCCGACAGCCGCAACTGGCCGTCGCCGGGAGGCAGCGAAGCGTGTGGTCCCGGTGCCGGCGTACTCACCGGCGGCCCGGGGGAATGCCGCCCCGGCCCGCGGGCGCGGGACGTTGACGACGACGCGGCTGCGCTGGTCGGCCCCAGCGGGGCCGTAGCTGCCTGCCGACTGGGGTGTGGCGCGTGGTGTTGAGTGTTCAGGGCGATGAGCACGCTGAGGACTCCGCCGATAACCAACACGCCCGCGAGCAGCGCCAGCACAGGGATTCTGCGACCGAACACCGACACCGAACGTGGCACCACTGACATCGACCCCTCCTCCTCATCGAACAGTACTTGGGGTTGGCATCCGGATCAGATCTCCGGATGCCAACCCCAAGGTCAGCGACGATCAGCGCTCAACCGCGCCGGTGCGCAGCTCAGTCGGCGTGACCGGCGCGGCGGCGGCGGTAGGCCATCG
>QHBY01000532.1 GCA_003244245.1 Pseudonocardiales bacterium
TCGGGGTCCCGCAAGCGCCTAGTGGCGTAATGGGTTGGTGAGGGGTCGGCGGTCCGGGTTGATGATCGCGGGCGGTCGGAATTCGACGCGTCCGCCGGTGATGGTGATGCCCCAGCCCTGGAGGTGCACTTGCTGGTGATGCGCTGGGCAGAGCAGGCAGCAATTTCCTACTTTGGTCTCGCCAAGATCAATCCAGTGCCGCACGTGATGCGCCGCGCAGATCCCGGGTGGCCGGTCGCAGCCCGGGAAACTGCAGCCGCCGTCTCGGGCGACCAGGGCGCGGCGGATGCCCAGCGGGACTGTGCGCATCGCTCGGCCGACGTCCAGCGGTTCGGAGTCACCGCCCAGTACCACCGGGATCAGCTTGCAATCACACGCCAGCCGGCGGGCGTCGCCGGCGCTGATCAGCTGCCCGTAATCCAGCACGGCAGCTCCCAAGCCGGTGCGCAGCGCGTCCCAGTCGATGGTCACCGTGACGTGCGGGGGTTCTCCCGCAGTGGTGGGGAACTCGCCTGCGGCCCGGGCCCGATCGCACAGTTCGATGAGCGCATCGGCGTGCCGTTCTTGGATGGCGCGGGTGCCGGGTGCGCCCTCGGTGGGGCGGGCGGCGAGTTGTTCGATCAGGGCGCGGACCATGCTGCCGTGCTCCGCGTCCAGCCAACCCTCCAACCCCAACCGACCATCGCGCCGATCCCGTAACCACAGCTCCCCACGGACCGGTGGGGTCGGGTCAGGCTCGTCGACGGGCGGCGCTCCATCGGGGTCGAGGTTGGCGACCAGCCGCTGCGCGATGATTCGCAGCCGGCGGGGGTCGAAGTCGCGGGCGTAGCCGGCCAGGTCCGCCTCCGCACGATCCCGAGCCGGCTGCGGAACCGATGCGGGCAGCGCCGTCATGGTCTCGGTGATCACCCGCAGCTGCCCGACACCGATCGCTCCGGCGGCCAACGCGGCGGCGGTGACGGGCAGCCGCGGCGCCAGCGTCTCGCCGGTGATCGCGCGCCGGGTACCCACCACGGCCGCATGCTCCACCCGTGTGCGAGCCTCCGCCGCGGAGAGCTGCAGCATTCCCGCCAGCAGTTGTTGAGTGTTACGGAAACCCTGCTCGACGGCGATTCCCCGCGAGTCGGCCTCGGCGACTAGATCCAGCATCACTGCGTGTGTACGGCGGGATAGCGATTCCATATCTCGGAGCGCCTGAACAATCCCCTTGTCATCGACGCCACTAAGCGTTCCGCGCACGCTGTCGAGACAATCCGACATCGCCGCTACAGGCTCGCACAGTGCTACGGTCACGACTTTATTCTTGCAGACACCCCTGACAAAGCCGGGCACCTCGAACCGAACCGAATTCCCCGCAGAGCGAACGGCATGGAAGCGTGCAAGTTCGGTGGATATCGTCAGCAACGGTCGCAACGGTACCCCCGCGGTGATCGGCGCAGAGCCGCTCGAGCCGGGCCGCTGACGGGTCGCCCTGCATTGCCGTGCGCCGGCTCTGCGAGGATCTGCGCGAAGTGGTCGACGCAGGGGAGGGGATCACGTGACAACCCAGGAAACGGCCGGTCCGCCGGTCCGGGTCACCGACCAGGCCCTCAGCGACCAGGCCGCCAGCGAACCGCTCGAGATTCCGACGGCGATCGAGCGGGCCGCCCGCAGGGAAGCGGCGCGCAACAACGCGGCGGACAGCAAGCTGTCCGACGTCAGCTCGTTGCAGGTCGGTCCGGCCGCCGGCCGGGTCGCGCCGCAGCGGGTCCTGCACCGCGTGGTGATGCCCCGGGCGGACGACCCCCCGGAGGTGCGCCCGCTGTACCTCGATGAACCGGAGACCCTGCACGGGCGTACCGCGGAAGTCGTCAACCGATCGACGGTGACCCTCCCGCCGGCCTGTCAGCTGTCGTTCGCCACCTACTTCAACGCCTTCCCGGCCAGTTACTGGAAGCGCTGGACCCGGGTGGAAGAGGTGGCGTTGCGCCTGACCGTGCGCGGCGCCGGGCGAGTGGACCTCTACCGCTCGAAGTCCAACGGCGACGTCGTGCACCTGGAAGGCAAGCAGCTCGACGCGGTGACCGATCCAGTGCAGCTGGAGTTCCGCGAGTCGCTGGCGCCGTTCGAGGACGGCGGTTGGGTCTGGTTCGACGTCGCCACCGAACGTGGGTCGCTGACCATCACCGATGCCGCGTGGATCGTCGACGAGCCGCTGCCGGCCCGCCCGCTGGCGGTGGCGATCACGACCTTCAACCGCCCGGCGGACTGTGTCACCGCGCTGGCCGCGCTGGCCGAGGACCGAGCCGTACTCGACGTCATCGCGAAGGTCTTCGTCGTCGACCAGGGCAGCGTCAAGGTGCGCGGTCACCAGCGGTTCGCCGATGTCGCGACCCAGCTCGGCGACCGGCTGGTGGTGGTCGACCAGGAGAACCTCGGTGGTTCCGGCGGGTTCACCCGCGGGATGCTCGAGGCACTGCGTACAGATGGCGTCGAGCACGTGATGCTGATGGACGACGACGTGCGGCTGGAACCGGACAGCGTGCTGCGAGCCCACGCCTTCGCCAGCGCGACATCAGCACCGGTGATCGTCGGCGCGCAGATGCTGAACCTTCAGGTCCGCAGCCAGCTGCACGCCATGGGCGAGATCGTGGACCTGCGAACCAGCTTCTGGCGGCCCGCACCCGGCTCGGTCTACCAGCATGACTTCGCCAAGCTCTCGTTGCGGGAGCAGAAACTGCTGCATGCCCGCATCCACTCCACCTACAACGGCTGGTGGATGTGCCTTTTTCCCCGCGAGGTCCTCGAACGCACCGGCCTACCGTTGCCGATGTTCATCAAATGGGACGACGCGGAGTACTCATTGCGCGCCGGTGAGCGCGGCTTTCCGACCGTCACCCTGCCCGGTTGCGCGATCTGGCACATGCCCTGGACCGACAAGGACGACGCGACCGACTGGACGGCGTATTTCCACCTGCGCAACCGGCTGATCACCCTGGCGTTGCACAGCACCTACGACGTCCGCCGGGCGATCGTGCAAGATGGTTTTCGTAACACGTTCAAGCACCTGATGGCGATGGAATACTCGACCGTGGCGCTGCACCACAAGTCGATCGAGGACTTCCTCGACGGTCCGGAGCGCTTGTTCGCCTCATTGCGCGACGCACTGCCCGCCGTCCGCAAGTTGCGTGAGGGGTACGACGACGCCCGGACCTTCTCCTCCGCCCAGCAACTGCCGATGCCGCTGTTCGATCCGGTGCGCATCGAGGCTCTGCTCGACCCGCCGGTGCACCCCGTCGCCATCGCCAAGCGGGCGCTGTCCACGGTGTCGCGTCACCTGCGCGCACCGCAACCGCAGACCCGCGACCGCCCGCAGATCAACGTCTCGGCCCGCAATGCCCGGTGGTTCCTGCTCGGCATGGTCGACTCGGCCACGGTCTCAAACGCTGACGGCAGTGGTGTCACCTTCCGCAAACGCGATCCGCAGCAGTTCCGCGCGTTGCTCGCCCGCACGATCACGCTCTACCGGCGGTTGGTCGCGGAGTGGGACGTCACCGCTTCGCGCTACCGCGCGGCGGTCCCTACCTTGACCTCGGTGGAGTCCTGGGAGCAGGTGTTCGCCGGACACGTCGAGAATGGCCGCCCCGGGCCGGGCAGCGCACACCCGCCAGCTACCCTGCACGCCCGTGACCCCAATGCTCATGAATAGGCCGCCAGAGGTCGACCTGGTCGTGGTGGGCTCGGGCTTCTTCGGTCTGACCGTCGCCGAGCGGGTCGCCAGCCAGCTGGATCGGCGGGTTCTGGTGCTCGATCGCCGGCACCACATCGGTGGCAACGCCTACTCCGAGGCCGAACCCGAGACCGGTATCGAGGTGCACCGCTACGGCGCGCACCTGTTCCACACCTCGAACAAACGGGTGTGGGACTACGTCAACCAGTTCACCGATTTCACCGGCTACCAGCACCGGGTGTTCACCAGCTACCAGGGCCGGGTCTACCCGATGCCGGTGAATCTGGGCACGATCTGCGAGTACTTCGGCAA
>QHBY01000533.1:0-4896 GCA_003244245.1 Pseudonocardiales bacterium
GCTGAGTTTCCGATAAGCCTCATTGCCGAGCGAACCACTTTGACACGTTGATCGTCTGGCCGTCTGAACGCAGTGCAACGCTCTACAACGGTGCTGGCTTTGAGACCCCAGCTGAACTCCTCGAACTACCGATCGCCCAGCACTGACCACGACGTCAGTCGTGCCCACCGCCGGGACCCACCAGGTCGGGTAGGACGAACACTCGCTCGTCGCTGGAGACCGGTTTGCCACCTGTCTTGTTGACCGTGCCCAGCCACATCTTCCGGCCGTCCGGGCTCAACGCGGCCGCGGAAATCCGGCCGTAGTGCTCCAGCGGGATCTGTAGGGACGGGCCGACGAACGTGCCGGCCGGCCCGATACCGAGCGCGAACATCGGCGCTCCGCTGGTGAACGCGACTTGGATGCGGCCCAGCATGACTACGCACCCCGCAGCCCCGAGGCCTCCGGGCCACGTCCAGGCGGCCCGGCCCAGCGGGCGTCCCGGTAGCACCCGACGTAGCAGATCGTGGTCGGGCTCCCGGTCGGTGATCCACAGCTCGTTCGTCAGCGGGTCGACGCACAGCCCGCCCGGCGCGTGTAACCCGCTCACCAGCACCTTGGAACCGCCAGCATTGCCCGGGGCGGGGTGGCCGAAGGTGTCGATGCGCAACACCTTGCCGGCGAGGGACTGCGGGTCCTCGGCTGCAGCGGGGTTGCCGGCGTTGCCAGTGGCGACTAGGAGCATTCCGTGCGAGTCGACCGCGAGCGCGCCGGCGTTGCCGGTCCGACCCCGGGGGATGCCCTCCAGCACTGGTTTGGGGATGTCCCCGGGGGCGATCCGGACCACCCGGTTGTCGACGGGAGTGGTGATGTAGGCATAGATCAGCTCATCCTCGGAGTAGCTGGGGGATAGTGCGAGCCCGGTGAGGCCGCCATCACCCGCCGGGTCGACGGCCAGCGCGGCCATCTCCTGATTCGGCCGCTGGCGCTGGATCTGCAGGATCCGGCCAGTGGTGCGCTCCGCGGCCAGACCCACCGGCGCGGAGCCAGGCAGTACGACCAGCGCGGAGATCGGTTCCAGGCACGTCGCGACGACCTGAGGGTCCGGATCCGTGCAGCCCTGTGGCGGCCCCGGCGGTGGCCGGCTGCTTGGGTTCGGACCAGGCGGGCCGGGTGGCTGCGGGATCTCGAGTCTCGGTCCAGCCTCTGATCCGATCTCGAGTTTGGGGTGGAACGGTCCGGCAGCCCGGTCCGGAAAGGTCGGTATCACCGAGCAGCCAGCCAACAGCGCCGCAGCCGCGAGCAGCACCGAAATCGCGCGGCCGCCTGCGCGCGAGGGACGCTCGTTCGCCAGCCCGGCTGGGCTTGGTACAGGAGGTCGCACGGTCGGCCAGGCTAGGTGCAGACCCGTGTGCCGCTGGTGAGTGGCCACCGAAGCGTCCGCTACTGCTCGGACGCCGGGCGCTCGCCGACTTCGGCGAGTGAGTCCGGCAGCCGCCCCTGGCTCAGCGCCACCAGTACGGGAAGGTCGCTCGCTCGCACCGTGGGCAGTCCCATCTCGTCCCCGGCGCGCAACACGGCTGACACCCGGGACCGTTTATCTATCCGCAGGCCTGCAAGGTCGGACCAGGCGATTCTCCTCGATCCCCACACTCGATGCGCCACCAAGGTTTCGGGGCCGACCACTGTCCGGGTGCGGACCAGCCAGACCGCAAGCGCCAGTGGCCCGAGGTACAACACCTGCAACCCTGGTGCGCCGAAGGCGACCGGGGTCATGCACACGATCAACCCGAATACCGCGATCAGAGTCGTCAGTGGCAGCCGGAAGGTCACCGTGGCGGGCTCGGTCACAAAGGCCATACTGTCAGGCAGCTATAGGCGTACAGTAGGCGCATGCCACGGGTTCAGATCTATCTGCCAGACGATCTCCACCAGGCGGTCAAGGAGCTGGAGCTGCCGATCTCGGAGCTGAGCCAGCACGCCGTGCGAGTTGAGCTTCGCCGGCGGGAGTTGGCCGCCGCAGCGGACCGGTATCTGGCTGAGCTCGCCGTGGAACTCGGTGGGCCGCCCACGGCTGATGAGCTGGCGGCGGCGGATGCCTGGATCGATGCCGCCACCGTTCCGCCTGCGCGACGGCCCAGATGACGAGGAGATGCAGGTGAGCCTGGTCCTCGACTCGGGCGCAATGACCGTGCTGGGCCGTCGGGACCGGCAGACGGCCGCGCGCATCGCCGCGCTGCGCCAGCGCGGTCTGTGGCCACCGGTCGTGTCCACTGCCGTGCTCGTCGACTCGCTGACCGGCAATCGGGTGCGCGATGCGCTGGCGAACCGCACGGTGGGACTGTCCCTAATTCAGGCGCTGGATGAACCGTTGGCCTGTCGTGCAGCGCAGTTTCGCGGCCGGGCCCGCGCGGGTTCCGCAGTCGATGCCGTCGTGGTGGCCACCGCGGAGCTGCTCGAAGCGCTGGTGATCACGGTCAACCCTGACGACCTCGCTCGACTGTCCCGACACGCCAACGGCGTCTCCCTGCTATCCGCCTAACCGTCGGGCACACCCGATGCTCTCCCGGTTCCGAACTCACCAGCGGAGCCGTCCAAAGGCCGCCCGGCTGCTCCCTTGTCGAGTTCGGGAGACGGAGGGCGCTCGCCGGGGGCCAGCTGCTGGATGCCGAGGACGCGGAGTAGGGCTAGGGACTCGGCCTCTTGGGTTCCCGGGGATGCGGAGTAGACGACGATCACTTGGTCGGCGTCGGGGCCGAGCAGCACGTCACAGTCGAGCTCCAGCACTCCGAGCCATCGCGGCCACCAGACCGTCGAACAAGGCGCCGAGATCATCGTCGCGCTGGCGACCGTCGCGGCCGACGGCCCTACCGGTGGGTACTTCGACAAGACCGGTCCCTTGCCGTGGTAATAGGTGCAATCAGCTCTGTGCTGGTCAGAAGATCGGAAGCCCTACGGGTTCCAAGATGCGGGAGGGCTTCCCGCGAGGTTGACGGTGCCGGGCGAGCCCGTTAACGTCGGCCACATGCTGACCCCCACCGTCCTTGTACGTCAGAGGCGCGTCGTCTGAAGAACCCACAGACGTCGACGCGCCAACCCTCGCTTCAGCCCACCCGGGCGGCGAGGGTTTTTTGATGCCGGGGCAGAGCAAACGATGAACTGAGGCAGGACCATGACAACAGTGACCCCCAAAGACATGCCCAGCGGGATGCCCAGAGAAATGCCCAGCCCGACATCGCCCAAACCGGCTCCACCGGTAGGTGCACCCGTACGAATCACTGGTGCACAGGCTCTGGTGCGTTCTCTCGAAGCCCTCGGCTGCGAGGCTGTGTTTGGGATCCCTGGCGGCACGATCCTGCCGGCGTACGACCCGCTGCTGGACTCCACGAAGGTCCGCCACGTGCTGGTCCGCCATGAGCAGGGAGCCGGGCACGCCGCTACCGGGTACGCGCAGGCCACTGGGCGGGTCGGGGTGTGCATGGCGACGTCGGGTCCGGGTGCGACCAACCTGGTCACGCCGCTGGCCGACGCCCACATGGACTCGGTGCCGGTGGTGGCGATCACCGGCCAGCAGACCAGGGCGCTGATCGGTACGGACGCGTTCCAGGAGGCGGACATCACCGGCATCACGCTGCCGGTCACCAAACACAACATGCTGGTGAAGGACCCGGCGGAGATCCCGCGGGCGATCGCGGAAGCCTTCCACCTGGCATCCACCGGCAGACCGGGTCCCGTGCTGGTGGACATTCCCAAGGACGTGCTGCAGGAGCTGACGTCCTTCGTGTGGCCACCGGAGCTGCAACTGCCCGGGTACCGGCCGACCACCCGGCCGCACGGCAAGCAGATCCGGGAGGCCGCCCGGCTGATCGCTACGGCTAGCCGCCCGGTGCTCTACGTCGGGGGCGGCGTGATCAAGGCGCAGGCCACCGTGGCGCTGCGGGAGTTGGCCGAGCTCACCGGAGCACCCGTGGTGACCACGCTGATGGCTCGCGGTGCCTTCCCCGACTCGCATCCGCAGCATGTGGGGATGCCCGGTATGCATGGCACGGTCGCCGCGGTCGCAGCGATGCAGCGCTCCGACCTGTTGATCACGTTGGGCGCCCGGTTTGATGATCGGGTCACTGGTCAGCTGTCCTCCTTCGCGCCGGACGCCGCGGTAGTGCATGCCGACATCGACCCCGCCGAGATCTCCAAGAACCGGCGAGCGGACGTGCCCATCGTCGGTGACTGCGCGGAGGTGATCGGCGAGCTGATCACCGCGGTGAATGCCGAGTTCGAGTCCGGCCGTCCGGATCTGGCGCCCTGGTGGCTGCAGCTGCACAGCTGGCAGCAGACGTTCCCGTTGGGCTATGACCAACCGACGGACGGGATGCTGTCGCCGCAGTTCGTGATCGAGCGGATCGGCGCGCTGGTCGGCCCGGACGCGATTTACACCGCGGGGGTGGGCCAGCACCAGATGTGGGCCGCGCAGTTCATCAAGTACGAGAAGCCCGGCAGCTGGATCAACTCCGGTGGCCTGGGCACGATGGGTTTCGCGGTGCCGGCGGCGATGGGCGCCAAGCTGGGCAGACCCGAGGTCGCGGTCTGGGCCATCGACGGCGACGGCAGCTTTCAGATGACCAATCAGGAGCTGGCGACCTGCGCCATCGAAAAAATCCCGATCAAGGTCGCGGTGATCAACAACGGCAGCCTGGGCATGGTCCGGCAGTGGCAGAATCTGTTCTACGCCGAGCGCTACTCACAGACCGACCTGGGGACCCACTCCCGCATCCCGGACTTCGTGAAGCTCGGCGAGGCATTGGGTTGCGTAGGCCTGCGCTGCGAGGCCGAGCCGGACGTGGACAAGATCATCAAGCAGGCGATGGAGATCGATGATCAGCCGGTCGTGATCGACTTCGTGGTGGGCAAGGACGCGCA
>QHBY01000533.1:4981-30008 GCA_003244245.1 Pseudonocardiales bacterium
CTGGTGGAGAACAAGCCCGGGGTACTGGCCCGGGTAGCCGGGCTGTTCAGCCGCCGCGGGTTCAACATCCACTCATTGGCGGTCGGACCCACCGAGAATCCCGATATGTCCCGCATGACCATCGTGGTCGCAGTCGATGAGCTGCCCCTGGAGCAGGTCACCAAGCAACTCAACAAGCTGATCAACGTCATCAAGATCGTTGAGCTCGAGCCGGCGATGGCGGTGCAGCGGGAGCTGTTGCTGGTGAAGGTCCGGGCTGACACCACGGTGCGCTCGCAGGTGCTCGAGACGGTCACGCTGTTTCGGGCCAAAGTCGTCGACGTCTCCCCCGAGGCGCTGACTATCGAGGCCACCGGCACCGCGGACAAGATCGAGGCGCTGTTGCGGATGCTTGAGCCCTTCGGCATCCGCGAGATGGCTCAGTCCGGCATGGTCGCAATGGGCCGTGGCCCCCGCTCCATCACCGCCGGCCCCCTCCGCTAGACCCCACAGCTACCGCGTTCTGGATGCAGAACGTTGCTATCCGGCCCCAGATAAGCGCGTTCTGCATCCAGAACGCGACAGAGCCAGGAGCGATCGATGAGTGTTGAGGTTTTTTATGACGGGGATGCTGACTTGGCGATCATCGCGGGGCGCAAGGTTGCGGTGATCGGGTATGGCAGCCAGGGACACGCGCACGCGCTGAGCCTGCGCGATTCCGGGGTCGACGTCCGGGTCGGCTTGCCCGCGGAGTCGAAGTCGCGTCCGAAGGCGACCGATGAGGGCTTGGCGGTGGTGACGCCGGCGCAGGCGTCGGCAGAAGCCGATGTGATCATGATCCTCGCGCCGGACACCAAGCAGCGCGCCATCTACGCTGCCGATATCGCGCCGAACCTGCACTCGGGTGACGCGCTGCTGTTCGGCCACGGCTTCAATATCCGTTATGACCTGATCCGGCCGCCGTCCGACGTGGACGTGGCGATGGTGGCACCCAAGGGTCCCGGGCACCTGGTGCGTCGGCAGTTCGTCGACGGCAAGGGCGTGCCCTGCCTTATCGCGGTCGAGCAAGATCCCACCGGTGGGGCCCAGGCGCTGGCGCTGTCGTATGCCAAGGCAATCGGTGGTACTCGGGCTGGAGTGATCAAGACCACGTTCACCGAGGAGACCGAGACCGATCTCTTCGGTGAGCAGGCAGTGCTCTGCGGCGGGGTCACCGCACTGGTCCAGGCCGGGTTCGAGGTGCTCACCGAGGCCGGGTACGCGCCCGAGGTGGCTTATTTCGAATGCTTGCATGAGGTCAAGCTCATCGTCGATCTGATGTATGAGGGTGGGATCTCCCGGATGCGCTACTCGATCTCCGACACCGCCGAATACGGGGATCTCACCCGCGGACCGCGGATCATCACACCGGAGGTCAAGGACGAGATGCGCCGGATCCTTACCGAGATCCAGGACGGCAGCTTCGCCCAGGAGTGGGTGACCGAGGACGACAACGGGCGGCCGAACTTCACCAAGCTGCGCGCTGAAGGCGAGCGTCACCCCATCGAGCAGGTCGGCGCTCGGCTGCGCGGGCTGATGTCCTGGATAGACCGCCCGCTCACCGGCACCGCCTAGACTTGGCGGTCGTGACCCGACCTATCGTTTTGATCGCGGAGAAGCTCGCACCGTCAGTGCTGGACCTCTTCGGCGACGAGTTCGAGGTCCGCCACGTCGACGGTACCGACCGCAAGGCCCTGTTCGACGCGCTGACCGGCGCCGAGGCGCTACTGGTGCGCTCGGCCACCCGGGTGGATGCCGAAGCGCTCGGCCACGCCCCGCAGCTCAAAGTCGTCGCCAGGGCCGGCGTTGGTCTGGACAATGTCGACGTACCGGCGGCCACCGAGCGCGGGGTGATGGTGGTCAACGCGCCTACGTCGAACATCGTCTCGGCCGCGGAACACGCCATCGCGTTGTTGCTGGCGGTGGCCCGGCGCATCCCGGGAGCCGACGCCAGCCTGCGTAGTGGGCAGTGGAAGCGCAGCTCGTTCAGCGGCGTGGAGCTGTCCGGCAAGACCGTCGGGGTGGTGGGCCTGGGCAAGATCGGCCAGCTGGTCGCGCAGCGGCTGGCCGCCTTCGGTACCGAGCTGATCGCCTACGACCCGTATGTGTCCCCGGCACGGGCCGCCCAGCTGGGTATCGAGCTGGTCGACCTCGACGAGCTGCTGTCGCGGGCCGACGCGATCTCGATCCACCTGCCCAAGACCCCCGAGACGCTCGGGTTGATCGGCGCCGACCAGCTCGCCAAGTCCAAACCAGGTGTGCTGATCGTCAATGCCGCGCGCGGTGGGCTGGTCGACGAGCAGGCGCTGGCCGATGCGGTGCGCGGTGGCCAGGTCGGCGGCGCGGGCATCGACGTCTTCGCCACCGAGCCGTGCACGGCGAGCCCGTTGTTCGAGCTGCCCCAGGTGGTCGTCACCCCGCACCTGGGCGCCTCGACCGCCGAGGCGCAGGACCGGGCCGGTACCGACGTCGCGCGCAGCGTGCTGCGAGCGCTGCACGGCGAGTTCGTTCCCGACGCGGTGAACGTGGTCAGTGGTGGGGTGGTGGGCGAAGAGGTACGGCCCTGGCTGCCGCTGACCCAGAAACTGGGCACCGTGCTGGCCGCACTGGCCGGTGGCTCGCCCGCGTCGGTGACCGTCGATGTGCGCGGTGAGCTCGCCGCCGAGGAGGTCTCCGTGCTGCGGCTCGCCGCGTTGCGCGGGGTTTTCGCTGGTGTCGTCGACGAACAGGTCACCTTCGTCAACGCGCCGCGGCTGGCACAGGAGCGCGGGGTGACCGTCGCCGTGGTCACCGCCCCGGAGAGTCCGAGCCACCGTAGTGTGGTGAGCGTGCGGGGAATCTTCGCCGATGGCGCGGTGCACTCGGTCTCGGGAACGCTGTCCGGTCCGGCGCAGGTGCAGAAGCTGGTCGAGATCGATGGCCGGCATTTCGACTTGCGCGCCGAGGGCCAGGCCATCTTCATGGAATACCCGGACCGCCCCGGCGTGATGGGCACCGTCGGCAGTTTGCTGGGCGAGGTGGGTGTCAACATCGAGGCGGCCCAGATCAGCCAGACGACCGCGGGCACCGAGGCGATCATGGTGCTACGGGTGGACCGGCCAGTTTCCGGTCAAGTGCTGGCCGCGATCGGATCATCGGTGGGCGCCCGCACCGTCCGCTCCGTCACCTTCGGCTGACCGCGGAACAGGACTACCCCTCTGGGGTCCCCTATTCGGGTTACCTGCCGTGCGGTGTGGTAGGTAGCTGCGGGTAATCTGCCCGCTGCGGAGGGTCCCATGGTGGAGGCCCGGGCACGGGAGGTGGCTCATGCGGCTTGCGGTGATCCCCGGCGACGGGATTGGTCCAGAGGTGATCGGTGAGGCGCTCAAGGTACTGAACGAGGTCGCCCCCGATGCCGAGACCACGCCCTACGATCTCGGCGCCGCGCGCTGGCACTCCTCCGGCGAGCTGCTTCCCGAGTCGGTACTCAACGAGCTGCGCCAGCACGACGCGATCCTGCTCGGCGCGGTGGGGGATCCTTCCGTGCCGAGCGGAATCCTGGAGCGCGGGTTGCTGCTGCGGCTGCGTTTCGAACTGGACCACCACGTGAACCTGCGACCGGCCCGGTTGTATCCCGGGGTGCGCAGCCCGCTCGCCGACCCTGGAAGCATCGACATGATCGTGGTCCGGGAGGGCACCGAGGGCCCCTACGTGGGCAACGGCGGGTTGCTGCGCAAGGACACTCCGCACGAGATCGCCACCGAGGTCAGCCTGAACACCGCCTTCGGCGTGGAGCGCGTCGTGCGCGATGCGTTCACACGGGCCGCGGCGCGCCCGCGGAGACATCTGACGCTGGTACACAAGACCAACGTGCTCTGCCACGCCGGATCGCTGTGGTCCAGAATCGTAGAGGAGGTGTCGCTGCAGCATCCCGAGGTGACGGTGGCCTACCAGCACGTCGACGCCGCCACCATCCACCTGGTCACCGACCCCGGCCGGTTCGATGTGATCGTCACCGACAACCTGTTCGGCGATATCCTCACCGATCTCGCGGCGGCGGTCACCGGTGGCATCGGGTTGGCCGCCAGCGGCAACCTAGACGTGGCTCGCCGCAACCCCAGCATGTTCGAGCCGGTACACGGTTCGGCGCCGGACATCGCCGGCCAGGGCATCGCGGACCCGACGGCTGCCGTGCTGTCGATCGGTCTGATGCTCGCCCACCTGGGGTTGGACGAGCCGTCCCGCCGGGTGGAAGCAGCGGTCGCCTTCGACCTCGCCACTCGGGATCACACCCACCCGGGCGGTACCCACGCCATCGGTGATCGGCTCGCCGCTCTCGTCTCGTCAAGCCAGCGGGTCGAGCGCGCCGGCCTATAGCGAGATCCCAACCCTGCGAGTGAGGCTGCGGTGTCACATCACGTCGAATTCGCCGTCCTTGGCACCGAGCACGAACGCCTCCCACTCTGATGGAGTGAAGAGCAGCGTCTGGTCGTCTACCGGGTGCTCGGAGCTGCGCATCGCCACGTAGCCGTCCTGTACGAACGCGATCTCCAGATGCGGCCCCTCCAGCTCCGCCGAGCCTTCCGCGCGCTGCCACACAGCGTTCGACAGGTCGAGCGTGCCGCGGATGTGGTGCTTGTCATCGACGATGTCACTCATGGAGCCCACGGTATGCACGTCCCCGAAGGGTAGCTAGTAGCGGGTGGGCAGGCTGGTTTCGAAGAGCAGCAGCGGGCGGATGCTATCGACCACCAGCTCGTCGGCGACGAGCACCTGCACGCGCCGCGAGCTGCGCAGCGTGTCGACGCGCTTGTACGGGTCACGGGCGTGTATGACCACTCTCTCGTCCTCCTCGTACCATTCCAGCTGCCGCCAGGAGAACGTCACGTGGCCGGCGAGGGTGGACATGGTGCCCGTCGGGTTCTCGTGGGTCCACGCCGCAGCCTCGGCCCGCTTGTGACCCGCGCGGACCGCCCATGTCCGCTGCCCGTCGGGACCGATCGTCTCGTCGACGAGTGCATCCGGATATACGTCTTCGTGAGGCAGGTAGTAAGTCGGCAGCCCTCCTGGGCCGTACTGGACCAGGAGCTGGGCGCAGGTGCTGGCGGCTACGAGCTCGTCCCCGAGCCGCACTCGGATGCGGCGCGGCGTCGGCTCGACAAAGGGAGCGGGGGTCATGTGCATTCGGGCTCCATCGGTCGGCGTCCCCAGGCGGAGATCAGAGCGATCAGGATGTGCACGCCGGCTCCAGCGGACGCCGGCAGACCGCAGCGAAGGCGCCCAGCATGAACTGGGGTCGCTCGGTCCAGGAGTCGATCTCGTCGAACGTGGCCGCCCAGCGACCGACGTCGTCCTCGGTGGCCAACCCGGAATGCACCATCGCCTCCCGGGCGGCCCAGGCGGGTCCACGCATTCCCGGCGGACGCTCGGCGATCTCGAACCAGCCGCGGAAGGCCTCGATGGTCAAGCCCGCCGAGCGTCCCAGAGCGGCGAGGCGGCGGCCGCTCCGCAGGTCGTTGCCCTGGCCGGCGTGCCACTGCAGGTAGCGCGCTTGGAGCTCGTCAGCGTCCGGGGTCGATGGCGTGAGACCTGCCAGCTCCCACAGGTCGGCCTCCTGGGCTTGCGCTCGTTGCGCCATCATCCGGTATCGGGCCAGCTCGTCGTCGCTGAGCCGCAGCGCGTAGGTCATGAGGCCACCTCGTTTCGGCGTCGGGAAGGGGTGAGGACGAGGACTGGGATCCGGCGGGGTGCCGCGCGGCGCTCGTAGACGGCGTATCCCGGGAAGATCTGCAGAACGTCTCGCCAGAGCCGGTCACGCTCCGCGCCTTCGGCCTCGTGGGCCAGCACCGGGGTGGCCGCGCCGTCGAAGACGATCATCGCGTGGGGATTCGTGCGCAGGTTGTGATACCAGGCGGGGTGGTGGTCCTGGCCGTAGTTGGCGGCGATCACAGCGACGCGGTCCTCGTCACGCAGACGAGCAGCGGCCAGGTGCGGAGCTGGCCGCTCTTCGCACCGGTCGTCGTCAGCATGACCACCGGAGCGCCGGTGACGATGTCGGTGAACGTCGTGCGACCGGCGGTGATTCGGTGGACAACCTTGTCCAAGCGGTGCGCGATCCGGGCGTACATCCAAGACATCGGCGCGGTCGCCGCCGTGGTCCGCACGAACCGGCGGAACACGCCGGCCTGGTCATACGTGGTGGACATGAGATCTCCTCGCTCGCGGTGTGATCGTCGTCACCTTCAGCCTTCTTATCGGCAGTAGCAGCGCCGCCGCGTCGGTAACCGCTATTGAGAAATGAGGGTTTTCCCTGCTGAAATCAGCAGTCGGTGCACCCAGCCGACCCCATGAGCGGGCGCACGGAAAGTCATGCTGCTTTTCACAGCTTGCAGCCTGGATCGGGTGCATCCATCGACAGCGGGCTGCTGGCCGGGTCGACATAGGTGACGTAAAGCTCGACGGGTTCCACGCCGAGATTCCGACCGATATGAACCTCGCGGGATCCGCTGGGCTCGACCAGGGACTGCCCGGCCGAATAGGAGACGGAACGGCAGTGGGCGTCGGTGCGGGTAAGCGTTCCCTTGCGCACGATAGCGAGCAGAGTGCCGGGATGGTAGTGCCAGCCGGTGCTCCCGCCGGGCTGAATCGTGATCTGGCGGATGACGAATTCCGTCGGACCATCGGTCCCGACCTTGACGTGGTCCGGGGTGCTCCCCTGGGCGAGGACTGTGCCGGTCACTCTTGCCCCGGGCGTCGCCTGCGCCGCCGCGGATAACAGCCCCAGGGCTGCAGCAGATACCGCGATGACGGCGGTTCTTCCGATGTGACGCATCCCGGCTCCTCCTCCTGTAGTCATGGTCGTGTGGTAGTGCCAGTGCCAACCGCCCACATCACTGCCTGCTCGTCGGTCCATGCCGAGCGAGACCAGCGGCAGATCGGCTAGTGAACAGAGGCGACGCGCGCACTTGCGGATACCTGCTCTGAGGAGATATGTGCCGCCTCAGCCCGGCACGCGCTTGGCCCAACGACTCCTTGTTCGTGCCGCCGGCCGGTGTCAGCCCGGGACCCAGAACGTCGAGCGCGGACACTTGGCCGATCGCGGACGGCAGCCAGACATGCGCGAGGCGACCGCCGAGATCAACCGGCAGCTCCTGCTCGGCCTTGCGGAACGAGCCGATCGGGTCCGCCGAGCGTGCCGTGTTGTGCTCGGCCACCGGTCGGTGCTCGGCCTCGTAGGAGTCCAGCAGTTCGGGTCCGACCCAACAGCGGAGCACTCAGGTGAGCTTCCAGCCCAGGTCGTACCCGTCATGGATGGCGGTGTTCATTCTCGTGCCGCCGCGTGGCGTGAGCCGGTGTGCGGCGTCGCCGATGCGGAACGTGCTGTCTTGGCGGAAGCGTTGCGCCAGCTGCGCGCCGGAGGAGACGGCGCCGATCCGCTCGATCCTGGGCTGGAGGTCTGCGATCCCGCGGAACAATGCCGTGAGGCCCTCTACGAGGTGGTCGGACCCGTGCATGGAAATGCCCACAGCGGCGCGGACCGAGCTGTGCGCACCGTCGGCCGCAACGAGGTAGCGGGCGTGCACGAGGAGGCTGTGGGCGGAGCAGTTCACCGGATGAAGGAGAACCGAGTCGGCGGGATGACCTACCTTGCGCACCGGCTGGCCGAGCAGGACGTCCTGCGCCCCGACGTCACCGTCGACGAGGCCACCGACCTGCTCTGGCTCCTGGCTAGCTTCGACAGCTTCGACCAGCTCTACACCGGGAGGGGCTTGTCCGTCGACGAGGTCGCCCGGGTACTGATCACGACGGCAGAGCTCAGTCTCTGCCGGTAACGGTGCAACTCGTCGCGGTCGTCGGTCTCCCTACCGCTCATTTCCACGGTGGGTGAGTTCCGTTCCTGCGGCCGGTGTGTCACACTGCGCTCGTGGCACACCACACTACGATGATCATTTCTGGGATCATTATTGATGAGCGCGTCGGGTAACCAGCACCATCACCCGACGCGCAGACCCTTCGCACCCGCGAGGGGTCTTTTTTGTTGCCCGCACACCTCTTGGAGCCTCGACGATGTCCCGCACCAGCCCAGCTGGCACCCCGCTCGGTGACGACTTCCACCTCTACGACACCACTCTGCGCGACGGTGCCCAGCGGGAGGGGATCTCCTACTCAGTGGCCGACAAGCTCGCCGTCGCCCGGCTGCTGGACGCGCTGGGTGTCGGTTTCATCGAGGGCGGCTGGCCCGGAGCGATGCCCAAGGACACCGAATTCTTCGCGCGTGCCACGACCGGTGAGCTGGAACTGACCCACGCCGCGTTGGTGGCCTTCGGCTCCACCCGCCGCGCTGGGCTGCGCGCCGCGCAGGACCCGCAGGTGCAGGCCCTGCTGGCATCGGGGGCTCCGGTGGTGACAGTGGTCGCCAAGTCCGATCGGCGGCATGTGGAGCGGGCGCTACGGGTGGACGTGGCGCAGGCCTGCGCGATGGTCGCGGACACCGTCGCACTGCTGGTCGGCGAGGGGCGGCGGGTGTTTCTCGACGCCGAGCACTTCTTCGACGGCTACGCCTTCGACGCGGACTGCGCATTGCGGGTGCTCGAGGCCGGCGTCACCGCGGGCGCCGACGTCGCGGTGCTCTGCGACACCAACGGTGGGCAGCTGCCGCTGCAGCTCGCCGAGACCGTCGCCGAGGTGGTGGCCCGCACGGGTTTCCGGGTGGGAATCCACTGCCAGGACGACACCGCCTGCGCGGTGGCCAACTCGGTCGCGGCGGTGCAGGCCGGAGCCTCTCATGTGCAGTGCACCGCCAACGGCTACGGCGAGCGAACCGGCAATGCCGACCTGTTCGCCGTCGCCGGCAATCTTGTCACCAAGCTGGGCATGCCGGTCCTACCGCAGCACGGGATGGCCGAGCTGACCCGCACCGCGCATGCGCTGGCTGAGATCGCCAATCTCGCGCCCGACACCCACCAGGCCTACGTCGGGAGGTCGGCTTTCGCTCACAAGGCGGGGCTGCACGCGAGTGCGATCAAGGTGGATCCGGAGTTGTACAACCACCTGGACCCCACGGTGGTGGGCAACTCGCAGCGTGTGCTGGTGACCGAGATGGCCGGCCGGGCCAGTATCGAGCTCAAGGCAGCTGAGCTCGGGCTGGACCTGGCCGGCCGCTCGGCGGAGATCGGCGCGGTCACCGCCCGGGTCAAGGAGCTCGAGTCTCAGGGCTGGTCCTTCGAGGCTGCCGACGCCTCCTTCGAGCTGCTGCTGCGCCACGAGGTCGACGAGGTGCCGCCCGCGCCGCCATGTCAGCTGGAGTCCTACCGGGTGATGGTGGACCATCAGGCCGACGGCGAAGTGGTCGCGCAGGCGACGGTGAAGCTGCACGTGGCGGGGCAGCGGGTGATCGCCACAGCGGAGGGCAATGGGCCGGTCAACGCACTGGACGGTGCATTGCGACAGGCTTTGGCTGCCCATCTACCGTGGCTGGAGAACGTGGAGCTGTCCGACTACAAGGTCCGGATCCTGCCCGGCACGCACGGCACCGACGCAGTGACCCGGGTGCTGGTGGACACCAGCGACGGGACAGGATCTTGGACTACGGTGGGCGTGCACGGCAACGTGGTAGAAGCCTCCTGGCTGGCGCTGCTGGACGCGATGATCTACGCGGCACTACGCCATCACGGGGTCGCCAGCACTGCCTGAGTTTGCCGCCCTTCAAGTACCGCCAACCCCCTTCTCTGCAGCTCTTTTCGACCGCCAACCCGCAGCGGGTCGGCGGCACATCGGTCCGAGACTCGCCGCAACGCGGCCTGCAAACGCTTGCGGGCCGTCGCGTGCGGTTGACCGCCGGGCGATGAATCGGTCGGGGGGCACGAGAACCGCACCGGACGCCTACCTGACCTACATTGAGGTGCCCCACGCGGTGGCTCCAGGAGCCCAAGCACGCCGGGAGATGAACCCGACGTCTCACCGCACACTGCGTAGTCCGCGGCACCACATAACGCTGGCGACCACGAGATGGGTCTTGCGGATGCCGGAGCGGTTGGTAGCGGTTAGTGGCGCCCAGTGGTGGAGTTGGTAGTCCTTGAAGAGACGCCACGGGCGAAAGCGGGGGCGTGCTCGGGGACCAGGCCGATGCCCACCACTGTTGCTGGTATGGCCTGCAGCAGGGGGAGACGCTGCAGCAGCCGGATCGGCCGGGAGGGTCGGGCCGACCCGGCGCCGACCAGCGGGATGGCGCCGGTCAGCGCCGGGTTCAGCAGCCGTGCGTGGATCACCCGCTGCATCGCCTGAGTCAGGGCCGTGGGCGCCCACCGTCGCAGCTGCACCCGGTCGAGGTCGCGGCGAGTGAGGGCGCCGTGGCGCAGTGGCCCGGCGAGCAGGCGGGCTGCCGCGACGGCGTCCTGGATGGCGAGGTTGATGCCGACTCCACCGACCGGCGACATCGCGTGCGCGGCGTCGCCCAGGCACAGCAGCCCCTCGGTCGACCAACGGACCAGCCGGTCGAGCCGGACGTCAAGCAGCGCCACGTCGTCCCAGTCGCCCACCGCCTCCACCCGGTCACCCAGCCACGGAATCATCGCTGCCACGCGACGCCGGAACGTCTCGATCCCCTCCGCCCGAAGCGTGGCGTCCGTGCCCTTGCGGATCAGGTAGGCGCACTGGAAGTAGTCCCCGCGGTCGATGACGACCGTGCCCTGGCCGGATCCGAACCGGGCGATACCGCCAGTCGGATCTCCGTCGTGGCGCGGGAGCCGGAACCACCACACATCGAGCGGCACCCCGAAGGATCGGGCACGCAATCCGGCGGCGTCGCGGAGCACCGAGCGCCGCCCGTCGCAGGCCACCGTAAGGTCGGCACGCAGTTCGCCGCTGCCGCCGTCAGCGGATCGGTAGCGCACGCCGGTTACCGCGCCACCTTCGGTGAGCAGCTCGGTCGCCTTCGTCTGCATCCGCAGTGTGAACGTCGGCTCGGCGCGTCCGGCGTCGGCGAGCAGGCCGAGGAAGTCCCACTGGGGGACCAGGGCCAAGTGCTTGTGCGGACCCGGGATCCGCCGGAAGTCGGCGACCGGGAGCAGGCCGCTGTCGAGCTGAACCTGCAGCTGCTGGACCAACCGGTGCGGAACCTTTGCGAACTCCGCTCCCAGGCCGAGCTCGTCGAGCAGCGTCAGCGTGGAGGGATGGACGGTGTCGCCCCGGAAGTCCCGCAGGAAGTCGCCGTGCTTCTCCAGCACGGTGACCGCCACACCGGCCCTGGCCAACAGCAGGGCGAGCATCATGCCGGCCGGACCCCCGCCGACGACGCAACACGTCGTGCGCTCCATGAGCCACCTCTTTCAACGTCTGTTGAATAAATGCATGGTGCACCTGATCGGCCCGGTTCGTCAAGCCGGTAATCCTCCGCTCCCGGTGTCGGTTACCCGGAGCTGTGGGCGGTCGCCGAGAGTGACCGCCATGACCACACGAATCGTTACGTGTTTTCACCGTGTCAGCAGAGTCGGCATGGCCCCGCGAGGACCTAACGTGCACCAAGTGACTCTCGCGCCCGAGTTGAGCCCTGTCGCGTCGGTTCCCTGCGAGGTCGTAGCAGTGTGCTTTGACGTGGATGCGACCCTGGTCGACTACGAGGCATCGACTCGTGCCGGGCTGCGTGAGCTGCTCGGGACTGACGACGCCTGGGCGCAATGGTGTGCGCTGACCGACGAGCACTACGTGCGCTATCTGGCCGGGCAGGTCGACTTCGACATGATGCGCCTGCACCGCACCAAGGACTTCTTTGCCTGCCGGGGTGAGTTTCTCAGCGACGGTGAGGTAGTCCGGCGTGAGGAGCGTCGAGCGGCGGCGGTGCGGCGAGCCTGGCAGCTTTTCGACGACGCTCTGCCGTGCCTGCGGGCGCTGCGGTTGCTCGGCCTGCGGTTGGCCGCGATCACCAACGCAGCGGGCGACCATCAGCGTGCGAAGCTCGGCGCGCTGGGGCTGGAGTCCACCTTCGATGCGGTGCTGATCTCCGGCGAGGTCGGGGTGACCAAGCCACACCGAGCAATCTTCCGGAGGGCGTGCCGCGCCCTCGGGGTGCGTCCTGCCCAGGCCGTCCACGTCGGCGACCGACTCGACACCGACGCAGAGGGCGCCCGCGACGCTGGGCTTCATGGGGTGTGGCTGGACCGCTCCGGCTGCGGTGCGCTTCCCCAAGACGCTGGAATCTCGGTGATCGGGCGATTAGCCGAGCTCCCCGCGCTGCTCACCCGGCTTGCGGGTGGGCAGCTGGCAGCCCAAACGCCAGCCCAGTGGAAAGCGGCACTCGTGGTCGACTAACATCCGTTCCCGGTGCTGGTTCGGGTCCGAGGGGGCCCGGAGGCGGACACCTGGTGGGGTATGGTGTAATCGGCAGCACGACTGATTCTGGTTCAGTTAGTCTAGGTTCGAGTCCTGGTACCCCAGCGAATGTCAATCGCGTTCTCGCGGCCCCGTCGTCTAGCGGCCTAGGACGCCGCCCTCTCAAGGCGGTAGCGCGGGTTCAAATCCCGTCGGGGCTACACTGGTGGCATCGGCTAAGATCGGCCTCTGATCTGGGTGTTTGGGTCAGGGGTCAATCTTCTGCTGTCCGGTTGCGCTTGGTGCTAGCCGGCCGTCTTCGGGCGCCTGCGCCGAATACGTGCCGAAGTTCAGGTAAGGGACTGCGGTGGCCCGGGCGCCTCCTGCACCCCACCACGGGTGATCCCATCGAGGCATTGGCGTAGACCTTGAGCAGCACGTCTACTGAGTGCCCGGCCCACCCGCGACCTGGGTGGCTGGTACGCCTGGCGTTGAGGACGGATCTTTCGGCCGGACAAGCCTAGACGCAGGGGCGCGCTAGGGATTGCGTACCAGGGACCTGAACTTCAACCCCAGCCACGGCTTGCGGCCCCAGGCCATGAGCTGACCCTTGGCGATTGCGTTCCACTGGCTCTGGCGGTCCCAGAACATCATGAAGAACGCTGCGGGATCGGCCGAGATATGGCAGTCGACCCGCCGGGCAGACGGCTCTTCGACCCTGAGCGACCCATCGTCGAAAACGAAATTGAGCCGGCCGCCTCCCCGCAGGTGCAGCTGGTAGGTTGCCTGGAGGCTGGCCACCTGCTCAGCGTTGACAAACGTCCGAGGGTCGACAGTTTGGAACACCGGGACAAAGAACCCCCACACCACCATGGCCGCACGGGCTGGTTCGATTCTCCACTTGCGCCCGGCGGCACGGGCCATGTCGTAACCGTGCATGATCGTTTCGTTCAGCAGGTTGCAGGTCAGGGCCGACAGGGGCACCGTGGTGCCTTCGACTGACCACGGGCGTGGCTCATCGGGAGAGTGCCCCGCACACTCGCCGAAGTACTCCTCCGCCCGCTCCTCGATGCGGTCAGCCAGGACGGCCAGATCGCGCTGGGGGTCGGACTTCAACGCGAGCGCGTTCATGTCGGCGTTGTCCCACATATCCCGGATCATCGAGTCGCCGGCCGCCCCAGGAATGCTGGGCACTACTGCCCTATATCGGGAGAGGTCCCGCCGTGCCAGCCCAGGCACCATTATCCAGTTCTGCGAGAGATGCATAGCAACCTCAGCGATGTTCCACCCACCCACCGCGGGAACTCCCGGATCACTGACGGACCGCATCAGGGTCGTCACCCGCCGAACCTCATCGCGGAGTGCGTCCTGGCTCTGCCGCCATTGGGCTGCCGATACGCTTGCGACCATGTCAACCCCTTGATACGTCGGTCAGCGTGGGCTGGCGCAGCGATGACTGTAGTCTCGAATCGGGTCCGTACGCACCGCTGGCGATCACCACCACGTCCCGCATCCCGCTCTGGTCGATCGTCAGGCCGCCCCCGCAAACGGCCGGTCCCTCATCCCGTGCGCACCACTGCGGAGCGTGATCTCTGGTCTGCTTTGCGCGAGTGTTGTCGCGTGGAGGAGCCAGGGCTAACGCTGCCGCCTTCCGGACTGCCGAGTTGCTCGAGTCGCGGCTGCCTACCGACTCCAATCCAGCTGGGTTTCAGCTCAGTCGACGCCTATTGGTTGACTGACCCGTGGGAGCGAGCCGATACCTTGATACCCAGGCGATAACGTTCAGCGAGCCGGTCCAGCCGGAAGGCGTGACCGGACGCGGGAACCTCGGCCCCGCGCCAAATGCGGCACGATTACTGCACCCAGCGGGCGCGATTTCTAAACCGTCCCTCGACCGACAGGAATCGTCACCGTCGCGAAAGGACGTAATGATCGGCGTCGCGAGCGGCGACCGCCAAAGGAAGGAGGGATACATGTGACCGTGACGCGCCAGAGAGGTGAAGCTCGAACGCACTCTACTGAAACCCAGCCCGTAGGGCGACTCGGTGACGAATACTTTAACTCACGGTCCGCGGGACCGGGCTTCCGCTGGTCCCCGACGACCTGGACGGCGATTCCCGCGCCGATCTTCAGGGCGGCCTTGCCCGGTCGATGGGCGCCGGTCTAATCGCAGGATGCCCCTGCCTTCTCCGTAATGCTCGAAATCGCACCGACAAGCCGATTCGTACGGGTCTGCGATTGCATCCACGAAGGCAGATCCAGCACCGCCATGATCTCGTCGGCGAGCACTTCGCCGATTATTCCCGGCCATAACCGCTTGGCCTTCGCGGCGGCGGCGGCCATCCGCTGAGGAGCGTACTGGTCGACTTCCTGCGAGACCGCGATCTGTATGTCAAGCATCGGAAACCTCCTCAGCTAATGGCCGTGCTCGGCCCGCGACGTCCTGCGTACCGTCACTGGACGATCCCCTAGTTCAGCACGCAAAGGTTTCGATCATTGACGGAGTATCTACCTGACTGGGACCTGGAACAAGCACGGCATCGGACTTGCAGAGAATGACCAGTCCGTCGCGGTCACCGGCATTAAAACCCTGAAATGCCTGGGAAGCGTCTTCTAGATGCTCGATCCGAATCTCACTTGTTGTCTTTCCCATGGCGACTCCTCCGCGATCGACCATCGCGAACACGGTTCATAAGTAGTTTAGCTTCTACCGCACTGCACCTGGTTGTCCTGTTCTGGGCTGGTGTAGCACTTGACTCAACCAGTGGCGTGTGACGGTATGTCTGGGCGCTGTTGGGACGGCGTGATGTTTGCGTTGCGGTGGAAGACATTACCGGGGTCGTACTGAGTTTTGATCAGGGCCAGCCGGTCGTATTTCGTCGACCCGTAGGTGGCTCGCACGCGGTAGTAGTCTTGTTCCGCGGAGAAGTTGACGTAGCCGCCAGCGCTGGCGGCGTGCGGGCGCAGGGCGTCCCACACCGATCGCACCCAGTTCCGGTCGGCTGCCAGCGCAGCGGGGTCCGGGCTGATGGCCTCGATGTTTATGGCGTACTGCGGGGTGCGCGTTCCGCCGAACGCGGTATCTTGTTCGCCGACCTGCGCAAAGGCGCCGTCGAGCCGGAAGATCGGCATGAACGACATTGGCGAGGTTTTGTTGGTGGCTCCCTCGACCAGCACGTTGATCGCCTCGTCGGAGAGCTCATCGAGATAGAGTGCTTTCGAGTAGGCCCGGATCCCCCACGGGAACGCGCTGTCATCGAACATCTGCTGAAGCGCCGTGTAGGGGATCGGGGTGATGAACTCGAACAACGGCGGACACGCGGCACGGATCGGTGCCACGGCTTGAGTGTGTTCCTCGGCCGAGCCGAACCCGACGAGCAGGAGCGCGTGCCCAGGTGCGAAATGGTGCTGCTCCGGGACGAATGGGGCGGGCGGCGCGGCCATCGCGACGCCGAGCAGCGAGGCGGTGTTCTCGGGTAGCGCCGGGATGGCGTCACGGGCGGTCCTCAGGGCGTCGTGCCCCCGGTCGATGCCCCAGAACAGCAGGGCGAAGTGAACCTCTGGGCCGACTGGGTGCAGCCGAAACTCGAACGAGGTGACGACTCCGAAGTTGCCGCCGCCACCGCGCAGTGCCCAGAACAGGTTTGGATGCGAGTCGGCGCAGGCCCGCACACGCCGGCCATCGGCCAGCACCACCTCGGCCGCTTCGAGGTTGTCAATACTTAACCCAAGTTTGCGGGTCAGCCAGCCCATGCCTCCGCCAAGGGTGAGCCCGGCGACGCCGGTGTGGCCGACGACCCCACCGGTGACGGCGAGGCCGTGCGCCTGGGTGGCGGCGTCCAGGTCGGCCAGCCTCGCCCCGCCACCGACGACCGCCCGCCTGCTGTCGGGATCCACCACCACGTCCCGCATCCCGCTGAGGTCGATCACCAGGCCGCCCTCGCAAACGGACAGCCCGCTGTACCCGTGCCCACCACCCCGGACCGCGATCTCCAAGCCCTCGCGCTGTGCAAACCCGACTGCCGTGACCACGTCTTGCTGCGTCTGGCACCGCGCGATAACCGCGGGATGACGGTCGATGTCGCCATTCCAGATCGAACGAGCGCTGTGATAGTCCATGTCACCCGGTATGAACACAGGGCCCGACATCACTGCGCGGAGGGCTTCGACACCCTCGCCTACCGTCGCCGTCACAAAAACCACTCTCCTCGCCGCCGACGGAATCGAACATTTCGACTTTAGGTCACTTTCCGTGCACCTGAATACGTTAGTGAGGCGAGTGGCGTGACGGCGTCTGCCGAATTACTCAACCCGCATACTCAACTGCGGCTGGTGATCCAAACCGCAAGCTGGCTCCGGTTCGTCGATCACAGCTGATCGGGGATGAAAGTCACCGGAATGCCACCGGGCAGCTCTCATCCCAGCCGACCACGTTCGGTCCTGCTTCGGCCATCTCTGGGTACGCTGCACGACGGCCTCCTACCCAGCGCGGGGTGGGGCACGTCCCTGGCGCGGCAAAGAGGACGGAACGGCGTGCAGGGTGTCACACTGAGACCTATGGGCACCGCTCGGAACCTGACCGCCGCCGTACACCAGGAAGAGGACTGGTACGTGGCGCAGTGTCTTGAGGTCGACGTCGCTAGCCAGGGCCGTACGATCAACGAAGCCTTGAGCAACCTCGCCGAGGCTGTCGCTCTCTACCTCGAAGAGGTCGATGACCCACAGCGCCACGTCACCGCCACTCCGCTCGTCACCTCGTTCCAGGTGCCGGGCGCAGCGTGAGTCCTGCGCTCTCCGACCTACCGATCCGCAAGATCCCCGTGTTATCGAGTCGCTTGGCTTTGTCTACGTGCGCACGAAAGACAGTCACGTCGTCTACCGGCATCCGGATGGCAGGGCCGTGGTCATCCCCCAACACGGCACCGTCAAGCGAGGCACTCTGGGCTCCATCCTGCGGCAAGCTGGAATAACGCCTGCTGAGTTCCTCGAACTTCTTCACTGACGATCCAGGCAGTGATCGGTGGCGTTGCTCGGCGATCACACCGGACGCGCCGAGGAGCTGTACAAACGTACAGCAACTGCACCGAAAAGCTTGAACGATGCGGCTCCCACTACAGAGTTTCGACTGGAAGCTACCTGCATTTTACGGTCCGCTGGTGGGCGGCTGGAGCTTGCGAAGATGTGGGTCGAGCAGACCACGAGGGAATGAGGGGGCATGCTCATCTTGTGCATCGGGGCGTCGGCTGTCATCAGCCCTGGCACCCGCTCGGGAACGAGGGCCACGGCAAGGCCGAGCACCAGCAGCGCGAGGCTCACGAACGTGGCGGCGGCTCGGCGCCAGGGCAGCAGCTTCTCAGCGGCGATGAAGACGGCGATCAGTGCCATCCATGGGATGCTCATGACGCCGAGGGCGAACAGCGCGGTCATCAGTGCCCAGCAGCAGCCGATGCACCAGATGCCGTGGCGGGCGCCCATCCGAACCGCACCCAGCGCACCTGGACGCCAGTGCTCGAACAGGAAGCTGAACGGACCACGGCAGTGCCGCAAGCACACGTCCTTCAGCGGCGTGAGCTGATAAGCCGCCGCCCCGATGATCACCCCGCCCGCTAGGAGCGGTCCGCCCCGGCTCCAGCTCAAGGCGTCGATCTCAAGGGCGCGTCCAGCCTTGAGGATAGCGAAGCCGATGAACCCAACGACGGTCCACGCTGCCAGGTAGCCGACCAGGAGCAAAGCCGGTCCCATCCACACAGCGTTCTTCCCGCGTTCGCGCCGCGCGGCCTGCAGCCGCTGGTACACGAGCACCGTGGGCCACACCGACGGGAGCATCATCGCCGCCATCATCAGCGTCCACACACCGGTGAACAAGCCGAGCGGGCCCGGATCAGCACCCGGACCCCCGTCTTCGCCTCCCATCCGCTGCACCACCACAGCCCAGCAGAAGACGGCGAGGGCCAGCAGCGGACCGATCGTCAGCAGCGTGCCGGGCCTGGCTGGGACGCCGGCCCTTGTCATTCAGCCCATCCAGGCGAACGGGGCGGAAAACCCCGAAGTGCCTGCTTGGGACCATTCCAGTCCGAGGACTCCGACCCGCGAGCGGCCCTTCGCCACGGTCAGCTCGCTGTTGGCCGGGTGAAAGACATCAACGAGCCGGGCGGGGCGGCCGGTGTCCACACCGAACGGCACGACGTCATCGACCTCGACCTCGAGTGCGTCACCGGCGCTGAGCTTGTGGTTCCCGTTGCTCTGGGTGATCTCGATGCGCATTCGTTCCACACCGAGCATCTCGCCCACCAGTGGGGCGAGTGCCTCCATCGGGCCCCCCAGCTCGCCGCCGAACACCGCACCCAGTTTCTGGAGCTGCTCGTCGGAGGCCCTCTCGTCCACCACGAGCGCGAGCTTCCAGTTGCCGTCGGTCATCACTTGAGGGGCGTCTACCACCACCACGACCGTCCGGTCGCTCACGTCCATGTCGTCGACCTCACCGGTGTCCACGTGGAAGATGAGCACGGCGTTGCAGCGCTCCGTGTCGGCGCCAGCGTCAAACGTGACTGTGCACGGGCAGGGCATATCGCAGGAACAGTTTTCGAAGTAGCGACCGCGGATGGACCAGGCCATGAGGTGCCCCTCTCAACCGGGAGAACAGAAGTCTCGTCCTGCTAATGAAGCACGGTCAAGCCACCGGCCGGCCCAACTGCCCGGCCAGCCGAGGAACGAGCCGGACGCTTCTCCCTGTTCTGCACATCGAAGGAGGCCCTTCGCGCTCGACCCGCGGCAGTCAGGCGCGGAGTGGCGGTGTCCGCCGAATTGCTCAACCCGCACACTCAATTGCGAGTGGTGATCCAGACCGCGATCTGGCTCCGGTTCGACAGGTCGAGCTTGGTGAGGATGTGCTGCACGTGGTTCTGCGCGGTGCGCGCGGAGAGGTGGAGCTGGGCGGCGATCTCCCGGTTGGTCAGCCCCTGCGCCACCAGCTCGGCGACCTCGCGCTCCCGCGGCGTCAACGGCTCGGCCGACGCCTGACCAAGCCGGTCGGTCAGTTCCTGGGCTCGCGCCGTGAACGGCGCCATGCCGAGGGTCCTGGCTCGGCTGGCGCAGTCGGCGGCCAACGAACGGGCCCGAGCCGCATCACCGTCGGCGGCCCGGTGGGTCAGCGCCACGGCCAGCTCGAACAGCGCCTCGACGTGGTAACCGGCCGCCCCGTTCGCCGCGCACGCCTGCCGCGCGTGATCGAGGTCGGCGACGGCGTCATCGAGCAGTCCCAGGTGTCGGGCCGCGATGCCCAGGTACAGCTCAACCGGCCCGAGGTAGATCGCGGGGCCTGCCCCGCCCGCGACATGGTGGCCGCGATAACGGGCCAGCAGCCCGCGTAGCGCCGCGACATCCTCGGCGGCGTCCATCGCCGCGGCGACCATGATGCCGAGCGCGTAGCTGATGGTCGCCCCGTGGGTGGTCGGCTGCCACTTGGCGACCGGCCCCAGCGCTCGGTAGAGCTCGGCCGCCTCGGCGCACCGCCCGGCTGAGATCAGCACAACAGCCGGCGCAAGGGAGTAAATGACGCCGAAGGCCGGGCAGAAGTCTCGGGCACCGGCAGGTCCATCGAGGCCGTAGGCCCTCGCCGCGCCGCTCGCCTCGGGACCGATGTGGTGACCCGTCATCGCCAACACGCCGTCCCGGACCCACGCCGAGAGCGGGATCAGCTCGGTGAAGCCGTCGTTGGCCAGCCGGTTGGCGTCGGCGAAGCGTGCCTGTGCCTGGGCGTGCGCTGCCCGGCAGCGGAGCAGGTGCCAGCGCGCGACCGGCCCGCCCACCTCGCCGACACACCAGGCCAGGGGATCGAGCTCCCGGCCGACGCCGGCGAGGTCGCCGCGCTGCAACATCACGTCGATCCGCCAGAGGTGGGCCCACATCTGGGTCTCGGGGTCCGAGGCTTCCCGGCCGATCTCCAGCAGCTGCGCGGCCAGGCCGGACCGCTCGTCGGTCCCGTCGGGATCGGAGCGCACGAGCTGGCGGGCTCGTAACGTCGCCACGAGTGTGGCTCGATCGTCGCACTGGTTCGCCACGGCCAGTGCCTGCTCGCTGGCCCGCGCGGCGGCGTCGATGTCATCGAGGTAGATGCATGCGCGGGACAGGCTGGCCGCCACCCTGGCACGCAGCGAGGAGGACTGCGGACCCAGCCCCCGCAGGACCTCCTCGCACAACCGCCTGACCAGCCGATCGGCCTCGGCGCCGTCGCCACCCTCCAAGATCAGGGCTGCCTCGGCGATGAGGTCGGGTCGGGCCATCGACCGCGCGAGGTCGGCCGCACTCCGGCAGGTGTGCAGCCGGCCCGGGTGATCCCCGGACAGGCTCTGCGCGGCGCCGAGCGCGAGCAGCAGCCGGCAACGGTCGAGATCATCGAGCTCGCCGCCGCCGACGTCGAGCGCGAGCCGGAAAAGCCGGACACCCTCCTCGTAGGAGAGCCGGCTCACCGCCTCACCCGCGGCCCGCCGGATCCAACCGGTAGCGCGGCCCCGCTCGCCGAGCACCGCCGCAGCCGCCCAGTGCCGGGCGAGATCCGACAGACGCGGCTCGAGACGGCCGGCGTACAGCTCCTCCACGGCCTCGGCCGCCGACCGGTGCAGCTGTACCCGCTCGGCGGTGCCCAGGGCGGCCTCGATCGCGTCCCGAATCAAGACGTGCAGGAATCGGTGCTCGCCGGGCGTCGCGGTGGGCTCGACCAGGCGGGCGGCCGCTGCCTCGTCGAGCGGGTCCAGGCAGCCGAGTACCGGCTCGCCCACCATTCGGGCGAGCACCTCGACGGGGAACTCCCGGCCGACGATCGACGCCGCGCGCAGCAGCCACACGGACTTCGGCGGGAGCCGTTCCAGCCGCTCGTTGATCGTCTGCAGCACGCTCGGCGGAACCGGGACCGCCGACGCGGCTGGGCCTGCGTCGGCCAACGCCCAACCCATCTCACCGACGAAGAAGGGGTTGCCACCCGTGACCGCGTGTACCCGCTTCACCTGCGCCGGTGCGACGTCGCGTCCGACCAGCGCGGCGAGCTGCTTGCCGACGGCCGGAGCAGTCAAGCCGCGGAGGTCGATCCGCCGGGTGACCGGCTCCCGAGCAAGTCCCGTGACGAGCACGTCGTGCACGGGTTCGGTATCACGGTGGTTCACCATCACCAGCAGCCGCTCGCGACCCAGCGTGCGCACCACGTGGTGCAGCAGCAGCAACGAGCCGTAATCCGCCCGATGCGCGTCGTCGAGCACGATGACCCATGGTGCGCGCACGGTGATATCGCTCAGCAGCCGGGCCACCGCGTCGAACAGCCGAAACCGGTCCTCGATCGAGCCACTGGCACCCCGATCACCGCCTGGAGGGTCGAACACGCCGGGTGCGAGCCGCACGAGGTCGGGGGCCACCCCCAGCTCGTCGGCGATCTTGACGACGTCGACGCCGGCGGACACCGCGCGCAGCACCTGCCGCCACGGCCAGTACGGGGGCGCGCCGCTCGACTCCGCCGCCGGTCCCCACGCCACCGGCACACCCCGCGTCGCCGCCAGCACGGTCAGCTCCTCTGCCATGCGGGTCTTGCCGATCCCCGGCTCGCCTCGGCACAGCACGACACGTGGATGTGCGGCCAGAGCCGACTCGAGGTGGCCTACGAGCGCGGCCAGCTCCCGTTCGCGACCAACCAACTCGGTGCGCATCAGCGGCCACGCCTCCTCGGCCACGTAGCTGGCGTGGGGCCGTTCGAGCAGGACGAGAATCAACTCGAACTGTAATGCCCAGCACGAATGGCGAACAGGAAGCGCGAAGTCCTACCCCGCGGTTCTTCGGATCGACCTATTTCCACACCGCGACCCCACAGCCGTGGGCGGCCCGCTGCCTGGTGACCGCCATCGGCTGTGGTGAGCACCGGCCTCCGCGCGATGCCGCGGGGTTCGACTGCTCCGAAGGTTCGCCGGCCATCACGACGGGCAAGAGTGATCAGGCAGCGTCAGTCCTCAGTCTCCTCAGGGCGCTCGGTTCGTTGGCGGCTGCGTTATCACCCTTTCTTTCTGCTTCCGCAAGCTCGTAACGCTGAATCAGCTCTGCCCAGAGCTCGGCAACTGTTCTCGCCTCGCCCAGGCTGTCGACTTTCGCGGACCAGTTCACATAACGGCGCCCGCTATCGTCGGTAGACTGATGAGGCAATCGCGCACTGTCGTCGTGGTCCTGATGGAAGGGTCTGAAGATGATGTAGACTCGCCAACCGATGCTTGGCTGGTACTCAATCGAGAAGCCGTAGTCAGCGAGCCCGTCCTGCGTCCTGTAGTTCATGACGGTCATGATTTTTCCTTTCATGATTCGCGCGACTCTGGCACCTGTGGTACTTCGGTGTGACTTGGTGAGCAGCTCAGATCATTTTCGCAGACGCTACCGGTGGCGTCGCTCACGCCGGGTGGAGAGATTTGCTCACCTGGCCGAAGTAGGTGTGACCTGGTAAAATAGGGATTTCTTGACGCAGAAACTCCCGGGCGGCGCTCGGATCCCTTCCGGCGGGGAACCGGGGAATCCGACCATTTCCTCAGCTACGTCTGGGTCAGGGTGTACAAAGTTTCGTAGAAAGGCAAGATGAGCCATGGCGCGCAGATCGGGTGGTAAGGCGTACCGCGATCAACAGCGGGAACGTCTGGCTCGGCTCGGAGTGCACGGCCGCCAGCTCATCGAACAGCTTGTGACTGACCTGATTCGCTGTGGATGCCGGCCCCGCGAGGCCTGGCGGTTGGCTCACGAGCTCACTCAGGATGAGATTGCGACGAGATTCGACCGAATCAGGGGTGACCCGAATGTCCGCATGCGGGGCAGCCGTATCTGTGAGTATGAAAAATGGCCGACGGGAGGGGTCCGGCCGTCGGTGCGGACCTTGAGAATTCTCGCGGACATCTATGAGACCACCTGGGACCAGCTGGTCGACGTCGACGATCTGGAGGAGATGCCGGCTCGCGATCGCCAGGCATTTCTGGACATCAGCGACTTGCGCCACGGCGATTCGTTGGATCTACCGGTACCGCGACACGGAGGTCGTCGTCCGACTGCTCCACATGGCGATGGCGACCCGCGGGTCAACCGGCTGATCGTCGCCGTGGAACCGGTGACCGTCCGTGAGCGGCTGACCGCACCGGCACCCGGGCGTTCGGGGGGTGGGTTGCCCGGCGAGGCAACGCACTTCACCGGGCGGGATAGGCCGATGGCGGAGCTACACGCTCAGATTACCGAGCAGGGCACTGTCGTGCGCATCTACGCGATCGATGGCATGGCGGGGGTAGGCAAGACGGCATTCGCCCGGCACGCCGCTCAGGAGTTCGGCTCGCGCTACCCAGACGGAGGCATCTGGGTCGACCTCTTCGGTCACACGCCGGGCATGCAGCCACGCGAAGCAGCGGGTGCGTTGGAGCAGATGCTTCTTCAACTCGGTGTGCCGCCAGAGGCGATCAAAGCTGACCTGGCCGACCGCCAAGATCAGTGGCGCCGCCATATCCACCCACGGCGCATGCTGATCGTGCTGGACAACGCCCGTACCAGCGACCAGGTGCTGCCGCTGCTCCCCGAGGCACCTCATTGCCTTGTACTGATCACCAGCAGGCGCAAGCTGACCGGCCTGACTGACGCTTACCCACTCTCACTCGACGTCCTGGGGTGGGGCGAGGCGGAGCAATTGTTCATCAAGCTGGTCGGCCCACAGCGATGCGAGGACCGCGAGGCTGTCGGGGAGATCCTGGCCGCGTGTGGTCGGCTGCCACTGGCGATCAGGCTCATCGCCGGGTGGCTACGTCACCACACGGGTGAGCTCCTGGCTGAAGTCGCCGCGGACTTTGCCGACCAGACCGCGGCGCTGGATACGTTCATTGCTGAACACGTCTCGGTGCGAGCGGCGTTCGAGTGGTCCTACCAGCTCCTGACCGATGAGCAGCGCCGGGCTTTCCGCCTGCTGGGCTGGCATCCCGGACCCGAGATCACCCCGGTGGTGATCGCCGCGGTGGCCGACGTACCACCCGGCCGGGGCAGGCGGCTGTTACGCGAGCTGGTCGACCACAATCTGCTCGAGCAGCTTTCAGTCGCGGGCGTAGCCGGGGGTCCGCGATACCGCATGCACGATCTGGTGCGCCTCTACGCTTTAGAACGCGCCGACGCTGAGGAACCGCCGGCCGAGCGGGCGGCGGCGGTGGATCGCCTGGCCAGCAGGTACCTGGCGATCGCCCATGAGGCCGACCGGTTGCTTCGGCCCTATGTCCCCGGCGACCCTGGTCAATGCGCGGCCCAGGGTGCCGTGCTGGCGTTCGCGGACGCATCGCAGGCCCGTACCTGGCTGACTGTCGAGCTGCCCAACCTGCTTGGGTGTGTACGAGCGATGAGCTCGACCGCGCAAGGCGCGGACCTGTCAACTGTGCTGGCTGTGCACTTCCGTGACTTCGGCTTCTGGTCCGACGTCAGGTATCTTCACGGCCAAGCCTTGACCGTCTACCGGCACCTCGGTGATCGGCGCGGTGAGGTCGACGCGTTGTGGGGGCTGGGCTACGTCGAGCGGCTCGTCGGTGAGTACAGCCAGGCGCGCAAGTACCACACTCAGGCGTTGACGCTGGCCCGGCACCTCGACTACCGGCGCGCTGAAACCGACGCGCTAGGAGGCCGCTGAATTAGGGCCGTTTTGGGACTGGTCACTGCACGGGCCGAGGCACGAATGTTTGGTGGGTAGCTA
>QHBY01000534.1 GCA_003244245.1 Pseudonocardiales bacterium
TGGACCTCCTCCACCTCGCCGTCAACCGGCCATGGGTTCATGCGCTCCTCCCAGTTGACGTAGTCGCGGTTGGGGACCTGCAGGGCGATCGGGCCGCCCAGCGTGCGCCCGTGCCGAATGCCCGCGGTCACCGTCGCCGCATCCTTCTCGATCTTCATCCGGCCGCCGCGCCCGTGACCGAGCTGGCGGCGGGCCATGTCGCGGTTGAGGTCCTCGGGCGTCAGCGAGAGACCGGCAGGCAGGCCCTCGACGACACAGGTCAGGCCGGGCCCGTGAGACTCACCTGCGGTGACGAGGCGCATCGCCATGCGCCTAGGTTACGGGGCGCTGGGCAGGCGGCTGCCGCGGCGCCGCCGCGTCAGCCGCCAGTCCGCTGAACCGTGATCGTGCTCAGCGCTTGCTCGCAGGCACGCAATAGCTGCGAGCGAGCGCCGGTGTCGACTGGCAGTCGATCTCATACTCGGTCGTGCCGTCGAAGAGGAATGTCACCCGGCTCCGCGCCGAGGCCGGTTTCGCGACACGGATCCTGTACTGGAGGCCAGGCACGCCACCGAACCGCACGCGCCTGCCCGAGGCAGCCCCGCGGTGTCGAAGCGAGAGCTTGGACACGAGCGCGTCGAGAGCGCGGCGAAAGCCAGGATCATCGAGATTTGCGGGCTTGCGCAGGCGATAGCGGCTGACGCCGATGACGTTGTCGTGGTCCAGCCCCAGTCCAGCCGTGCCCACGGGCCGGCCACCGCCGAGGTTCTGGTTGGTCGTCAGGGAGCCGCGCCGCAGGCCGGTCGGGTAGCTGAAGCTCAGCGGGAGGTCCTTCGTCGCCATGAAGGTCTGCGACCCCTGGCTCTGCTCTTCGGTGGAGCTCCCCGATCCCTTGTCGCTCGACCCGCAGCCAGCGAGCGCAACGGCCGCGAGGATCGGGATGACCAGGCACCGCACCGAGCGCGATGGTACAGCGTGAATCGCCGGTTCCCCGGGCAGGACTCACGGCCGCGACCGCAGCTAAGCCACGTCAAGAGATCTCGGCGTCGCCCTCGAGCTGCTCGACGGCACTCAGGCCGACGTGGTTGAGCCACTGGCGGGAGTGCTCGCCCTGCTCTGTCTGCACGTTCCCAGTGGCTGGTAGCCGAGCACGGCGAGGTCGAGCGGCATGGGAATGTGCTCCTGGGCCTGAAAGCGCACCGCCGCCGCGAGCTCCGGGGATCAATCAGGATAGGGACATCGTCGTGCCGACCACGATGCGCTGGTTGGCCGCGCGCTCGACGGCGATCGCACCATTGGAGCGAACCTCCGCGGCAGCAAGAAGCTCGGCTCGATGTCGAGGCCGACGACGGTGCGTCGTTGGGAGCGTGCTCGTGTCATTGCCAGTCCGGGAGGGCGAGGATCGGTGTGGCCTGGGTGAGGAGCACACCCAAACCATAGTCGGCATTGGACGCTGCGCCGTCTCGCTTGAGTGCGGACCCGCGCCGCGGCGATCTCAAGGTCGGGTCGAAGGTCGATCCAACCAGGGCACCCTGGTCGAACGAGTGCGGCGTTCATCAGTAGGCGCTTTATGCACGTCATAGCGTGCAAACCGCGACTGCAGCTCCCGCCGAGAGCTGCCCGTCGGGCATTCCCAGGCTCTCCGCGATGGGTTGCGGCAGCGACCCCCACCTACTGGCCGGGATAGCACCCGTGAGAAGGCGCTCGCGCGCCCGCTCGTAGACGCTGCGCGTCCCGGGCGCTGGGTGGCGCTCCCCGTAGGCGAGCAGCTCCAAGGCGAACACGGGGTCGGGCGCACCGGCCGCAAGGAGCTCGAACACCACCCGCGCTTGGCTCGCGCCAGAGCGGCACGTACACCTTCACCCAGCCGGCCAGGTTCGTCCCCGCCGCACCCTCAGGATCGCACGGAAACCAAGCCGGGTATCGAGCGTGCGCCGCGCCGTCTGGGCAGTCGATCGCATCGGCGAGCCTGGCCGCAGCCGCTCGACCTCCTCCTTCCGCAGGCCGTAGCACGCGCCGCTGCAGAGGTTACAGTCAGTGCCGTGGCCACCGCTGCCGAGGCATCGCTGACCGAGGACGAGCGCCGCGTTGTCGGGCGCCTGGTCGAGCTCATGCAAGAGCGGTTCGGCGGCCGCCTGCGCTCGGTTTGGCTGTATGGCTCCCGGGCGCGCAGCGAGCGCCCCGGGCCGGAGTCGGACATCGACCTGCTGACCATCGCCGACCCGGACGAGGGGACGGATGACGGACTCACCGCGATTCTGCTCGTCGACCAGGCGGCGCAGGAGCTGGGGGTGGAGCGGCCGCTCGTCTCGATCAAGGCCTACGACCCGGGATGGCTCGAGAGTCGCCGGCAAATCGACTCCTTCTTCATCCGGGATGTCGACCGCGACAAGGTCGTCCTTTACGGGGAGCCTTGAGCCCTCGCTCGAAAGAGTTCTACGACCGGGCCAGGGAGCGACTCCAGGGGGCGAGGAAGAACCTCGAGCAGGGTGAGTATGCGATCACCGTGGGCGCCGCCTATTACGCGATGCTCTACGGGGCGCGCGCCGCCCTGAGTGAGCGGGACCGTCACGCAAAGACCCACCGTGGAACCTGGAACATGTTGCGGCAGACGCTGGTAGCCGATGGAT
>QHBY01000535.1 GCA_003244245.1 Pseudonocardiales bacterium
GACCTTGTGGACGGGGTTCGCGCCCTCAGAGACGGAGTCGACGCCCAGGTCGGCGTCGGCTGCGCGCTTGCCTCGGCGACTCGAGCGCGCGCCTCCCACGCGCGTGAGCCTGACGCCAACGACCACGAGCGCGGCGAGCAGCACGATTGCGATCAAGATCGGGTTCATGCTCCAGCCTTGAGATACCCGGTGCGAGGACCGGGGAAACCGCCCCGTGGGGGTGTCAGTCGGCGGATCCTTGCCTGTTGACCTGGTCGCGGGCGAGGGCGTCGAGCTGGATGCCGCTCAGGAACACGATCGAGGACAGGTAGAGGTACTCCATCAGCACGATCCCGGTGGCCAGGCTCCCGAAGAGCGAGCCGTAGTCGGCGAGCGAGGTCAGATACGANNGCACGATCACGGTGGCCAGGTTGCCGAAGGTCGACCCGTAGTCGGCGATCGACGTCAGGTACCAGCTGAACAGCAGCGACATGGCGATCCACCCCCCGACGACGAGCACCGCCCCGAAGCTCACCCAGCTCCACGGCCGGTTCCTGGTCGGGGCGCAGCGCACGAGCATGCCGACGACCACGAGCAGCACCCCGGCGGTGATCAGCCATTGCACGACGAAGGCGACCACGCCGGCCACCGCGCCCCCGTGGAAGACGTCATCGACCAGCAGCGGCCCGAACTTCACGACGACGATCGCCACAAGGAGCAGGAAGGTGACGGCCACCGCGAGGACCAGCGACACCGCGAGTCGCCGCCAGAACGGACGCTCCCTCTCGCAGCCGTAGATGCGGTTGAGCACGCCCATCACGGCGCGCACGGCGCCCGAGACCTGCCACACGGCGAACGCAGCGCCGAAGGTGATCCACAGCAGCTGCTTTTGGTCCAGCACCTCGGTCACTGTCTGGTTGATCGCGTTGTAGACGGAGCTCGGCACCTGGCCGGCGAGATTGGGGGCGAGGTCGTCGCGCCACACCGACTGCCCGTGAGCAGCGCCCAGGATTCCGAACGCCAGCAGGAGCAGCGGAATCAGGGCGAAGAACACCTGAAAGGAGATGGCGCTGGCGTAGGTGAGCAGGTCGTTGTCGCTCTCGCAGGCGATCAACCGGCGCACGATCAGCCGAGGCTGGATGCCGCGCAGCTCGCGCCAAACAGCGCTCGGCCCGCGCGGCGAGGCGCTCCCGCGGCGCCCAACGCTGGCACGCTCCATCGACCTACCCTACCCCCTCGGCGAATCGATGCCGCAGAGTCGGCGGCCCTTCGGCGCTGCTTACACCGTGCTGGACGGGGGTAACCGTGGCCCATGCCCTCACCGACGCGCTACTTCCACTTCTGCTCCCACGAGCAGTTCCCGCCTGACGAGCTCCTCACCCAGGCCGTCGCCGCGGCGCGGGCCGGCTTCGACGGCCTGGCCTGCAGCGACCACCTCCAACCCTGGTGGGAGCCGGGCGAGTCGGGCCATGCGTGGGTGTGGCTCGGGGCTGCGGCCCAGGCCACCGAGCGGCTCCCGATCGGGACCGGCGTCACGCCGCCCGGTCCGCGCTTTCACCCCGTCCTGATCGCCCAGGCGTGGGCGACCCTGGAGACGATGTTCCCCGGCCGCCCGTACCTCGGCTTCGGCTCGGGCGAGTCGCTCAACGAATCGCCCCTGGGCGCCGAGTGGCCGCCGGTGGGCCGGCAGATCGAGCGCATGGAGGAGGCGCTGGAGCTGATCCACCGGCTGTTCGACGGAGAGTGCATCACCCACGAGGGGCCTCACTTCAAGACCAAGCGCGCCGTCCTGCACACCCGTCCCCAGGCACGGCCGCCGATCTACGTCTCGGCCTTCGGCGCGCAGGCCGCACGGGTGGCCGGCCGGTGGGGCGACGGCCTATGGACGCTCGCCGACCCCGAGCAGGTGCCCGGCATCATCGACGCCTATCGCGGCGCCGCCGAGGACGCGGGCCGCCAGCCCGGCGAGATACTGCTCCAGACCGGCTTCTCCTGGGCGCAGGACGACGACACCGCGCTGGAGGGGGTCAGGATGTGGAAGGGCGCCCAGCCCGCAGAGTTCTACCGCGACGACTGGCACGATCCGGCAAAGATGCACGAGGAGGCGGAGCGCCAAGTCTCAGATGACGATCTGCGCGAGTCGTTCATCGTCTCCGCAGACCCCGACATGCATGCCGAGCGCATCCGCGAGATCGAGCGCCTCGGTGCGACCGTCGTCGTGCTCGCCAATAACTCGGGGGCCGATCCGCTCGCGGCGATCGACACCTACGAGCGCGGCGTGCTGCCTGCGCTGCGCGGCAACTCGGCGAGCTGACTCGACTGGCCGCCCGAGCCTCAAGAGGCAGCGGGCCTCGGAGCGTGCTATCCGGGGTCAGGCGGAGCGGCGACCGAGCTTGCGGCCGATCAGCACGCCCACGAGAAATGCGCCGATCGCCAGCGCCACTGGGTTCTGCTGCGCCGTGCCGACGACCTGCCGGGCCTTGGCCGCAGCCTGGTCGACGTCGAAG
>QHBY01000536.1:0-194 GCA_003244245.1 Pseudonocardiales bacterium
CCAGCTCACCTCGACGCCCGTGGGGCCGCGAGCTGCCGTCTGCTGTTTCGGCTACTCGCCCGGGGCGGTGGTACCGTCGTGGCGTGCGTGCAACCATCGACAAGGCAGGTCGGTTGGTGATCCCCAAGCCGCTGCGGGAACGGCTGGGAATCACCCCGGGGGTCGTCGAAGTGATGACCGACGGCACGGCCCTG
>QHBY01000536.1:220-2090 GCA_003244245.1 Pseudonocardiales bacterium
GCTGGGGCCGAGATCGACGACGAGACCGTCCTCGCCCTGCGCGATGCCGACCGCAGGTAGGCCGCCAGCCTGCCTGGTCGACACCAGCGCCGCCGTGGCGTTGGTGGTCGCGGACCACGCGGACCACGAGGACACGTTCAAGGCGCTTGGCGGGCGCCGGCTCGGGCTGGCCGGACACGCCGCGTTCGAGACGTTCTCGGTGCTGACCCGCCTGCCGCAGCCAGCCCGCCGCACCCCGGCCGTCGTCGCGCGCGTTCTCGAAGCGAATTTCCCGGCGACCCGCCATCTCTCACCCGGAGCGGCCACCGAGCTCATGGACCGGCTCGCGGGTGAGGCGATTGCGGGCGGCGCCGTGTACGACGCTCTGGTCGCGGCAACCGCGGCGGAGCACAGCGTGGCGCTGGCGACCCGGGACCGTCGAGCGCTCGATACCTACCGGGCGTTCCCCGTCGAGATCGAGCTGCTCCCGGCAACCTGACCGGCCTCCTCCGTAGCAATCTGCCCCGAGCGGTCATCTCGGAGCTGATCGCTCGCGTGATAGCGGATATTGCGCCCGCGGCCGCGTTGCGTGACCAATCCGCTATCGAGGAGCCGACGGAGGTCCGCGCTCGCCGTCGCAGGCGAGACGTCAGCTTCTTCGCCATAGGACCTGCGATCGGATCCTCCGATCAGGCTCTGCTCGAGTGCGACGACGAACCGCTCCGGCCACGAGCGCGCCTCGACGAGCGTCTCGAGGAAGGACCAGCGCGCGCGGGCCTCCTCGATCTGCGGCAGCCGCTGCCTGGCTTGGTCGAGGTGCGCCCGGACACAGAAGTCGACCCAGCCCGAGGCATCTCGCTTCGGTTGATAGCTGCCGCCTTGCACGTCCGACAGGGCTGCGTCGTACGCGGGCGTGTGCTGGCCTAGGTACTGCTCGATGGAACCGAACTCCGGCGTGACGAGCCTCTCGCGCGCGAGCGTGAGCGACTGGACGATGCGGGAGATTCGGCCATCAAGGCGACTCGACGAGGGCATTTCGATACGGAGAAGCGCGCCTTCACCGGGTCTTCGCCTCCGAGGAAGCTACATCGCCTCGCACGGGCGATAGTCTTATAGGGGAATCTAGCGAAGATATATACAGCCGTATACTTTGATAGATTCTCTTAGATGGACGAGGTTCTCAATCCCTACGCACCGGGTGCCGGGACACCACCGCCCGAACTCGCCGGCCGCGAACAGGAGCTACGTGAGTTCCAGATCCTGCTTGGGCGCCTCGCCGCGGGTCGCCCAGATCAGGGTTTGGCCCTTTGGGGCCTTCGGGGAGTGGGAAAGACCGTCCTGTTGTCGGCCTTCCGCGGACTGGCCGCAGACGCAGGTTGGGGCGTGGGTTCCTACGAGCTCAGTCGGCGAACAGCGCTTAGGGCGCCACTGGCGACGCTCGTCACCCAAGCCGCCAGCACCCTCGCGCGCCATCCGGGTCTGGCCGGACGCCTCAAGGGCGCCTTGAAGGTCATCAAGTCCTTCTCGGTGACCGCCATGCCTACGGGAGTGACCTTCAAGCTCGAAACCGATCCGGAGGTGGGCCGCGGCGATACTGGCCAGCTGGACATCGACGTGNNAACGTGCTCGAAGTCCTACGCGAGCTCGGAAGCGCTGCCAAGGCAGAGAGCGTCGGGGTTGTCTTGTTCATAGACGAGATGCAGTTCGCCGAACCCGAGGATCTCAGCGGCCTGCTGTCCGCGCTTCACCAAGTCGGCCAGGAGAAACTGCCGGTCGCAATCGTCTGTGCGGGTCTACCGCAGTTGCCTGCCACGCTGACCAAGGCATCGAGTTACGCCGAGCGCCTGTTCAACTACATCGAGATCGGCAGGCTCACACCCGAAGCGGCCCG
>QHBY01000537.1 GCA_003244245.1 Pseudonocardiales bacterium
TGCGTTGGGAGTGCCGTTCAACAGCTGGGTCGGGGCCAGGGCACCGTGCTTATCCCCGACATCCGACAGGCAGACGCCGAGGCTGTTCAGGGCGTCGGCGAGAGGGGGGAGGTAGGCGGCGGGTTGGACCTGGGCCAAGCGCCGGTAGGTGTCCACGGCCTGCTGGGTCGGGGCCAGGGCACCGCGCTTGTCCCCGACATCCGACAGCCGGATACCGAGGATGCTTAGGCGGTGTGCCACTAGGGCTGGCGGGGCGTCGGGCGGCACGCTGCTGTGTAAGCGTTCCGCGAGACTGCATGCGGGCCGCAGTAGCTCAGTGCTGAACCGTGGCAGCGCCTCCTCGACGGCTGCGGCGATGTCGTCCGGGGCGTGGTCCACGACTACCTGCAGGACCCCACTGGTGACATGCGCGGCAACCTCGGGGTGGCTGCGCAGAAGCTCGAACAAAGTTGTCGCGGCCCCCGGATGGCGGGGTGACGCGGCGGCGAGCACAATCAGGCAGCGCCGCAGGGACAGCACGTCCCGCTCAGTGGCCAGCAGCTCGGTGAGCAGAGGCGCGGCGTGCGGCCACTGGGTCAGATACTGGCCCACGAAGTCCTCACCGAACCGGTCGGGTCGCAGTGGCAGCAGCGTCTCCACATCGGCCAGCCCGCCGCCGGTGGTGTCAGACAGCGGGGTCCGGTTCGACGGATAGAGTCGCTCGTGCGCCCTCAGCAGTTGGCCCGCTTCGGCATCCCCATCGGCCAGGGCCGCCCGACGGAGCAGCGCGCGGCCGGCCGAGAGCCCGGGGACGGGACCAAACACCGTCGCCAGGAACGCCATCTGCTCGATCACCTCAGGCGACGGCCCGCGACCTGCGTCCGCCCTCGCGTTCCAGTAGCGGCGCTCATGATTGAGTAGGAAGCGGGACAGATCCTGCACCTCGGGCACGGGTTGGTTCGCGCTAGCTGCGCACACCGCTGCTAGCGCGGACATGTGCAGCGTCAACGGCGAGGTGTATTCGGCTGCGGCGAGATCGGCCGGGGGCTGCAATCCTCGCGGCACCGGCGTTTTCATCTGGCTGGCGAACGCCTGGGCCGCATCAGTGAACGCCGCGGCACGCCCGGTCTCGTCGTGGACGAACTCGCCCAGCTCGACTGGCTCGGTCAGATCGACACCGCCACGGTCCAGCTTGGCTTCCATCTCCTGCCACAGACCGGGGCTGGGACGCGCCAGCAGCAGCACCCGTACACGCCGGTCCGGGTAGTTCAGCGGCAGGTCGTGCACCAGCTGCGCCAGTATCTCCAGCCGCCACCGTTCCGCGTAGTCGACCACCACGAGCAACGACTGAGCCTCGTCCAGAACCGCCCATCGAAGGCTGTCGGTCCGCAGGCGCGGGGTGCTTTCCACGCCTCGGGCCACTGCCCACCCGGCCTGGTGCGACGCAGAGGCAACGTGACTGGCCAACCGGGTCTTGCCCTGCCCGCCGGCGCCGGAGACCATCAGCACCGACACCGGCTCCTCGGCATCGTCGCGCCACTCATCGAGGAGGCGCTGCTCCTGGACCCGCGGCCGGTAGGGCACCACCTCGCGCTGCGGATCCAGCAGGTAGCTGGGCTGGCGCTGCGAGCGTGGCACCCTACGCTGCTCATCCGATGTAGGGGTAAGGAATTCCAGCCGGTAGTCCGACCTATCGAGCAGAATCAGCACGTCACCGGTGGTCGAACTGACCTGAATGATGTGCCCGCCCGCCGATGAGCCGGACACCGACTGGCCCGGTACCGCAGGTGGGCGGCGCCTAAGCATCACGGTCGGTCTACACGTTCAGTATCCGACCGAATCTGAATGATGTCCCGACCGGCGGTTGACCCAGACACGACTTGGCCACCTCCCTGCTGTGAGCCTGGCGTCCCCCGGTGGGCCAGCCACAGCGACACTGCGGCGCTGAGGACCGTGAGCCCGACTACTCCCAGCCACGCCCACGGATTCGTCTTCCACTCCGTCGCCAGGTTGATCACCACAGCGATCGCCGACGTCAAGACAGCGGTCGCCACCGTCACGACCACCACCCGCGCGCCTCGCCCATCACTCACGCTGCCTCCCGGCCCCTGACGATCGAGTCCTTCCAGATCAAGCCTGGCAGCCACCACGCGAGAAACACAGCCCCCGAAACGTTCCAGGGTTGTCGCCCCCATTGCCAAACGAAGGGCGGTAGCCGTTCACACAAAGAGATCCTGCAGGGCGGCCTCGGTACAAATTGGGTACAAGCCGCACCACCCAAGGCTAGCCAACGTCGACCAACATCAACCAACGTTCCCGCAGATCACCGGCCGCGTCGACCGCTAAGGCCCTGGCTGGCGTCCTCCCAGCCGCGCGACATCAGCAAGTGCACCGCAATCCCCAAGCGAAACATGCCCTCGCCGGGCGGGCAGATCTCCGGGATGGCCGGCCACAAGCGCGGGCCGAGACTGGGCCGGGTGGACAGCGTGTGGCATCCCATCGATCTCCCCCCAGGGCTACCACACGG
>QHBY01000538.1:0-14649 GCA_003244245.1 Pseudonocardiales bacterium
CAGTCGTGGTCTGACGCCGGCGGCATGTCCGGGGTCATGAGCGGCGGCAAGCAGTCCTCGGGCAGCTCGGCCGCGACGCAGAGCGGCGGCGATGGTCGCTCGGGCGGCGAGTCCGGCGCTGAGTCTCAGGCCCAGTCGCGGCTCTCACAGGCGATGGGTGCCTTTGGCGCCGGGGTCGTCGCCGTCAGTTCGATCGCGAACAAGGCGGCCGACCTGAGTTCCGACGTCCTCGGCCAGGCCGGTGTCGGCTCGCCGAGCTACAGCATGACGCCGACCGACGAACGCAGTAGCCGTGGCTCCAGCAATGGCGGCTCGTCCAGCGGCGGGTCGTCCGAGTCCGGCGGCGGATCCGACCGGGCCGGGGAAAGCGGCGGCGGATCCGGCGGCGGATCGACGCCGGAGCCTCCGACACCCCCTGCAGCTCCGATGCCCGGCGGCGGTCTCCCCGGTGGCGCGGGCGGGGCCGGTGGCGCGGGCGCTGGGGGCGCGGGCGCGGCGGGCGGCTCTGAGGCAGCGGTCGCGGTGGTCGCACTGTGACCGCCCCGGCCGGGCCCATCCGCTACGGCGCATGGTCGAAGGACAAGCAGGGTTGGTTTCTCGGGCTCGGCGGCGGGTCGTGGATCACGATCCTGCTGGGCGGGGTGCCGCTGCTGATCCTTGCGGGCGCGCACCAGTGGCTACTCGCGCTGGGCTGGACGCCCGCGTGGGCCGTGCTGATCGTGCTTGTCGCCGTTCCTGTCCGGGGCCGCTCAGCGTTCCGCTGGGCGCTGGACTCCCTTCTTCGATGTGTAGGAGTTGTCATGCGTTGGACTGACTGGCAGTCGAAGGCTGCCGCGGGCACGGTCGAGAAGTTCGACGAGGCCGACCTGCCCGGGGTGCTCGCGGGTATCCGCACCCATGACGGACCGCCGTTCGGTCCGTTGCTGGCCCGGCCGGCGATCGTCGCCGACAACCGGGAACGCACCTGGGCTGTCGTCGCCCGGATCACCCATCCTGGGATCGGGCTGTCGGAGGTGCCGGCCCGGACCCGGATGGGCAACGGCTTGTCCGAACTGCTCGAGGGCGCTGCGACGGCCGAGTTGGTGTCGGTGATCGCGTTGCAGATCCGCACCGTTCCCGACGACGGCGCCGAGCGCGCCGCGTGGCAGCAGGCCAACCTCCGAAAGGACGCACCGAACCTGGCGCTCGCGGTGAACGCCGAGCTCGCGCAGGTGATGACGCAGGCCGGCGTGCGGCACGAGGCGTTCGTGACGATCGTCGTGCCGGAAGGTCGGATCGCCAAGCAGGCCAAGGAAGCCGGCGGCGGGATCGACGGGCGCGCGCGGGTGATGTACGGGGTGATCGGCGAGGTGGAAGCCCGGCTGATGGGTCCGGTCGGGTGCGGCAGCGTGACCTGGTTGGACTCGCCCGCGCTTGCGGCCGCAATCCGCACCGGGTTCGCGCCGGGCGACCGGGCCGGACTCACTGCCGCCGACATCGCCGCCCAGAATGACCCCGACGTCGCCTCGACGCTGCCCATGGCGGCCGCCGGACCGACGTCGACACCCAACCCGGAGCGGCGCTTCTACGCCCACGACGCGTGGCACTCGGCGACCTGCACCATCCTGCTGCCGGACAAAGGCGCGGTGATGGGCGCGCTCGCACCGGTCTTCACGCCGACCACCGCGGGCGAGCGCCGGTCGGTGACCGTGTTCTTCGAGCCGATCGGCCACGACAAGGCCGATCGGATGGTCGGCAGCGAGTCGATGTCCTCCGACCTCGCGACCGAGATGCGCCGCAAGAGCGGGTTCAAGGTTCGGGCCTCGCACCGCCGCGACGCCGCCCGGGTCGAGGGGCAAGACGTTCGGCTGGCCGACGGCAACGCCCTCGTGCGAGTCGCGATCGCCGCCGCGGTCACGGTGCCCAACACCTGGTCGATCACTGACTACGGCCGGCGGTTGGAATCCAACATCACCGGCTCTGGCTTCAAGCCGCTGCGCCTGGACCTGGCCCAGGACTCCGGTTTCGCCGCAGCCTGCATCCCACTCGGGATCGGGCTGCCCAAACGACGGGGCGTGAAGTGATGCTGCCGACCCGGAAGGAGGCTCGCGACTTCGCCCGCAGCAGCCACGGCCGCCGCTTCGCCCGCTCCGACGTCGGGCGAGGGGTGGCGCAGTTGGTGTCGGACTTCGGCCACGAGCTGCCCCCACTTGCCCCGCCGCCGGAGCGGGTGAAGGACCACGACCCGTTCACGGTGATGGTCGGCAAGCACGGGATCTCCGGGCGTGCCACCGGATGGGCACCGGTCCCCGCGCCGCTCGCGGCCTACCGGATGACCTCCGAGCAGGTCGGGGGAGTGTGGCCGCTGATCGCCGGCGACGGGCTCCCCTCGACCGGCGCGCAGATGGGCATCGACTACCTGTCCGGCGGCGCGTTCCACGTCGACCCGATCGGCTGGACGCTCAGCGGCATCGCCGGCGTCACCAACCCGAACATGATGTTCTTCGGCGCACCGGGCCGCGGCAAGTCCGGCACGGTCAAGATGTTCTGCCTGCGGATGATGGCTTACTCCTACCGCACGCTGATCCTCGGCGACGTCAAGGACGAGTACGAGGCGCTGTGCCGGGCACTGGGTGTGGAGCCGCACGCCGTTGGTCCCGGCATGTTCGCCCGCATCAACCCGCTGGACTACGGACCGCTCACCAACGACTGGAGCGCCCTACCCAAAGCCGAGGTCGAGCGCCGCTCGGCGATGGTGTTCTCCCGCTGGCTGCAGTTGATCAAAGGTCTGGTCGGTTCGCAGCATGTCACCTTCGACCCCACGGCGGAGAGGGTCGTGGCCACCGCCATCCGGGATCTCACCCACGCAGCGAAGAACACCGGTCAGCTCGCCGAGATCACCATCCCGCAGCTGTGGGACAAGCTGAAGGACCCCACCGATGAGTTGGTGACTGAGTGCCGCTACTCCTCCAGGCAGCACCTGCTCGATGACACCCGCGCGGTGCGCGATGCTCTCGGCGCGCTGGTCAAGGGCCACTTGGCGGGCCTGTTCGACGGGCCGACCACGGTCAACGTTGACTGGCGCGCGCCGATCCAGTCGTTGTCGCTGTCACGGCTGGACCCGCTCGGCGACGAAGCGGTCGGTGTGGCGCTGACGTGCTTGAACTCGTGGGGCCGGGCGATGACCCAAGTCGCCGAACCGGGGGATATGCGGGTGATCATCCGCGACGAGTGCTGGAAGCAGATGCGGCTCGGGACGGACGCGGTCAAGTCGCTCGACGCCGACCTGCGCCTGTCGCGCCGTGACGGCGCGATTCAGGTCGTCATCGCCCACAAGCCCAGCGACATGCTCACCGTGGGCGATGCCGGTAGTCAGGCCGTGGCGATCGCGAAGGACCTGATGCACCTGTGCGCGACGAAGGTGCTGCTCGGCCAGGACGACCAGATCGGCGACGAGCTGTCCGGCCTGCTCGGCCTCACCCCGATGGCCGAGCGCATCGTCACCGATTGGGCAACCGCCGCCAAGGGCCGTGCCTTGTGGCTGATCGGCTCGCACGTGGCGAAGGTGCAGACCGTCCGCACCTCGATCGACGTTGCGCTGACGAACACCAACGATGCGATCACCGCAAACCCTTCTGAGTTCGAGCTTTCTTGGTCGGAATTCTCGGGAACTCAGGGGTGATCGCGGTGTTGACGCTAGTTGATGCCTCGGGTTCGGGGTACCGGGATGTGGGGTCGTGGCGGGTCGTCGGCTCCGAGGACGAGCGTGTAGCGCAGCGCGCCTTCGACGCTGAGGCCGAACAGATCGCAGATGCGTCTTACGTCGCCGCCGCTGGCGTGGATCTCTTGGAGGATGCGGTCCTCACGCAGGGCCTGGGACGAGATGTCGAGCTTGGTCCAGGGGAAGGTTGCTCCGACGGGTGTGAGTCGTGGTCCGGTCTTGCGGCTGATGAGCAGGTGCGGGTTCAGGGTGCCGGGCCAGGTGCGTTGCCGGTGTTCGAGCCAGGCGGCCAGGCGTGTGCGTACTGGCGCGGCGAGCGGGATGGTTCGCCCGTCCAGGAGCAGACGGCCATCGATGGTGTGGGTCAGTTGCAGGGTGCGCAGTTGCTGGTTGGTCAGGGCGTGGAACGCGACCAGGGCGACTGCGAGCGCGATGGCGGGGTTGGGGGAGTTGAGCGCGTCGCGGATGAGATCGGTGGCCAGCGGCAACGGCGCGTTCTTGTTGACGGTGGTCAGCTTCATCCCTCGGGTGGGGTTGGTGAAGATCACCTTCTGGGCCTTGAGGATGGTGAACACCGAGCGCAGGGCTCGCTCGGCGAGTGCGCGTTGGGCGCCGGAGGCGGGCAACGCTGCCCGGACGTGGGCTGGGGTGATTTCGGCCAGGCTGGTGTGTCCCTGCGCAGACCAGGTCCGCACGATGGGGGCGAGACTGGCGATCTTGATCTGGGCTGTCTGAGGAAGGCGTGGCAGGCGGCGCGGTGCGGTGGCGCTGCCGGTGATCATCACGTTGAGCCAGATCTGCAGCTGGTGTTTCATCGGCTCGGGCAGCTCGGCGGTCTTGTCGTTGAAGTAGCGCTCGATGCGCGTGGGGCGGTCTTCGATGAGCAGGCCGGCCGCCTCGAGGACGTCCAGAGTCGAGTTGACGGTGCCGTCGTAGTTGCGCAGCCGCGCGACCTCGCTGGCTTTGATCTTGGCTCGGGGGGTGTCCTGCAGGACGTGCAGCACCCGCAGCGAGGCGATGACGCCGTTGGTTTGTCGCTTGCTCCAGCCGTGCTTGGCGGCATGATCGGTGACGATGCTCTTGCAGTAGTCGGCCAGGTCGCGGTCGGCGTTCAGTGCGAGTCGTTTGACCAGTTCGGGGTCGGGCGTGAGTTCGAACAGTGCCTCTTGCCGCCAGGGCACCGAGGGCAGCGGCCGGTAATCACGCGGCAACTTCAGCAGCGGCTGCGTTCGGCGGGGCTGGCCGGTGACGTTGGCCAGGAACAGTTGGTGCCCGAACTGGGTAGCGGTCGTCAGGTCGATCGCTCGGCCTGGTTCCTGCCGCATCCGGGCTTGTTCGATGCACAGTCGGCAGGACCCGAGTTCGCCGGTCGGCATCTCGCGGCCGCAGTAGCGGCACTCGCTGAGCGGGTAGTTGGTTCCCCACCAGCGGCAGCGCCAGCAGTGCCAGTTGTGCTGGCGATACACGCCCCACGCCAGGCAGTCGCGGCAGGCGCCCATGCGCAGCGGGCCACCGGGGTGGCATGCGCCGCACAGCCCGGCGCTGAAGTAGTTGTCCGAGCCGCATCGCCGACACGGTGGCGCGGTGAACGGTCCGCCGGGCAGGCACCGATAGCAGTAGTCGACTCGCGGTGTGGTCCAGGCGACGGGCCGCTTCTGACAGCCCGCGCAGCGCGCGGGCGGGCGACTCACAGCGGCGGCTCGGACTTCGGGTTGCCGAAGCGTGGCGCCACGATGGGTGCGGGCCGGTCGTTGGCTGTCTGCTCGCGTCGTGGGCGTCGCTCGGCGACCTTGGCAGGTTCGCGGATCAGCAACGCGGACGGGTCGCAGTTGAGCACGTCGCAGATCACGTCGAGGTCATCGAGGCGGATGGTGACCGGCGTCCCGGTCCACAGCGCCGACATCTTCCCGGCGCTGAGTGTCAGCCCGGCCTCGGCGAGGAGCCGTCGCATCTCGCCGGACTTCCAGATGCCGCGTTCGGCGGCCTTCAGGCGCATGTTCCACTGCACGGGATCACTCCTTGTCGGTGTCGGCGAAGCGGGCTTCCAGGCGCTGATTGGCACCCAGCCAGGCCTGCTCGATGTGGTCGTTGCGGACGTGGATATACGCCGACGTGGTCGCCAGCCAGCTGTGACCGAGCAGCTCCTGCAGGGCCTTGAGGTCCATCCCGGCGACATACAGCGAGGATGCGCAGTAGTGCCGCAGCACGTGCGGCGTCAGCCGGCCCGACCAGCTCGGCAGCCACTGCTCGGTCTGCACGACCAGGCCTTGCCGCAGCGGGTTGGCGGTGATCCGGGCGCACCGGCCCAACAGCCGATCATGGCGTTCACTGGGCAGCATCGGCGCGTCCGGGTCCGACCAGTCGTCGCCGAACTGGTGACGGACCTCGGCCAGCCACCAGTCGATCAGCGTGTCCGCGCCGTTGATCGCTGGCACCAGCCGGCCCTTCGGTCCGCGGCCGCGGCTGCCCTTGCCGAAGCGGACATGCAGCTTGCCGAACTCACCCAGATCGGGGCGCCAGTCGCGGATGTCCAGCATCACGCTCTCGGTGATCCGCAGACCCAGGCGTCGCCACAGCGAGGCCGCGAAGTAGTCCCGGGCGGCGGGCAGGTACTTGCGGGCTGTGGTGACCGACGTCCGCCAGTGGGTGAACAGCTCGTCGACCTCGGCGTCCGAGGGCGGCACCCGCACCTTGCCCAACGAGGCGCCAGAGGGCCGATTGAACTCATCGATCGGCTGCTCGACAATCACGCCGGTCAACGCGCGGATGTCGCCCAGATATCGGCTGATCACGAACTCGAAGAACAACGCCAGCACCCCAGCCTTGCCAGCCCTCGTGCTCACCGCGTGACCGGCGCGACGCTGCGCGACCAGGAACCGATCGGCGTCATCACACGAGGCCGTCCACAGTGGACCGGTCAGCGAGCGAGCGAACTCGATGATCGTCGCCCGCGACTGGCTCACATGCGCGTCGGTCAACCCCGCGGCAGCCATCGCCAACGCGTACTGGTCGACGATCTCCTGCTCGAAGTCCTCCACATCGGTCGCACTGCGCAACGCGCGCGGACCGTCGATTCGGCGGACCTCAGCCAGACTCACGGCTGCCTCGGTTCGATAGATCGCATCACCCGTCGATCATATAGACCTTCGGTCGAGAATCCCGACCAAACGTCGGCAGGTGTCGGCGATCTCGGGAACCCTGAACTACCGGGCCAACGGGCTTCCCGCGCCACGCGAGCGGGCTCCGAACTCAGAGCAATGGAGATTCCCGCGCTCGACGAGCGGGGCGATGAGGCTTCCGAGAGCGTCTCGGCCGGGTCCGGCCCTGTCGGGGCGGTGTGAGCCGTGGCGGGACAGACGAACAGCGGCGCGACGTTGGCGATCGGTGTTGCCGCGTTGCCCCTCATCGCTATGTCGGCCGTGATGATGGTGATGGCGGGCGGGGGGGCCAACGCCTCACCCACGTCCAGTGTGTGCGGGGGCGGCGGCACCGCCCAGACGGTTGCCAACGTCAAGCTCGACGCCGAGCAGATGGGCGACGCGCAGACGATCGTGTCCGTCGCGGCGGGTCGGCACCTGCCCTCGTTTGCCGCGGTGGTCGCGGTCGCCACCTCCTACACGGAGGTCAAACTGCGTAACCAGCTCACCCAGACCGACCACGACTCAGAAGGACTGTTCCAACAGCGAATCTCCATCTACACCAAGCAGGTCGCTGACGACCCGGTGAAGGCCACCAACGCGTTCTTGGACCGCTTGGTGAAGATCCCGAGCTGGCAAACCAACACCGTTGGCGTGGACGCGCAGACCGTGCAGATCTCGAAGTTCCCTGAGCGGTACCAGCCCAACGCTGGGCTCGCGCAGCACATTGTTGGGCAGTTCTGGGCCGCCGCCGCTGCGGCCGCCGGCCCTGCTCCCACCGGCACCTCAACCGCCGGCTCGGGGAGCGCCGCGGCGGTCGCGCCGGCACTTGGCTCTGGACCGGCGATATGCGCGGGCGGCGGCGGCGCGATCCCTGGGGGCGGCGGGACCGTCGCCGGCAAGATCGTCGGACCCACCGGCAACAACATCGCCGGGACGACCAGCATCCCGGCCGGGTTCGTGATCAGTGGATCGGCCAAGGGCTATCTGGCGGTCAAGTTCGCGCTCAAGCAGCTCGGCAAGCCCTACGTGTTCGCCGCCGCCGGTCCGAATGCGTTCGACTGCTCTGGGCTGACGATGGCCGCGTGGGCGGCCGCTGGAGTCGCGCTGCCGCACTTGGCGGCCGGACAGGCGTCCAGCGGCACTCCGGAGCCGACCAATCTGTCTCAAGCCGTCGGCGGCGACCTGGTCATGATCCCCGGCTCGGACGGAACGGCCGCCGAGCCGGGCCATGTCGGCATGGTCGCCGGTTACGTCGACCGCAAGGACGGCCGGCACCTTTACCTCATCCAAGCCGCGGAGACCGGCGTGCCGATCGAGCTGACCGAGGCCACCGAATGGTCCGGTCAGATCAGCCACGTCCGTCATATCGGCTGACCCCCCCTCTCGCCACCAACCCGATCGGAGACAGCGATGGACCACATTTCAGCGTCATCATCAACGTCCGCAACGCCCCGCATTCCGTCGCCGGTCGCCTACCTCGCCCGTGACGAAACGGCGGACTGCCCGCGGATCACCAACCTTCGGGACGGAGTGGCCCGGGCACAGAAGGCGACGAAGCGAGCGGCGGAGTCACCGAGCACGCTGAGCATCCCGCAGGAGCTGTGGTATCCGCGGCATCACGATCCTGACGCGGCGCCGCTCCCGGCGCCGCGCCTGTCGATCGTGACGAAGCTGCTGCCGCTGGCCGCGTTGATCTTCGGATACACCGCGGCGGTGGCCTCCAGCCGCCACCTCGATGCGGTGGCCTCGCTGCTGCTGTTCGGAGCATTCGTATGGCTGTTGTGGATGGGATACGCGGCGGCCCGCTTCGCCTATCGCACCATGCAGTACCGCCGCGGCGAGGTCGGGCCATGAGCTGCCCCGCCCGGCTACCTCTCTGGCTGCGACTGGCCGGCCCGGTGCTCACGCTCCTGGGCGCGGGCGGCGCTGTCGCCGCGAGCGCGCACCTGACTGCCCTGGCGGTGGTGCCGGTGGTGCTCGCCGCTGCTGGCGTGATCGTGATGTCCGTCGCGCTCCTTCGGGCGCGGTCATGACTGCCCCGTATCAGCGCCGGCGCGATCCGCAACCGATGGGTCAGGGTTGGGAGCTGGCGGTTGCCGTCATCGGCGGCGCACTGCTGGGGATCGGATTGGCCGCACTGTGCGGGCTGGGCGCGGCATCGGCGTTGTTCGGGCGCGGGTGGGTGTGGCCGCATGGCACCGACACCATCGGCCACGTCATCGGCGGCCTGTTCACCGGACATCCCGGTCAAGGCCTCGACCCGCGGCAGGGGCGGTTGGTGGCCGGCCCGACAGCGGTCTATCTGTGCGTGGCGGTGTGCGAACTGGTGATCATCGCGGCGTCGCTCGCCGGCGGGGTGCTGGTCGCCCGCTACCGGCGACCTGGTGACGCGCGCGGCGGCATGGCCACTCGTAGCGAGGCCGAGCAGGTACTCGGGATGAGCCGCCTGCGCGGCGCACGAGACATCATCCGCCCCGATCTGTACGGGACGACCGCATCGAAGGAGAACGTCTGATGAGCTTCGATCCGACCGACGTCGGCTGGCGGCTGGGCCGGTCACAGACCCCGCGCGGCGTGGAGTTGTGGTGCCGTTATGACCGCACCACCGGCGTCTACGGTGAACAAGGTTCAGGCAAGACCCTTGACGTGCTCGCGCCCGCGCTGCTCGCCCACCGCGGCGCGGGTATGGCGACGCTGACCAAGGTCGACGACCTGCTGCTCACGGCCGAGCGGCGTCAGCAGCCGCTCACACCGGGCGGTCTGCTGCGCCCGATCGCGGTCCTGGACCCGTTCGGTGCCGCACCGGGGTTGCCGGAGTTCGTGTGGGACCCGATCGCCGGCTGCGTCGACCCGAAGGTCGCCGAGAAACGGGCCAAGGCGTTCGCCGCAGGGACGGTCACCGGAGCCGTGTCGGGCGGGCGGCAGGACAGCGCGGCGCGGTTCTACGCAGCGGAAACGGCCAAGGTGTTGCAGGGTTTCCTGCACGCCGCCGCCCTGACCGGACGGTCGTTGGAGCATGTGCTGGAGTGGGTGGCCAACCCGGTCGCGGCCGAGCAGCCCGCCGAGATCCTGCAGCAGCACCCGCACGCCGCGAAGTTCTGGGACGGCCTGCTGTCCGGTGCCTTGCACGGCTCGGCCGACACCGTCGGCAACACCGTCACCACGGTCCAGCAGGCGATGTCGCTGTTCTTCCAGCCCGAGATCCGCGCCCGGTGCGTCCCTTCGCGTGGCCGTCCCGCAACCGACATCGCGGACCTGATCGCCAAGCAGGGCACGGTGTATCTGCTCGGCCGAGAAGACCCCTACGCCTCGGCCGCACCGCTGATGACCGCGATCGCCGAGCACGTCCTGGACACCGCGCTCGCGGCTGCGAACTCGGCCCCGCACGGGCGGATGACGCCCTGCTTCCTCGCCTGCCTGGACGAGTTGCCCTCCACCACACCGTTGCCGACGCTGCGGGTGCGGATGGCCAACGAGCGTGCGCTGGGGCTGTCGTTCATCTACGCCAGCCAGACCTGGAAGCAGATGGTCGTATCCTACGGAGAGGACGAAGCCCGCTCGCTGTTCGGCTTGACGAACAATCTGGTGATCTTCGGCGGCGGCAAAGATATCCATTTCTACAAGGAGATCTCCGACCTCATCGACGACGTGCGGATCAGCCGCCAGACCGTCAGCGACGGCCCCGGCGGCATCGGCACCTCCCGCTCCGGTGAGGACGTGCGGGTGTTGCGGCCCGGCGATATCCGCCGCATCCAGGAGCGCCACGCCCTGGTCGTGGCGGGCAACGCCCCGCCGATCATCGCCAAACTGCGGCGCTGCTTCGACGGCAAAGACGGCCGCCTGCTCAAGGACGAACTCGACGCGGGGCGGGCGCGGGTCAGCGGCGCCCGCGCCGCGACGCCTGATCTCGCCCGACGCACCGCGGCCGCGGTTGCCTACGCGCGTGAGAACCGGCTCAGCCCGAGCGGGCTGGAGGACATGGCCGGCGTGCGGTCTGGCGCTGAGGAGCACCCGAAGGAGTGGACATGGTGAGCACCAAGGTGATCAGCCGCGAGAATGAGATCCTGACCCAGTTCCCCACGCCGCCCGGTTCGGTGCTCAAAGCGCTGGAACTGCTGCAGGTAGTCCGGCGCGGCGACCCGGACGAGATGGCCGAGTACGGCGATCTCCACAACCTGCCGCGGCCCTGGGACCCGTCCACGTGCCCGCAGGATCTGCGATCGGCGGTGTGGGGATGGTGCGACGGGGTCGCCGAGTGGATCAATCATGAGTACGCGTGGCGGCCGACCCAGATGATCCCGCTGTGCTGGCCGCATCACGCACACATCGCGCGTGAGCTGCCGGTACTGGCCTTCCAACGGTGGAGCGCTGAGGAGTCGACCGGCTACGAGGCGATCGACGACTGGCACCGATACGCGCTGCCGATGTTCCTGGAGCGGATGCAGGGACGGCTCGGTGAGAGCGCCTGCCGCACCGGCAAGCACGTCGATTGGCCGGCCGAGGGTCGCGTCGTCGCATACAACTCCGCCGAGGCGGTCGAGGACCGGCAGAGCGTCATCCACCGCGACAGCCACCCCGTCGTGACCGATCTGCACGCCAACCGGCGCGCGTAACCGCAAAGGAGAACCGCACATGCCCATGCACGACGTCGACCTTCCCGCCGGCTACAGCATCGCCGAGTCCGGCGTGCCCGGCGTGCCACCGAAACACCAGGTGCTGCGCGGCAGCGGCCGAGACCAGCAGCTCCTCGGCGTGCGCGACAACCGAGAGGAGGCAACGCAGCTGGCGATCCGCGACAACGACCGGATTCAGGCCGAGCGGGCAGCAGCCCGCAACCGGCGGCCTGGTCCTGACCGTGCCGTGCCCCGCTAGGGCGCACGGCATTCACCTAGTCGAAGGAGAGAACCACGCATGAGCGCAGACACAGTCATCACAGTCGTCGGCAACCTGACCGGCGACCCGGAACTGAGGTTCACCCCGTCGGGTGCGGCCGTGGCATCGTTCACGATCGCGTCCACGCCGCGCAGTTTCGACCGTGCCAGCAATGAATGGAAGGACGGCGAAACGCTGTTCCTGCGGTGCTCCATCTGGCGGCAAGCCGCCGAGCACGCCTCCGAGTCGCTGACCCGCGGCATGCGGGTCATCGCGCAGGGTCGGCTGAAGCAGCGCAGTTTCGAGACCAGCGAGGGGGAGAAGCGCACGGTCGTCGAGCTCGACGTCGACGAGGTCGGCCCGTCGCTGCGCTACGCGACCGCACAGGTCAACCGTAGCCAGCGGGCCAGCGAAGCCGCCCCGGCCGACGACCCGTGGGCGCAGGAGCCGGTGGGCGCGGGGACCGGCTGAAGCACCGCCACGCCCGACCGAGGTGGGCCGGTGCCGTCGCACAGCGATGACACCGGCCCACTGCTGTGTCACGGGCCAGAATCCGGTCGCGCGGCCCACCCCGGCAACGGGGGATCGGGTCATGAGCACAACGACGCTGTGGCGGCCAGTAGGTCTGGAGGAGCTGGCCCTACTCGAACAGAGCGGTTGGACGCGCTGGCCACCCCGGCTGCCAGGACAGTCGATCTTCTACCAGGTCCTCAATCGCGACCACGCGAACCCGGATCGCGCGGGCCTGGAACGTCAAGACAGCGCCGCCGGGTTGTCACCGAGTTCGACGTCGGCGACGGCTACCGCGATCGCTGCGAGGTTCTCCACGTCGGTGGCTGATCCTCGAGTACTGGATCTCGGCCGAAGGCCTCGACGAGTTCAACCGCAGCATCGTGGGCGAGATCAGCGTGGTGGACCGCTTCCAGGTCGCCGACACCGCAACCTGACTGCCGGTCAGCGGCGAGGGCCTCGGCGTGGGTCCGCCACGGGCGTTGGGCTCGCCGCCGGCGGCGGGGTGCGGTCGGGTTCGACGGGCGGGTGGCGGGTCGGGGGCGTGGGCGCCCTGCGCCGGTCCGCGGTGGTGCGGTCGGCCTCGGCGCGGCGGGTACGCGCCGCAGATTCGTCGTCTTCGCGGCTGATCGGTTCAGGCTGGCGGGTGGCCGGGCGGGTGACGTCGCCGGCGGCGTCGATGAGTCGGAAGTCGAGGCTTCGCGCCGGGTGCGTGTCCGGAAGCGGGTTGTCCGCGAGCAGGCCCGGCAGCAACGTCTGGACGTCGATGCCGCCGGCCGCGGCCTGGTCGATGGTGCGGGCCAGCGCTGGCCAGTACGGATCGCTGCTGAGCCCGACGTGCACCGAGTCGGCGAGAGCCGCCCACCGCTGCGTGGGAGGCAAGTCGCGCGCTGCAGTCGGTGCTGAGGTGTCCGCGGGGATGGGCGCGGGGATGGGCGCGGGGATGGGCGCGGGGGTGGGCAGGATCGGCGGCCGTTCGGCGATGTGCCGTTTGGCCAGGCCGCGCGGGTCAGCGGTCCACGCCTCGACGGCGTCGATGACCTCCGACATCGCGGTCGGCTTCGCAATCCCGGTCTGCTCGACGAGCCGGTCGATGTACTCGATCCAACCCTCGGGGAGCGCGGCGATGACCTCGGCCGCGCGGCGAGTCGCGAACACCCGCCCTTCGACGGTGTCGAGTCGGTCGGCGTACTCGCTGAGCCGGGCGGCGATCACTGCGTCGGCGAGGTTCGTGGGCGAGGACAGGGCGCCGTGCAGTGCCTCGGGTCCGGCGGTTTGTAGCATCTCGGCGGGGTCCTTGCCGTCGGGAACGACGAGGTGCTGGGGGTTTGCGGTGCGGGCGGCGAGTTGCCAGAAGGCCCGGTAGGCCGCGGTCTGCCCGGCGGCGTCGGCGTCGGTGGCCACGATCGGGTCGGGCTTGCTGGAGCCGATGTGGGGCCGGAGCTTGTCGGCTTGGGTGTCGGTGAATGCGGTGCCGAGCGGGGCGACTCCGACGAAGTCTCCGTTGCCGGCGAGGGTCACGGCGATGGCGTCCATGGGGCCTTCAACGAGCACCACGGCGGCCCCGGCGGCCAGCGCGGGTGTCGCCTCGGCGAGTCCGTATAGCGCGTTGCCCTTGCGGAACAGGTCGGTTTCGGAGGTGTTGAGGTACTTCGGGCCGGCGTTGTCTTCGTCGGTCTTGGCGGGGTTTCGGCGGCCGATCCAGCCGTGGATTTCGGGGTCTCCGTCGTTGTTGGTGTCCTTGATGGGGAAGACGAGCCGATCGCGGAAGCGGTCGATGACGCGACCGGTGGAGGCGGTGGCACCCAGACCAGCGCCGAGGATTTCCTCATCCGTGGCGCCGTGGCGGCGAAGGTAGTCGGTGAGCGCGGTCCACCTGTCGGGTGCGTAGCCGACGCTGAAACGGGAGTCGCCGGTCAGGTCGGTGCCGAGGCGGTCGGCGAGATACGTCGGTGCCCACGAGTCGCGGTAGCGGTCGGTGAAGAAGTCCTCGGCGAGGCTGTTGAGTTCGACGAGGCGGTCGCGGGCAACGGCGGCGGTGGCGGTGGCCCAGAAGTGGTCCTCGGCGGCGCGGGCAAAGTCCCGTTCGTCCTCGCGGGCGTCGAGCGCGGCATGCACTGCCGCTATCGGGTCTTGCTCGATGTCGGTGACATAACGTTGACCTGCGCCGTCGCGGGCAGGGGTCAGGTACTCGCGGGTCAGCGGCTCGGGCTCTGTCTCGCCCGGGTCGGGTTCGGTCAGGCTGGCCAGCCAGTCGTCGTCGAAGTGCGGGTCTCCGTCGGGCAGTGCGTGCAGGTCGTCGAGGTCTATGGGCGGCTCGTCGACGGGGTCGGGCGGGTTGTAGCCGTCGTGCGTGGTGGCGGTGTCGGTGAGCATGCCGATCCTCCAGACCAGGGCGGTCGCGAGTTCGTCGGGGCGTAGCGGTTC
>QHBY01000538.1:14708-15904 GCA_003244245.1 Pseudonocardiales bacterium
GCGGCGACCAGGGCTGGCCAGGCCGGGTCGGCCAGCACTCGGTCGGCTGCGGCGGCGCCGACGATGTCGCCCAGCACGGGTGTCCAGTCCGGGCGCAGGGTGTCGGACACGGAGTGGTCGGTTGCGGTGGTTGCGGCGGGGGACAGGTGCCGCGATAGCCGCCACCACAGTGCGGCGGCGGGCTGTTCGTCGGGCAGTGGGGACTCGCCGCCGGCGGCGTGGGTGAGGCTGGTGATGTCGATGCCGGCGCGCTCGGCGATGGTGAGCCGGTCGGCGAGTGTTGGCCAGTACGGGTCGGCTGTGATCCGCTCGTCGATGCTGTCGGCGAGCGCCTTCCACCTGGCGCTCGCAGCTCGGGGGTCGCCGAGCAGTCGGGTGACGCGCTGGTCCAGAGCTCGTTGGGCGCGGGCGTCGGCGGCGGCTGGCAGGGGTTGGCCGGTGGGGCGGAGGTCGGTGTCGGGCACGTCGTGGGCGGCGCGCCACACGGCCAGGTCCGCGGCGAGTGCGGGGGCGCGGTCGATGATCGTCAGCGCCCAGCCCGGTGCGCTGGTCGGCGTCCAGTCGCGGGCCCGGTCGGCGACCTCGGCGGCGGTCGCGGTGACCTGGGCGGCGCGACCGCGCAGGTATTGGCCCCACTCGGCGTCGGCGGCCAGGGCGGCGGGGACGGCGGGCAGCCACGACAGCGGTGATTCGGTTCCACTGCTGGTGGTGGAGCGGTGCCCGGTCGGGTCCAGGCGCCAGTCGAGCACCGCGGCGACGTCGCGGGCGTCGGCCAGGCCTCGGTCGGAGCTGAGCGCGTCTCGCAGCATGTCGGCCGGGTCGTGCCCGTCGACGGCGCACAGGGCGAGGTGTGCGCGCAAGGTCGGGTAGGCCTCGTGGCGGGTGAGGCCGGGCAGCGCGGTCTCCGCAGCGGCGTCGATGCGGTCCATCGCGTCGGCGCCGTTCTCGCGCGTGAGGTAGTCGACGGCTGCGGTGTTCAGCGCGTCGTAGTAGCGGGCTGCTCCGGCGGCCAGGCGGGTGGCGGGGTCGGCGAGGGCGCGGGCTTGGCTTGCCGCCGAGACGGGTGCGCCGTCGCGGGCCAGGACGCGGGTGAGGATGTCGACGGCGGTAGGTGGCAGCAGGGCGTCGCGGGTGATGACGGCGTGCTCGTCGCCGTCGCCGGCGGTGGTGAGGTGGACGTGGTTGGCGTGCCGGCC
>QHBY01000538.1:16004-64025 GCA_003244245.1 Pseudonocardiales bacterium
ACGATCCAGCGGTCGCCGTTCTTGACCCAGTCGTGCGCGCCGATCGGGATCTTGCGGTTGTTCTGGCGGGTGATGATCGCGTCGCCGGCTGATGCCTGGGACTGGTCGGTGAGCGTCGTCTGCCGACCGATCGGGGTGAGGGTGGCCTCGAGCCGGTCGCGGCGGGCGCGGTCGTTGAGCTCGGCGACCAGGTCGCGGGTGGGGGCGAGCATGATGCTGTCCCGGCCGGCAGCCCGGTCAGCGGACCAGGCGGTGTAGGCGTCGTCGGTGGCGGTGGAGAGGTCACCGACGTGGATACGGTTGTTGTCGATGTAGTAGGCGATTGCGGCTGAGTCTCCGTCGCGCAGTGCGAGGGAGGCGGCTCCTTCGGCGTGGTTGGGTGCCCCGGTGATGGGGTCGGTGAACCGCATGACCTGGGACAGGGTGACGGCGCCGTGGACCTCGGAGATGTCGCGCAGCACGCCACCGGCGCCGATCGCGGCGAGCTGCTGGTCGTCGCCGATCAGGCGCACCGAGCCGCCGCGGTCGATGACGTACTCGATCGCTTTGGCCAGGTCCGGGGTGCTGGCCATCCCGGCCTCGTCGATGACGACCAGGGTGTCCGGGCCGATCGCGGTCACCCAGTCGCGCCATTGCGACAGAGCCGATCCGGGCGCGATCTGCGTCGCGCCGCGCGGCGCGTACCAGGCTTTGATCTCGGGGTCCCAGCGCGCTCCGCGGCCCTTTGCCTGTTCCTTTTCCGCGAACGGGACGTCCAGCCATGTGCGGCCTGATGGGAACATGCGGGGGTCGCGGGCGGTGATCTCGTGCATCAGCTTGGCGAGGGTGTCGGTGTTGGCGCCGATCTCCTCTCGCAGGATCGCCGCGGCGGCCGCTGAGGGGGCAAGGCCCACAACGGTGCCGCCTGCTGCCCCATCGGCACTAGTGCCGGTCCAGGCGCGTGACAGCACCCGCATCGCGGTGGTCTTGCCGGTGCCTGCGGGTGCGAGCGCGAGTTGGACGCGGGCGCCGGAGGTGGCCAGCTCCCGCACGAGTTGCACCTGGCCGGGGTTGAGCTCGACGCCGTTGGCCGTCGATTCGAGCAGCGCCATGTCGATGGTGGTGGCAGCGATGGTGCGGCCGTCCGTGCGGGCGGCGGCCGTGACGATCGCGTGCTCAGCCGCCATGATCTCCCGTGATGTGTAGAGCTTGGACCCGGCGACGGTGTAGACCGACGCCCCGTCCGAGCGTCGCAGCGCGGCGGGCTCGCTGATCGGTTCGGCGCTGTCCAGTGGCACCGATAGTTTCGGCGACAGTGCCCTGGTGACGATCGCGTCGACCGCGCGGTCGAGGTCGCCGAGCCCGACGCCGGCGGCGCGCACGCGCCGCTCAGCCTCGGCGCGGACGTGGTTCTCCTGCCAGACCGCACGGGAGGACTGCACGGTGGCGAGGACGTCCTGCGCCGCTTCGTGCACCCAGCCGGTGGTGACGCGTTGGCGCGGTTGTCGTCGGCCGGGTGTGTGCAGGGCACGGTGGACGTAGTCGCGTAGGCCGATATCGCCGCCTAACACCGCGAGGGCTTCGGTGCGCCAGGTGGCCCGCTGCTCGGCGTAGGAGCGGGGTTCGTGTTTGCGCTCCCGGGTTTCGGTGTTGGCCGTCTGCGCCAGCTCGCGGGCCTCGTTGGTGGTCGGCGGCCGTCCGTGGTCGGCCTGGAACGTGGCGGACAGGGCCGCGCGGCGCACGTCGATCGCGGCGCGGCGCTTGGACCAGTGCCGGGGCAGGGGGCCGTCGACACCGACGATTTCCCGGATGGGCCGTTTGCTCGGATCGGTCCCGGCCCGGTCTGCGAAGCTGAGGCCCAGGCGTTCGATCAGCAGCGCCTCGAGGCGGGTGTTGTACCGCTCGGAGGCGGCGACGTTGTTCTTGAAGAACGGTCGCCCGTCCAGGGCCAACCACTTGCCGTCGCTCTTGGCCTGCACCTTGTTCGACACCGCGACGTGGGTGTGCAGGTCGGGGTCTCCGGCGCGGGAATCGCGGTGGGTGAACGTGGCCGCGATCAGCCCATTTACCTCGACCTGGGCGACACCGCCGTCGCCCCGGCGGGTGAAGGTCGCGTTCTTTTCCAGCCAGCTCAGGGTGTCTTTGACGGCGTCGTGGTGGGCCGCCTCGATGGTCGCGGCGACCTCCCGCGGGGCCACCGCCCACAGAGTGGAGACGCTCTTGACGGGGGAGAAGGACAGGTCATAGCCGGCCACGGCGGTGGTGGCTTGGCGTGAGATTCGGGCCAGATGGCCGGACAGTTCCCGGGCATCAGCCGGTGGCCGGCCGTAGGTTTCGCCGAACATCTTCGTTGCGATGCGGCTGCGGATCTGCGCCCGCACATCGGCCGCGACGGGGGTGTCGGCGTGCAGGCCTTGCTCGGTGTTGTAGTCGCGGAACGCCCCCGCGCAGCGGCGGTGGAACATGTTGGCTTGCTCGTGAATCCGGTACGGGTTGCCCAACCGACTCGCTTGGTCGACCAACCAGGGGTGTTTGCCCGCAGCCCGGGCTGCTTGCTCGATCGCGTCGGCGTTCGGGTGGCGGCCTTCACCGAACAGTGCCTTCATCTGGGCCTCGGTGACGTGCTGACCTAGCGGAAATTCTGGCACGCTGGAAAGGCCCGTACCCATCCAGACGCCCGGGGCCTCACCTTTCTCGCTGTAGTAGGCCCCGAGGTCGCTGTACCCCCGATTCGTGGCGTCCGACGCAGCCACCTGGCGGGTCAGGTACGTATACCCGTCACCCGCCGTGAGCTTGTGCAGCGTCATCACGACACGACTGTCGCTCAGCCCTATGCCACTGACCCGATCGGGAACGGACCTTCTGGACCAGCATGCATGAGGTGTGTCAATTAGGAGGTCACGTTAACTATTTTTGGTTGAGCGCTCAACCGGGTGGGGGTGCTGGAAGGCGGTGCGAACGTGTCATAAGGCCGTGTGAAGATCCGAGACGTCAATTTCGAGACGTGATGGAGGTTGCGCGATGGCGACGAGGAATGTGAGCAAGCAGGCGAGTGCGCTGGCCAAGGCCCGGGAGCGGCGGCGCACGCTGGACAAGACCCGGGACGAGCAGGACCAGCGGATCGAGGAAGCCACCGCGGGGGCACTGGTCGCGCTGGAGGCCCGGGCGGATGCCGAGCGCGCGCTGGAGGCCGCGACCGGCCTGGTGGGAGAGGCGCTGAAGGTGCTGCTGGCAGTCGACGTGCCCGCCGAGAAGGCGGCGGCTCTGCTGGAGCTGGACGTGGCGGAGGTCCGCCGGTTGGTCAAGGCCGCGCCCGCCGACTCTTCCGGGAGGGACGCTGCGCCGGTCACTAGGGCGAAGGCGACTGTGTCGGTGCTGCCGGACGCGGCCGGGGGTGAGGGTGCCGCGCGCCGGGCTGGCTGAGCCCGCGCGGAAACTGTTGCGGGCGGGGGTCGCCGATGAGGTGACCGTCGCCCGCTTCCGCGCCAAGATCGTGACGGTGCCGGGCGCGGACTGCAGGCTGCTGTGGAGCGGGGCGGTCTCAGGGCGAGGTCATGGTCGGTTCTGGCTGGGCACCGTCGCAGGCCGCGGGGTTGTGGTGATCGCCCACCGGTTCGTTCTCTATCCGGTCAACAGTTGTTGAGGGAATGGGCTCGCTAGCGTCCAGGTGTGCGAACTACGTATGTGCCCGGTCGTTGGCTGGTGTTCTTCTACGACCTCGAGCGACCGCCGCCAAGCGCCGTGAATGTCGAGCGATTGTCCGTGGCACCGGCCGTGCTGGCGGTCTGGCCGACCGGGGACGTCGCCATGACCAGCCGTTCCTCATCGGTCCGGATGGACGGCCCGATCCACGGGTGAACGCGTTCTTCGCGTCCGCTCGGATGCTCGCCCGCTCGCCGCTGACCTGGGGCAAGTACGCGCAGTCGATCGCACTGTGGCTGAACTTCCTGCTGACGTCGGGGCAGCGCTGGACGCGGCGAGCGAGGAGGATGCCGAGTACTTCAAAGTGTGGCGGCTCTGCGACGAGAACAACCCGGGGCGGGTCGCGGGCAGCACGTTCGCGCCGAACCTGGCCGCGCTGCGCATGTTCTACCGCTGGGCGGCAGGCCGCTACGGCGTGGCGGACCCGGTCGCGGCCGTGGACGACTTCGATCTGCGGCCACACGGGGTGCGCGATCGCAGGGTGAAGTGGCTTGATCCGGGAGGCTATCGGCGGGGGGGCGGGGGGGGGGTGGNNATCGGCGGTGGCGCGATGTGGGGTTGAGGGGCCTGGGTTTGGATGAGCGGGCCGACCCCGGCTGGCGGGCCCGCAGCGAGCAGCGGGACGCCGCGTTCGCCGACGGGCTGTACGGCAGCGGCCTGCGGCTGAGCGAGTGGGCCAGCGTGCTGGTCACCGAGTTGCCGAACGACGACCCCGCACGTGGCTACTCGACCTGTCGACTCGCTGATGCGTGCGCCAAAGGCGGATACGGTCACAAGTTCTGGCTGCCTCGCCCGGCGCTGCTGTCGGTATTGGATTACCTCGAAGGCGCGCGCGCTCGCGCGGCGCGCCAAGCACAGCAGGCCGGCCACTACGACCGTGTGGCGCACGCGCGGCTGGTACTCGGCGTGCGAGGCGGCGACAGGGTCACGATCCAGGAAGCGGACGGGCGCGTGACTCACCAGCCGGTCAACGTGATCGACCCTCGCGAGCGGCGGCGGCTGTTCCGCACCACCGAGCACGGAATGGAGCCGCTGGCGCTCTGGCTGAATGAGGACGGGCTGCCGCGCACCGCACATGGGTGGCAGCACACCTTCACGCAGGCCAACGAGCGGATCGCTGGCCTGGGGCTGGCCGGTTTCTCCGCGACGCCGCACATGCTGCGCGACAGTTGCGCGCTGCGCTGGTACGCGGTCGGCAGGCTTGCCTACGAGCGGCGGTTCGGGCACTTGAGTGAGCAGGAGACCAAGGACTTCCGGGTCCAGTTCGGCGACACCTGGGATCTGGTGGCCACCATCCTCGGACACCGCAGCCCGGAGACGACCAAGCGGCACTACCTGGAGCCGTTCCGCGCGCTGGATGTCGAACTGCTGGTGCAGCATGCCCGGGGCGCAGCGGTCGATGGGTTCCTGGCCAGCTACCTGGCCGACCACCCGCTGGTGCGCACCGACCCGCTCCGGCCGGGCAGAGAGCGCCGGTTCGGGCGGGCGGCCGGCGACGCTGCCGGCGGCGGGCGCGCGGCGCTCGACTCGGCTACAGGACCTAGGCGGCTGCGTGGTGCGGTTCGTGCCGGAGAGCCCGCCGGGCAGGTCCGCGAGTTCGACTTCGCCGACTGGCCGGTGAGCCACGCCCTGCAAACCGCGTTCGCCGCGGCGTTCGCGGCGCGCACCCGCCCGGGCGATCGCGTGCGAAGGACAGGGACGGCGATGAACTCTTGGCGCACGCTGCGCGGCTTCGCCAGCTACCTCGCCGAACTGAGCAGCCCACCCCGGACGCCGGGTGAGCTGACGCCAGCTCATCTGGCGGGCTGGTTCTTCCCGCGGCGACAGCACGCCGGCGGTGGCCTGCAACTCGGCCAGCTGAAACGGGTGCTGCGCCTGACCGAGGGGCTCAGCGCCGAATTCCGCACCGCACTCGCCGAGTGCAACCCGCCAGCGCCGGCCGCCGCGTCAACGGCCAGCTACAGCCGTAGTGAGCATCAGCGGATCCTCAACGCCTCCCGGCACGACATACGTGGGGCCGCCACACGGATCCGTGGCAACCGGGAACTGCTGCGTCGCTGGCGGCTCGGTGACCTCGACGACGAACCGGATCAGGTGCGTCGCATCGGTGAGTTGCTCGACCACGTAGACCGGTATACCGACGTCCCCCGCTACGGCCCGGGCAAGCAGCCCCTGCGATGGGTGGCGCAGGGGACGGTGGAGCAGCACATCACCGCGCTGCACCTGACCGGAGTGGAGGCGGCGGCGTTCGCGGTGCTGCTGGTCGGGCTGACCGGCCAGAACAGGGACGCCATCCTCGCCGCACCCGCGACACATCACCGGCCCGACGGCTACACCGGGGCAACCGGCACGGCGATCGTCGCACTGGACAACCCGCGCCGCCGCGCGCGACGACACATGGACGTCCCGTGACCAGCTTGCCGCAATGGGCCAGTGCCGCGGCGAAGTCCGGCGCGGCGGCCGGGTCGGTGGATGGCAGCGCCCGGCCGGATCTGCGCTCGCCATTCGGCGTCTACCTGCTGCTGCACGAGCTGGCCGGCCCCGCGCGGCAGGTGCTGGGCTCGGACCGGCTGTTCGCCTGGTACAGCCCGAGCGGGGGAGGACCGGGCCGTCCGGGCCGCGGGCTGCGGACCACGATCGACTCGTGCCGGGTGCGGGCATGGGCGCGACGACACACTCTGCCCGCCGACGCCGACGCCGACGCCGACGCCGACGCCGACGCCGAGACCGCAACGGACACGCCCCGCGGCGCGGAGCAGCTCTCGGTCACCCTGCGCCGGCTGCGGCTCACCTATGTCGAGCTGGCGCAGAGGCCGGTCGCGCACACCGACGCCACCCTGGCGAACGAGTACCTGGCCCGCAACCGCGGCAACCTGGCCGACTACCAACAGGTGGTCGGCGCCGCGCTGATCGAGCAGGTCGGCAAAGCGGTCGCCCGCGCGCGGATCCAAACACTGTCCGAGAAGGACATCGCCGACGCCGGCGAGCATCCCGATCGGGTCGCCGAGCGGCACGGCATGGACACCGCCACGCTGCGACAGATGATGTCCGGCGAGCTGGACACGGTGATGGGCGCCTGCATCGACCACACCAACAGCCCGCACACCGCTGCGGGTCAAACTGTGCCGAGCGTCGTTCGGGGCTGTGCCTGAGCTGCCCGTGCGCCCGCGCGATGCCGTCGCACCTGCACGCAGGTGCAGGTGCATGACGAGTTGGAGCGCCGCAAAGCTGCTGTTACGCCGCTGCGCTGGGCGCAGCGGTTCGCCCTGCCGCACGCGCAACTGGCGGACCTGCTCGGCCGGGCCGGCGCCGCCGCGGTTGCCGACGCCCGTCCCGCGGTCACAGCCGCCGAACGTGAGCTCGTCGACCGATTCCTCGACCGCGAACTGGACCTGTCATGATCGCGCCGGAACCGACCGGGACGACCACGTACGCCGGTGCAGTGGCCCGACCCGGCCACGCCGGTACTGGCAGGGCGCAAGCTCAACCCGTCCACCGATCCGGCCACGCTGTCAGCCTTTGCTGACGATCAGTGGAATCTGACACCCGGCCTGTTCGAGGCGCACGCCACGACCACGCGGCTGAACCTTCGCAGTGTCCCGGCGCCGCTCCGTGACCCGGTCAAGCACTACCTCTGGCAGATGATCAATCGCGCCCCGGCGCGGCGCCAGCAGGGCGACCTGCAGGCGCAGTTGGCGCTGAGCACCCTGCCCCTGCTGCTCCCGCGGCTCACGGCATTCGCGCTCTGGCTGTACGGCCACCACGTGGGAAGCTTCGGCGCCGTCACCGAGCAGCACCGGGACAGCTATCTGAGCGACGTGGTCAACAGCGAGACACCGGCGAGCACAAAGCCGAGCTGCTCATCGAGGTTCGACGTCTGTGGTCCTACCGAGAGCAGCTGCCCGAATCGATGCGGCTGCCCGCCGCCCCTCCCTGGGGTGGGGAGCGACCGCGAGACCTGCTCGGCATGCGGGTGCGCCGCGGAGTGAACCGAACACCGCGCATTAACACCGACACGATCGACCTACTGCTGCTGTGGGCGCTGCGGTTCGTCGAGGATTTCGCCGAAGACATCATCGCCGCGTTCGTGGAACACATCAGGCTCTGGCCAGGGCAGCAGCACCGTCCGGCCGCCGATCCGCGCCCCGCGACGCGGCGCCAAGGACGTGCAACCGGAGCTGTGCGCCTACCTGGACCGGCTGTACGCCACCGGCGGCGCGCTACCCGGCCGGCGCCGCNNCGACTGGGCACACCTGACCCGCCATTTCAGCGCCAGCGATCGCGCCGTCGAACGCGTCCCACAACTGCGCCACCTCATCGACCGCAGCGGCCTACCCGTCGCCGACGCGGCCTACCTCGAGACTCCGATCACCGCACAGGTCGATGGCGTCCCTTGGCGCACCAGACCGATCAGCTACCACGAAGCGCCCCAGCTGGCCGCGCTACTGCGCACGGCGTGCTTCATCGTCATCGCGTACCTGTCCGGCATGCGCACCGGCGAAGCCCTCAACCTCGAACGCGGATGCGTCTCTCACGACCCGACCACCGGCCTCTGGCTGATCGAGGGGCGCCGGTTCAAGGGTGCGCGCGATGAGCAGGGCAGTAAGATCCCTGAAGGGGAGCAACGCCGCGACCCGTGGGTCGCCGCCGAGAAGGCCGCGCACGCGGTGGCAGTCCTGCTGCGACTGGCATGACCATCGACTGCTGTTCCCGCAGAATATGCATCCACTCAGCCGGCACCGTGGCGGCAGCGGCCGCATCGGGCAGGCCCGCGACCCGTCTGGGCTGACCCGCGACATCAGTGCCTTCATCGCCTGGGCCAACGACCAAGCCTACAAGCTCGGCCGCCCTCACGAGGTGATCCCCGCCGACCCGAGCGGGGCGATCTCCCCGTCCCGCTTTCGCCGTACCCTGGCCTGGCACATCGTCCGCCGACCCCGCGGCCTGATCGCCGGCGCCGTCCAATACGGACACGTCCACGTGCAGATGACCCTCGGCTACAGCGGAAGCTACGACTCCGGCTTCCCCGACGAACACGCCTTCGAACAATGGCTGTACCAACTTGAGCAGCTCACCGGAGACCACCAACTCCTGCTCGACGGTGAACACGTCAGCGGCCCGGCCGCCGAGAGCTATCGGCAGCGCGTCCACGCCGGGCGCGAACAGTTCGCCGGACGCGTGCTGACCAATATCCGCCAGGCTCGCGACATGCTCACCAACCCGCTGCTGCAGGTCTATCCCGGCCGCGCCATGACCTGCGTGTTCGACCCGGCCAAAGCGCTGTGCCAGCAGCACCGAGCCGAAGGCGACAGCCGCACCACGCCCGACCTGGACGACTGTCGAACCACCTGCCAGAACATCGCCTACACCGACCGCGACACCCGCCAACTACGCCAACGAGCCGCCCGACTGCACGCCCTGCTCGGTGACTTCCTCGCGCCCTCACCACGAAGCCAACGCATCCGGGCCGAACGCGATCGGCTTCAAATGCTGATCCGAGACCACGAACGGGACCAGTGTTGATCGTGAAGCCCGCCAGTAGCAGCTGGCCCCACCGTGAGAGCGAGCCCCAGCGTGTCGCCATCCTCGCCGCCGCGGACCGGCTGCTCACCGGCACGCCTGAGCGCTCGACCGGCAACCTGTCCGTCTCTCAGCTCGCAATCGAGGCCGACGTCAAGTATTGGGTCCTGGCGCAGAAGCACACCGACCTGCGAGATCACTTCCAGCGATTGGCAGCGCAGACGCGGCAGGCGGCCAGCGTTGCCCGTGACCACAACCACGACCCGTTCGCCCGCCTGCAACGTGAACAACGGGAGCTGAAGCAACATTGCGCCAGGCTCGAAGACCTCGTCCGGATGGCCGGACCCCTAGAACTGATCCACTCGTTGTGAGNNAGAGTCGTTCATCGGTGGGTGCAGCCCGCAGCGTATACGGCTGGGGCTTGGTAGCCGAGCGAGCTGTGTTGATGCTTCTATGGGGGTCCCGCGGCCGGGCGGGACGTGAATCCCTTATGGAATAGGGGTTTCAGGCTGGTTCACTGACTCTATGGTGCGCAACAGGTGTGGTGCAAGTAGTCACGCGGGTCATCGGTCACCCGGCGTTTTGGGTCGTGTTGAGCTGGGTCATCAGCTCGCGGTTGGCGCCGCGGGCGGCGGCGAGTTCTTGGTCGCGTGTCTCGAGTTGGAGGTGCAGGTCGACGGCCTGTTGCTCGAGATGGACGATGCGCTGTTGGAGCTGTTCGACGTCGGTCGGGGCGCCGAGCCCGGAGGCCCGCCAGGCTTGTTCGCCGAGCAGCTCGGACAGCCGCGCCTCGAGTTGTTGGATGCGTGCGGCCATCCGGGTGCATCGCTGCTGGGCGGCGAGCAGGTCGGCGTGCAGCGACGCGCGGGTCACGGCCGATCCGGCTGACGCCCCGGGGCTTGGTTCGGTTTCGGCGACATGAATCTGTTGGAGCAGGTCGCGGTGCCGGTAGAGGAACGTCCGGTCGACGCCGGCTTTGGCGGCGATCGCGCTGACGCTGATCTCGGTGCCGGCGGCGACAGCATCAGCGAGGGCTTTGGTGACGCGTTCGCGGCGGCGGGCGGAGTCGGCCTGGCGGCCTTTGACCATCGCGGTGCTGCGATCCGGTCTTGTAGCGGTAGGGCTCATCGGGTTCGCTCCGGGCGTAGGTCGGGCAGGGCTTGGCGGACGCGGGGCATGCCGAGCATCACGCTGCGGTGCCGGCGAACGGTGGCGACGGCCTCGTCGAGGTGTTCACGCTGGTCGGGGGGCAGTTCGTCGAGTCCGCCGTTGATGCGGTCGAGGAGCCGGCGGATGCGGCCGATCTCCTCATCGGACGGCATGGCCTCGGCACGTGCCCAGTCGTCGAGCTCGCGAGTGGCGAGCAGGCGTTCTCGGGTGCGGAGCAGGTCGTCGAGGTAGGCGTGCAGGTCGGGCAGGTAGGACACGTCGGTGCGGAAGTGGTCGCAGCCGGCGCAGCGGAACCGGAACGGGCATGCGCTGCCGCCAGCTTTGACGTTGGACGGCTCGGCGCAGACACCGAACGGGACGGCGACCTCGCCGATCGCGCGGCGGGCGTGTTCGGAGTCCAGCAGGGCTTGGGCTTGGCGCCAGATCCGGTTGCCGTGCCGGTCGAACTGCATGGCAGCGACGCGGTCGACGGCGTCGCGGCGGCGGGTCTCGCCGATGCGGTAGTAGCCGCTGGTCGTCTCCAGCTTTCGGTGCGACATCAGTTCGCGGAGCACCTCGACCGGCACCCCGGCGTCGGCGTGACGTTGGGCGTAGCTGTGCCGGTAGGCGTAGAGCACGATCTTGCGTTTGTCGTACTCGACACCGTCTTTCGTGTGCAGGACCGGCATGTTGTCCACCCAGACGCGGTGCGCGAACGCGAGGCTGAAGGCCGTGATCGCCCGGCGGCCAGCGGGGTTGCGCCGGTCGGTGGGAAGAAGCTTCAAGTCCCCGACCGGGGTGTCGGGGTAGCGGGCGCGGACCCGCTGCTGCTGGGCGATGATCAGCGCGGCGGTGTGCTCGCTGATCGGTAGCCGCCGGCCGGGGCGGTTGGCCTTGTGGTTATCGAAGACGAGGACTGGGTGGCCGTCCTCGTCGCGGGTTAGGCAGTCGAGGTCGGCGTCGCAGATCTCCTCCGGCCGGCGGCCGGTGTCGATCGCCAACTCGACGGCGGTACGGATCTCCGGCGAGGTCAGCTGATCCAGTTGGGCGCACAACTGCTGCATGGTCTCCGGCGGTAGGTCCCGGTTCGGTTCGGCCGGCTCGGGTGTGAGTGGGACGTCGGCGACGGTGATGACGAAGTCATCGCCCAGCCCGGCGGCGACGTCGCCGGGGCGGGTCAGCCCCATCGCGCGGGCCCGGGTCAGCACGGCGCGGACCTCACGGCAGGCGCGGATGCGTGCGTCGCCGCTGATCTTCCCGACCGATTCCAAGTAGGCCAGCCGATGCAGGAACGCCAGCATGTCGGCCCGCCCCAGCGCGGCGGGCTGCTCGCCCCGGTCCGGGCGCATCCGCAACGATTCCGACAGCCGCACCAGGCAACCGATGTGGTGGCGCACCGTCAACCCGGCACTGGTGCGCCGCCCGGGCCGGACCCGCCGGCGCGGCAGGTCGTCGGCGGCCCAGCGTTTCGCCGCATCCCGAAGCCACCGTTGACTGATACCGGTGAACGACAGCGTCCCGCTGTGCCCGAACACGACGAGGTCCCACTCGTCCTTGCCGACCTCGGTCTCCGGCGTCGACAACGCCCGGGCGGCGTGGCCGATCACGCAGTTGGCCACGCCTTTGAACTCCAAGCCGCGGGCAGCGTCAAGGCGGTAGTCAACGACCGCGGTCACCTGGTGGCGTCGCAGGTCGTCGCAGAACGAACGCAGCACCGCGTCGTCGGTCTTGACCGCGTTGATCCGGCTGCGCTGCTGCAGACCGAACAGCACCTCGGCCACGACCCGTGTCGGCAGCCCCCGCAAGCTGATCTCGCCGCCGAGTCCGACAGCGGCCTCTACTTGGCGCCAACGCTGCTCGTCCGTGCCAGGGTCACCTCGATGCAGGGTCCGCCACCGGATCTGATGGGCCTCGCAGTAGGCGCCGTCACGGTGACGGGGCCGCCGGGTGCAGGCGACGACCGCGCACCGAGGCCCTGACGGAACAGCGGTGAACGTCGGCCGCGGCGCACGAGGTGGCAGAGCGGCTAACTCTTCGCCACCCATGCCCTGCTTGCGCAGCCGGGCCTGGCACGACACACAGATCCGGGAACGGAAGCAGGTGGCCGTGTTGAAGCAGCCCGCCGCCTGGCAGAGCGGCCGGCCGAGCAGCGGATGCGACGCCGGCGGTGTCAGCACCCGGGAGACGGGATCCCATCCGGCCTCGGCCAGGAACTGCGGGTCGATCACCGCGCCGATCGCCGACGCGACCCGGTCGACGATCGGCTCGGCGAACACATGCTCGACACGGCGACCAGCTGGGACGGCGAGCGCGACGTCCATCGGGATCACCGGACGTTCCGGGTCAGCTCACGTGGGCTGGGCACCCGGTCAATAGCCTCCCGCAACCGCGCCGGGTCAGGATGCAGATAGACCTGCGACGAGCTCATCGACGCGTGCCCGAGCAGTTCGGCGATCTCGTCCAGCCCGCTGCCTGCGTCGGCGAGGTTGCTGCCGAACGCGTGCCGCAGTTGGTGCGGCCGTACCCGTCGCGGCAACCCGGCCCGCCGCGAGCACGCGCCCAACAGTTCATTGATCGCGTCCGGGCGCATCGGGTGACCGACCGGCGCACGGAACAGGTTCACCAGCACGAAATCCGACCTACCCGCCGTCGGCACTGCCAGCCGCTCGAACTCGTAGCCGTCGAAGGCCTGCACCGCGAGGAAGTCCAGCGGCACCCACCGTTGCCGGCGCGACTTCGCCCACGCCCCGTTTGCGTTATCCCGACGCACGACGTGCAAGTGCGCCCGCGCCACGTCGCAGCCGAGCACACGTGAGTCCGGCAGCAGGTGCACGTCGCTGCGCCGCATCCCGCACAACTCGCCGCGGCGCAGCCCCGCCCGTGCCAGCAGCAAGATGATCAACCTGTCCCGCGCCGAGCGGCACGCCCGCAGCAGCGCGACGATCTCGGCATCGCTGGCCCGGTCCACCACCGGCTCCGGCTCGTGCAGCCGGTGCCGGGCCCGCATCCGCCACCCCATCCGGCCGTCGTCCTCACCTCGTGCCTCGACCGGCAGGTCACGGTTGTCGGCCAGTTCGTAGATCAACGGCAGCAGCCCGGCCGGTGCCTGCCCGGACGTGACCGCGTGCGTCACGAACCCGCGCACTGCCGTCAGCACCCCATTGATCCGCCTCGCGCCGCGGACCGACGCGGCCCCAGGGCCGGCCAGGACCGCGGCCCCATCGGCAGGGTCGGCGCCGCTGACCGCCGGGCCGGCATGTCGCAGCCACGTGATGAACAGGCCGAGATGCTCGACACCGGCGTGCCAGTCCCGGCCGGTGCGCGCGCACCAGCGCAGGAACAACGCGATCCCGCCCGCATACGAGCGGGTCGTCAGCTCCGAACCGTCGCGGCCGAACCGGACGTCACGCAGATACGCGTCGGCGTCGGCGACCACCGCCAAACTGTCATCGAGAACCGTCCAGTACCGAGCACCGGACGGCAACCTGACCAGGAACGCCCGCATCTTGATCTCCTCTCGCGGCAGGCAGTAGACAACTACCAGCCACGAGCACCACACCCACGGAGATCCGTTGCAGAACTCGCTACGTGTCCCGCTTCATGCAACATCACGCAACACTCGGCCCACCCCCGGAGAACGGCGTCGGCGGTGGTTGTAGTCGTCCTTCCAGTCGGTGATCACGACCCGGGCTTGGGTCAGTGACCAGAAGATGTTGATGTTGAGGCATTCGTCGCGGACTCGGGAGTTGAAGGATTCGACGTAACCGTTGCGCCAGGGTTCGCCGGGCGGGATGAAGGCGAGGCCGACTCGTTCGCGGGCCCACTCGGTCATCGCCTCGCAGGCGAGCTCGGGGCCGTTGTCGCAGCGCAGCGCTGCCGGGTAGCCGCGCGTGGTGGCGAGGCGGTCGAGTTCGTCGATGAGCCGGTCGCCGGTGACCGAGCGCTCGACCATGCCGCCGAGGCATTCGCGGGTGTGTTCGTCGACGATCGAGACGAGCTTGATCGGGCGGCCATCGGTGGTGGCGTCGAACTGGAAGTCCACGGCCCACACCCGGTTCGGTGCATCGGCAACAGGCTGCAGCACGGTGGAAGCGCCGAGGCGCTTGCGGCGTCGCCGCTGCGGGACCCTCAGCCACTCCTCGCGCCAGAGCCGCTGGATCTTCTTGTGGTTGACTGCCCAGCCCTCGCCCCGGGCATCGGCGTAGGCGTTGCGGAACCCACGCCGCGGATGGTCTTTCGCCCAGGCACGCAGCCACTCGCGCAGCGCCGCGTCCGGGTCGGCCGTCGTCGTCGTCGCCGGTTCGCGTCGCTGCGTCGAACGCTGTTGACCGGTGGTCCGGCAGGCGAACCGCTCGGACAATCCCATCGTGATCATGAGGTGGTGCACGGCAGCCCGGCGTCGCTCCGGGCTCAGAATTCCCCCCGGGCGATCTCCTTCAACGCAGCCTTCTCCAACTCCGCGTCGGCCAGCAGTCGTTTGAGCGTGGAGTTCTCCCGCTCGAGCTCCTTGAGCCGTTTCGCGTCGTCGGGCTTCAACCCGCCGAACTGGTTGCGCCACCGGTGATACGTCGCCTCCGACACGCCCAGCTCGCGGCACACCGCCGCCAGATCCTTGCCCTCGGCCAGCAACCGGTCCGCGCTCGTCAACTTGCGCACGACCTGCTCCGGCGAATGCCGCTTCCTCGTCGTCATGATCATCGAGCCTTCCTGCCCGCATCGGGGCATTCAGACTCTCACTCGACATGGACCTACAAATCGGGGTCAGGCCACGGACCTACGCGGTCGTCATCAACGAACTCTGGAGAACGAAGCGATCCCCGACCAGGCGCATCGCGGTCACGTGAAACCGCTGGCGGCACCGCACGCGAGATGAAGCTGAGCCGCAGGGTGCGAGATGCTGTCGTGCAGGGTCTGGTGGCGTTGTGGCTATCCTTCCGCGCCGCGGGACGCGCGGACGGCGCCGAGAATGTCCTTGTAGTGCAAGGGACCGTCGAGCAGAGTCAGCAGAATCGCAGGCGCCCACTCGGGGGCCATTAGCCTCCGCGCGCTATACCAAGCGGCCAGAAAGGTATCGCCACGTGGGTGGCCTGACCTCATCGGCCGTGCGCCCCGGGCGACCGCCGGCCACCTGCCGGTGCAGGTGTCCCTTCATCGGCGCATTCCGACCTACGCGCGGTCCTGTGTTTCCTCATTCCGCTTTCCGTCCCGGGTCGATCACGCCTACAGCGAAGTCGTGGAACCGGCGCTGCGGGTCGTGCTCGCTGCGCAGCGAAGCCATCCGTGCCAAGCTGTCGCTCGGAAGAAAATTTGTCGCCGGGCGCAGTAATAGTTCCTCATCTTGCAGCGCCATGCCAGACGCCAATGGTTGGAGACGAGCCATGTTTGTGGTGGCCCAGTTGAGGCAGGAGGCTTGTTCGCTCTGGCTCCTCCAGGCTGCGCTGAGATTGAGTAGCAGCCTGCCATGCGAGCTGAAGGCAGAATTTGGAACAGGCCCCCGAGAGCGCCACAGTGCGCCGAACATATTGCACAACTCATTCGGCATGGTCTGTACCGTCATTCGAAGGGCGGGAATCAGTTCTGCCGGATCGCTGTCGGTCCACATGTTGTCCATGCCGAAGTACAAATCGGGCACTCTACGGTCGCTCGTTCCCCAGCCGGCAAGATCTCCCACAGTTCGCGGGCGCGCGAAATCCCGAAGCTCCGCATGCTCCAGGGCCGGGCACGTGTCCAAGATCGTCAGGGCGTCCAGGGCGCCTGTGACGGAGTCGCTCATGGCGGTGCCGTCAACTGAGACGAACGGACCAGGATGCACGGGGTCCGACGACATTGTCGGGGTCGCAACGAGCACTTCCAGATCTCTTGAGAATGACGGTGACACGTCGATCAACCAGGACCAAATGTGCTCCCACACAGCCATGGGGTATAAGTAGGCGCTGCTACGGATAACGGGAATCGGATGAATCGTCAAATGTAGCTTCGTTACGACGCCGAATAGGGCCGGCCCTGCCCCTCGGGCGGCCCAAATGTAGTCGGCGTTGGCATTGTCGTCGGCGTAGATGACGTCGCCCTTCGGCGACACCACTTCGATGGCGGCGAGATTTGCGCACGCTACGCCATAGCGGCCGGGGCACCAACCGAACCCACCAGCCATTACGAATCCGCTGATCCCAACACGTCCGTCGTGGGCGGTCGGAAAGAACAACTGGTGAGACAGCAGATCAGTGTTCAGGTCGCCGCCCCGCACACCCGGTTCTACGATCGCGATCGCCGCAACTGGATCGATCAAAATCTCCGTAAGCTGGGAGACGTCTAGCATCATGCCACCGTCCCGCAAGAATGACGCCGAGCGACTATGACCGGTGGCACGAACCTTTACGCGGAGATCTCGGCGGCGCGCGAGGTGTACCGCTTCGACTACGTCCCCTTGTGTCTGGGCTTCGACGATCACCTCGGGAAACCGATTAGGCTTTCGCAGATTCCAATCGCTTCGCGTCCGGGATTCTTCATACCCCATGTCTCCCCGCCAATATATCTTCATTCTTTCCTATCACTCGCAGTTCGATCTGCTGAGCCAAGGCTAAGACCCAGCAACGCTGTACATTGCAACCACTCCTCAAGGCATTTGAATGTGAGCCGCCGCCGGTTGGTGGGCGTTGGGCGTTGCGCTATTGATCAGTTCGGCGATAGCCCATAATCACAGTGTATTCTCTCGGAAATGACACCTTACCGTTAGTATAGTATCGCGCATATAGGTCAGTAACTACCTCGCATAGTTCAGCCTTTCGGCGGACATCGAGAGACTCTAGGAGGTAATTGACGGGCCCGAAGGTGGTAGACATAAGTTCCCACATCTCTTGCGGCGCTGCTGCGCTCTGGACGGCAGCTTTGTCACTAAATTCGAGGATAAATGCATTGCCGAGCAGATTTGTCACGTAGTCGCGTCTGCCCCAGTCGAGGAAATTTCCCGCTCCCTGTGGGAGTGGTGGTTGAAATTGAGCAATGATGCGAAAGAATCTCTCGATCGCGCCAGCCGGACGCCATGCGGTGAGCCCAATCCGCCCGCCGATTTTGCAGACGCGGGCGAGTTCGCGCGACACCGTGTAGTGGTCCGGGGCGAAGATGCAGCCTTGAGCCGAGCACACGATGTCGAAGGATGCGTCGTCATACGGAAGCTGCTCGCAGTCGCCGATCTCGATGCGAATGTCGTTGTAGCCGCGCGCGGCTGCCTCGTAACGGGCCACGTCAACAAGTTGGGGCGCTAAGTCCTGGGCGGTGACGATGGCCCCCAGGTGGGCGGCGCGGAGTGCGAGTGCTCCCGTACCGGTGGCAACGTCGAGCATTCGTTCGCCTGGCCGTACGCCGAGTTCTGCAAGCAGATCATTATGCGTGTCTGCAGATTGCTCTGCGAGACGAGCGAAGGGTGCGGATCCCCATGCCAGCGCTTGCTGCGCCTTGTACTGGTCGAACGCAGGCATCCTCGCCTCTTCCTTGCCCGGTCGGTGCAGACATCGCACGGCAGGTTTCCGTCTCAGCGACCCACCAACGGCTGATGTGGTCGGCTTCAGGTAGCTGAGGACCGTGACCGTGACCGTGACCGCATTTGTGCGGCACAGGTGGTTTTATACGGCGGTGCCGAAGGGGTTGTCGATGATGTATCGCCACAGCCCATCGTTGCCACGACGAGCGACGTCCGTGGCAGTCCCCTCGATGTGTACCTGTTGGCCATCGGGACCTGGTCCGTCGATCGTCCAGTCGACGATGAGCAGAGCGATGTCCTCGGCGACGTAGATGTGTCGGGGACGAACGTCGATGGGAAGTCCGAGATCGAGCAGCGCCTTGTTGGCTAGTGCGCGTGAATCGCCCGTCGTGGGTTGTCCGGGGCTTGAAACCAGGATTCCGGCGGGCTCGTACACCTGCTCGACCAGATCAGAGTTCCCGCTGTTGAACGCGCGGGCGAACACGAGTGGATGTTGGCTAGGATCGTTGGTGAGAGCGATACTGGGAGGGTGGGCAACGACGTCGGATGTCATCGGACCAGCAAAGCTGATCGCTTGGCAAGTCACCAAACGGTAAGTGCAGCCTGGGATCAGGAGCTTGTGCCGGACGCGCGCGGATCTTCGCGGCGTCCGGATCCCGGGTGCCCCGTGGAAGTCGCGCTCACCGCGGTTAGTGGTCGGTGGGCGACACTTGTACTACGCGATCTCATGCACGGGCCGCGCGCCTTCAGCGAGCTGCAGGCCGCTCTACCCACGTTGAGTGCGAAGGTCCTGAGCGAACGTCTCGTCGGATTTGAGCGGCAGGGGCTGGTCCATTGTCGACGCGGGGGCGGCTTTCCCTCCCGATCGGTTTACAGCCTCACTGCTGCCGGGCAGCACCTTCGACCGCTCCTCGTTCAGCTGTATGAAACCGGACGTAGGCTCCTGGACGAGGAAGCCGTGGCGCACAGCGAGTCGACAGCACAACCGTCATAGCCGCCCGCCGGCGTGTTCGCTCCTAAATGAATGAGCCGACTGGAGACCGGAGGTCTCACCAGTTCGATCCAGTAGCTTGTCGTGGGCCGCTATTGGTTGAGCCTCCGGCCATCGCTTCAGCAGCCGATCGCGAGTCGCGCTGTCTCCGTCTCCACAGCGCCCTGCACCCGCTATGAGGAGCTCCGGGCTCCTTCTGCAATGAGGGCCATGAGTTCTTCGACTGCTTGCGCTGGCGGCTTGGCGAAGGCGCCCGCGCGGCTGGCCGCTGTCCCGTTGAGCTCGCCTAACCAGGCTGCAGTCTCGGCGGCTCTCAAGGTCACGAGAATCGGATTAAGCACCGCGGCGTCGTGAACCTTAAAGCTCTGCTCGCCGGCACTGAGCAGCGCGAATAGGCCTCCCGCCGGGATTATCACCTCAGCGCGGCAGTTGGTCAGGCTCTCTGCAGTCTTCACGAATTCGGCCATAATCGCCGCGTACGCCTTCGGCGTGTCGAAAGCGTCCAAGAGTCGCTGTGGCGGCGTCGACATGCTTACAACACCGACCATGCGATCCTCGAGTGATATCCGCGCGGCTTGAAAGTCGTGCCAATCCGCGAAGAGTGGGTCGATGGTGACGAGACCGAAGCGGCGTCCGAGCGTCATCGCATATAGCATGCTCGTCTCGCCCATTCCTATGACCGGAATGTCGAGCATCGCCCTGGCCTCGTCGAGGCCGGAGTCTTGGAAGTGTCCGATGACGAATGCGTCGTAGCCTTGGTTCTGGGCATCGGCGGCGCAGCGCAGAGCTTGGATGGAGCAGCGGACTTCGCTGATGCGATGTACGGCGAGGTCTCCGGGCGATAGGCCGGCGACCTTGATCTGGGTACCGGGTGCTGCGTGCTCGTTCAGGTAGCTGTCTAGGCGATTCAGATACGACGCGTGTAGCGACCAGTCGGTGAAGCTCTGATACCAGATTTTCATGCCATCTCCTCGTCCCACCGCAGCTCGCCGAAGGTGTCGCGGGCAGCGGTGGTGTTCAGAAGCCCCTCGTAGTGCGTGATCAGTCCCGCTCGGGTTTGGTAGAGGTGGGCGAAGCGTGATCGGAAGACGTCGGGATTGTCGCGCCTTCTTACCGTGTACTGCCCGATCGAGACGACTCGGGCATCCTCGCTGAAGAGATGTTCGAAGGTCATTTCGTACATGTCGAAGGTTTCTGCGACCTTCTGGAACACGCGGCAGACTGCCTCGGGGCCGTGAAACGTGCCGGGGAAGGGGAAGTGTTCGACCCACACCACATCGGAGTCCAGCGATGTCCGAGCACGCTCGAGATCACCGCGCTTGAAGGCGTCATAGAGACCCGTCACAGCGTGCAAGCTCCGATCGCGTGAGATCATGGTTCGATGTTCTTTCCGTAGTCCCAGGTGATGAGCCGTTCTGGACGTACTTTCACGATCCGGCGGCCGGCCTCGATTTCGCCGATCGAAAACGCAAGATACCGTTCCAAGTCGCTGTATTTCAGATATTTGCTAAGAATCCGCCTGTTCCATTTCACGTTCTCGTCGACGTCGCTAATGATTTCGGCTCGGCCGAAGCACACCACGCCGGCCGTCCGCGCGTCGAGTTTGCCTTCGACGCGCTCGTCAATATCGATGCACTCGGTAAGCCGATCGTCGCGGGCGAGGTTGCGCAGGTGCATTCTTCCGGCACCAATTGAATGCATGAATACGCCGTCGCACCACAGAAACCAGGCAGGTGCGGTGTGCGCGAATCCGTCCTTGCGCAAGGTCGAGATTCTGGTGACCCGCGCGGTGTTCAGGAACTCATCGCGCTCGCTCGGCGACATGGCGTTCTGCAACGTCGCGGTCGACTTGCTGCGGTCATCGACCACGGGGACCCCCAGAGTCAGTTTCGTTGAAGAACGCGTGCGCCACCAGTCACGACGCCGTCCAGGACAGACCGCAACGACGGGCGGCACGGAGCGCGGGTGGCCAGCCGGAAACCGATCTCAGCTCGAGCACGCCGCGAACCCTGTCGCCTTCCGCCCACGGGGGAACGTCTGCAGTATCGCGTCGGCGACGCTAGGGCGCGGCGCGCGGTCCTGTCAACAGCCCCGACAGCGATGTTGCCAACCGAGTTGACAGACCAGTGCACCGCGCCTACATTCCCCTCACGGCCGCAAGGGCCGCGAGGGACCGAACCTCGAGCGTGCCACTTCGGCGAGGGGCAGGGTGTGGTCGTGACAGCAGGTTTGCGCAAGGCGCGACGGGACGATTCCGAGGTCGACTCACACGGCGTCGCGGATGCCGCCCTTAGATCCGGCCGACGAGCGTCGCTGCGCGGCATTGTCGAGCGCTACGCGATCGTACTCGTCTTGGGAGCAGAGGTGACTCTGTTCGGGGTGCTGAGACCCAATACGTTCCTGACCGTGCCTACGTTGAAGACGACGTTGGCTTCGCAGAGCACGCTGCTCATCGTCGCCCTCGGTCTTCTTCTATGCCTCGCCGTCGGTCAATTCGACCTTTCCTTCGCGGGCGTGCTCGGACTGTCTTTCGTCACTGCCGGCTACGTGGATGCCAAGCTGCATTGGCCCCTTCTCGTCACGATTGTCGCCGTCTTGCTTATTGGTGCCGCCGCTGGAGCGATGAACAGTCTGCTGATCGTCGGATTGGGCATAGACGCGGTGGTGGTCACCCTGGGTATGGGCACCCTTCTCGCTGGCTTGTCCTACGCACTATCCGCGCAGACGATCTCAGGGTTGTCGCCGGGCTTGTCGGACCTAGCAGGTCATCAACTCCTCGGCCTCCCACTCGTCTTCTACTACGCGATCGTGTTGACGGTCGCCGTCTGGTACCTGCTGAAATACACGCCGCTCGGCCGATACGTCTACATGACCGGACTCAGCCGAACCGTTGCTCGCCTGTCGGGTATCAGGGTGAACGCGATCACGTCGGGAGCCTTCGTCGCCAGCGGCATCCTGAGTGCGTTCGCCGGGCTCACGCTCGCGGGCTATCTGGGAAGTGCCGCGCCGACGGTAGCCGACGGGTACATGCTGCCGACCTTCGCGGCCGTGTTCCTGGGCGCTACCGCGATTGTGCCCGGCCGGTTCAACCCGTGGGGGACGTTCTTCGCCGCCTACACCCTGGTCACCGGCGTGACCGGCCTGAACCTGCTCGGCCAGGGCGGCTGGACTACCCAGGTTTTCAACGGGGCAAGCCTGGTCGTCGCCATCACGGTGGCGCGATTGCTTAAGAAGACACGGTCCACGTCCTAGTGGAGATCGCGCAGCACACGGCACTACGTCCAAATCCCCGTTCACGAGCCTGACTGGGCCACTGAGAAAGAGGAAGCATGCACCGATACTGGACCGTGTTGACAGCTGGAATCGTGACGCTTGTTGTGACCGTACTGCTCGCCGGATGCAGCAGTTCCGGCAGCGTGTCGACGCACAAAGCCGACAGCAGTGGCGTGACGCGGGCGCGGGCGCTCATTGCCGCTGCGTCTGGCCAGGTCACGTGGACCGCCCCTGGACCAGCGTTCGACGCGCGACCAGCTGCTGGCAAGTCCGTCGTCTGGGTCAGTGACAACCAGTCAATCCCGTTCTCGACCGATACGTACGCCGGCTTCAAAGCCGGTCTGAACGCTGACGGCGTGAAGACATCAATCTTTGATTCCCAGTCGAGTCTGGGCACTGCCGATCGAGGTATCCGCCAGGCGGCCGATGCCGGCGCGGCGGCGATAATGCTTCAAGACATTCCCAGTGGCGGGGTGAGCAGCGCCGTGAACTATGCGACGAGCAAGCACGTGCCGGTGTTTGGGTTCACCACGCAAGAGTCCGGGGTAGCGGCCCTGGCACCGCTGTCGGGCCAGACGTCCTTCTGCTATAGCTGCGCGGGACGATTGATGGCCGCGCAGGCAGTCGTCCAGTCCAATGGCTCGTTCAAAGGCGTCATTTTCGAGGCAACAACGGTCGGCGCAATCAACACCGCTGAGGTTCAGGGGATCACATCCGGGGTGAAGGAGTTCTGCCCGCAGGAATGTTCCGTCTCGGTCAAGGATGTCCCGGTCGCCACGTGGGCGTCGCAGATGACTACGGCGACGACCACCGCCGTCGCGGATCCGAGCATCGGGTACCTGTTCCCGATCTACGACGGGGCATTGCCGTATGTACTGACCGGCCTGCGGTCGAGTCACACTGACAACCGGGTGCGGGTAGTCAGCTATAACGCCAGCCAAGGGATCATCGACAATATCGCGAAGAAGACCCCGTTGACCGCCGATCCGGGCAACCCGTCGGCGTGGGCGGGTTGGGCTGCGGCCGACCAGGTGCTGCGGGTGCTGACCGGCCATCCAGCAGCGCAGGACGCACACATCCCGTTGCGCAACTTCGACGCCTCCAATGTGGGCACCCTTGACCCTGGCAAGCCCGACAGTTGGTACCCGGGCGTCGACTACCAGACGAAGTACCGGTCGTTGTGGTCGCTGAAGTGACCCAGGCGCTGGGCGAGCCGACTATGCGGGTGCACCCATCCGACCAGCTCGTCCCGCGCCTGGCATTGACCGGCATCTCCAAGACGTTCGGCGACCGTAAGGCGCTCGACCGGGTATCACTGGCGATCACCCCCGGTAAGGTGCACGCACTGCTTGGCCACAACGGCTCGGGCAAGTCCACCCTGATCAAGATCCTCGCCGGTTTCTATACCCCGGATGACGGCGGGGAGGCCGCCATGGACGGCCTGCCATTGCCGCTGCCCTTGGCGGCAGCCGAAGCAGCCAAGCGCGGAATTTTCTTCGTTCACCAAGAACTCGGGCTGATCGAGGGCGCCACGATCCTGGAGAACCTGTGCATCGGACGATTCTCCGGAACCCCGTTACGTGTGCGCTGGCGCGTCGAACGCGAGCGGGTACGCGACGATCTCCTGTCCTTCGGCGTCGGACACCTAGATCCCCTGCTTCCGGTCGCGGCACTGGAACCGGCGGACAAGGCGCTCGTCGCGATCACCCGTGCGCTGAGCGGTCACCACCTGCCCGGGCGGGGCATCTTGGTTCTCGATGAACCGACGCCCTACTTGGCAGCGGACGGGGTGGCCCGGCTGTTCGCCGCGCTGCGCCGGGCAACGGAAACCGGCGTCTCCGTGCTGTTCGTGACCCATCGCATGGGAGAGGTCGAACGACACACCGATCAGGTCACTGTACTGCGCAACGGAACCGTCGTGCTGGACGACACGACCAGCACCGTGTCGCGGACCCAGTTGGTCTCCGCGATCGACAATCGCAGTTCGGTGAGCGTGCGCGAGCCAAACCGAGAACGGGCGGCCGGTACACGACTCGCGAGCGTGGCTCGCCTCTGCTCGCCTCGCGTGCGCGACATCGACTTCGAGGTAAATCAGGGAGAGGTGCTCGGGCTGACCGGTCTGATCGGGTCCGGCTGGGAGGAAGTTCCCAGGCTCCTGTTCGGCGACCAGCGAGCGATTCGGGGCCACTTGCAGCTCGGGGCCGACACCGTCGACTTGCGCGAGCAGCGGCCGAGAAAAGCACGTCTGCTCAAGATCGCCTACCTGCCGCCGGACCGCGCACGCAATAGCGCGATCGGCAGCGCCAGCATCATCGAGAACCTCACCCTGGTGAGCCTGGGAAGGCATTGCACACGCCGCGGGCTCTCGCTCCGTCGTGAGGCCGCGCACACCAGCACGATCATGGCGAACTTTGGGGTCATCGGCCAGCCCCAACAGCCGCTGGCCGAGTTGAGCGGTGGCAATCAGCAGAAAGTCCTGCTCGCCCGCTGGCTCGAATGCCAGCCCCGGATGCTACTACTGCTTGAACCGACGCAGGGTGTTGATGTTGTTGCACGTGAGGGACTGGTTGCGGCCATCCGCCGACAAGCCGACGCCGGGGTTGCCGCAATTTATGCGGGTTCGGACATCGACGAACTTGTCGATGCCGTCGACCGGCTCCTTGTCTTCCGCAACGGCGAAATTGTCGCGAGCCTCGCCGGGGCCGAACTAACCAGCCGCAATGCGATGCAAGCAAGTCAAGGTGCACAGTCCAGCGGGTGAATCGTCCCGCTCGGGGCGCCGACATAACCGCGTCCCGCGGCCGGACTGGCACCCTAATGTCGCGCGATGCCGTGACGGACTGCCGCAAAGTCCATCACACCCCTCAGACAGTCACGCGCAGTGCGGGGTGGCGACGATCATAGGTCCAGGTATTCCTCATGGAAAGGGTTGTCGATTAGCGTGAACCACGTTCCGCTGGCAGTTTGCCGGAGAACGTTGGCATCCGTTCCTTCGATCAAAACGGCTGCACCGTCTGCGTCTGTACCCGCGAGCGACCATCGAACCGACACCAAGGCGATATCGCCAGCCTGAACGAACTGCTTTAGCTGCACCGTCAGGGTCGGGTTGTAGGCGAGAAACCGCTCGGTAATTTCCCGGAGAGTGGCAAGACCACGCGCCGGGTCAGAGCCCGGTTCCTGAACGAAAATCGTCTCCTCGCGATACAAAGACATGATCGTTTCGACGTCTCCGTCGTTCATCGCCCGCACGAATGTCCGGTCCACATCCAAGGGACCCAGCGTCGACATTGCGTGATCGTAGGCCGCCTCACCGTAAGCAGTCAACATGTTTGGCAACAAAGTTGCCACGCGCGTTGACAGGCGTCGTCGTGTCTGTCTACGGTAGCGACGCCCAGGCCATACGGCCCCGCGTCATCGACAGTTGGAGTCCCGATGCGTCCGCTCCACGCCTGCGCCGCTGCGGCGGTTGCGTCCTTGCTGGTGTTCTCCCAAGCCGGGTGTAGCTCGGGCACGCGCACCGTGAGACCCTCCGGGTCGGCGCCGGCGCGAGACGTCGTGTTCGCCGGCACTCTGGAACAGACCGCACCCGTGGGCTACCCAAAGCCCCGGGCAGGAAAGCTACGGATTGCCTACCTGGAGCCCGCCAGCTCAAATGAATTCATCGCCGCAGTCGGCGACGCGGCGCAGGCTACTGCCAAATCGCTCGGCGGGTCCGTCACCGTGTACGACGCCAAATTCGATCCCGACGTTCAGGTCAGCCAATTTCAGCAAGCACTCGCCCAGAAGGTCGACGGCATTTTCCTTTTCGCGGTGGACCCGAAGGCGGTGGAGCCGTTGGTGCGGCAGGCAGCGGCCGCGGGGATTCCGGTCATAGGAGTTGAAGCAAACTCCCAGAGCACGACCGACATAGGCGCGCTCACCAGCCAACTATGGGAGCGGCGTGATGAGCAGGCATATCTGCAGGTGAAAGGACTTGCGCGCTTCGTGAAGCCAGGTCAGCGGGTCGCGCAGATCACCAGCAGCATCCCGAGCCCCGTGATCCAGCAGTATCTCGTTTTCCAGCGCGAGTGGTCCAGCAAGTTCGGCATCAAGGTTGTCGGAGGTGTGGACAACGCTACCGACGACGTCACCGGGGGCGAGACAGCGATGACCGGTGTGCTTGCCCGCTACAGCACCATCCAAGGCTTGCTCCCCTATAACGACCCGTCCGGCATCGGGGCAGCAGCCGCCGATCGCCAGCAGAACAAGAGCATGCCCATCGTCGGCGCGAACGGCGGCACCGACGGCCTGGACGCGGTCAAGCAGGGCAAGCTTGAGGGCACGGTCCGCATCGACGCGGTCGGTCTGGGACGTTTCGGCCTGTGGGGTCTGTACGACGTCAAGCAAGGCATCGCGATCGCCAAGACGGCCAAGATCGGCCCGCCGATGTACATCGACGCACACAATGTGAACACAACCTCGACCTGGAGCCAGGAATTGGCCCACAGCTCCTGACACTGCCCCACCCACCGATCAGCTGCCGTGGAGGCGCGAGCATGGAGCCTGCGACCGATTGCCCGCTGCTCGCCGTCCACGGGATCCACAAGTCCTACGGGGGGGCCCGAGCCCTGCGCGGGGTGGACCTTTCGCTGCACGCCGGGCAGATCCTCGGACTGGCGGGCGAGAACGGATCCGGCAAGAGCACCCTGCTGAAGATCATCAGCGGGCAGGTTGAACCAGACGCCGGTCGCCTGCAGCTCGACGGCGCGCCGGTCCGATTCTCCGACCCCGCCCAGGCTGTCTCGGCCGGCATCGCCACAGTCACCCAGGAGACCACGCTCGTGCCGGCGCTGTCGGTGGCCGAAAACATCCTGCTGGGACACGTCAAACCCCGCCGCCGGGGCAGAGTCGACTGGCGCGCCACCATGCTCCTGGCGCACGGTGTGCTGGAACGGCTCGGGGTAGACCTGGACGTCCGACGGCCCGTCGGTTCACTCTCCCCAGACCTGCAACAGATGGTCGAGATCGCCCGGGCCATCAGCGGGCAGGTTCGAATCTTGATCCTCGACGAACCGACCAGCTTACTTCCCGAGGAAGAATCAGCCGCCTTACTGCAGGCGATGCGTGCACTGCGACAAAGTGGAGCGGCAATCATCTTCGTCTCCCATCGACTGGAGGAAGTACTCGAGGTCGTCGATCACCTCACCGTGCTTCGAGACGGACTCGTCGTCGCCGCCGGCGCCCGGGGCGAATTCGACCAGCGCCAACTCATCCACGCGATGGTCGGACATGAACTTGAGGAGCTGTCACCTTCGCCGCCGGGAGTTCCACGTTCGGAGTCCGCGCTGCGGATCCAAAGTCTCTCGGTCCCGGGCTCGATCCACGATGTCAGCCTCACCGTCGGCAGGGGCGAGATCGTGGGCTTGGCCGGCCTGGTGGGTTCGGGACGCAGCGAGCTGCTCGATGCCATCTTTGGCGCCCGACAAGGCGGGTGCGGCGACGTGGAGGTAGCCGGACGGCACTACACACGGCGCAGTCCCGTCCGCGCGGCGCGGCACGGCCTGGCCTACGTACCAAGTGAGAGAAAACTACGCGGCCTCGTGCTGAGTATGAGCGTGCGCGCGAACCTGCTCATGGCCCGTCACGCCGGGCGACATCCCCTCGGGCGGGTCAACAAGATACGTGAGCGTGCGCTCGGGACCACGGCGGAACGGGAATTTCTGATCAAATGCTCGTCAATCGAAGCCCCGGTCAGCCAGCTCAGCGGCGGCAACCAGCAGAAGGTGGTGATCGCGAAATGCCTGCTCACCACGCCTGTACTCCTACTGCTGGACGAGCCCACACGGGGAGTGGATGTTGGCGCCAAGGCCGACATCTACCGCCTACTCCAGCAGGTCACGACCGACGGCACGGGCATCCTGGTCAGTTCCTCGGAGACGAGTGAGCTGCTACTGCTGTGCGACCGGATCGTGGTCATGTACCGAGGGCGCGTCGCCGCGCAGATCGATCGCGCCGACGCCAGCGAGGCACTAATCACCAGCTACTGCGTAGGGGGACACTGATGACAGAGCAGAGCAAGCCACGTCCTGGCGTGCATTCGCCTCGACAGTCGACCGCGACGCGCCTGGTTCGCCAGGCCACCGGCGGCACACGCTTTCTCGTGGTCCTGATTCTGCTGATCTCGGTGTTCTCGTTCTTTTCCCTCAGCCAACCGCGCTTCTTCACGCACAGCAACGTCGAGGCGCTCCTGACGAGTGCGTCCATACTCTGGGTCGTGTCGATCGGGCTGACCTTCGTCATGCTCACCGGAGGATTCGATCTGTCACTCGGCTCGCTACTGGCACTGTCCGGTGTCGTATTCGGACTCTGCAATCTTGATCTGCATCTGCCGGCTGCACTGTCGATCCCGGTCACCGTCGTCGTCGGGGCCTGCCTCGGTGGCCTGGTGAACGGAGTGCTCATCGGGCGCCTCGGGCTCTCGTTTCTCATCGTCACGCTCGGCACGCTCACCCTGTATCGCGGCCTGGTGAACCTGATCACCAACACCAAGACCCGCGGCATCAGTTCCTCGCTGCTGGACAGGATCGCCTTTTCCCACCTGGCCGGTCTGCCGATTCCGGTTTGGATCATGGCCGCGACATTCGTGGTCGCGTTGTGGATTTTGTCAGGAACGTACTTCGGTCGGGATGTCTACGCCGTGGGAGGCAACCACGTCGCCGCCCGGCTCTCGGGAGTGCGTGTCCCCTCCACCATCGTCGCGGTCTACGCGATCGCCGGTGCGCTCGCGGCGCTCGGAGGGGTGCTCGAGACCGCACGTGTCGGAGCAGTCAGCCCAGGCATCGGCCAGACCATCATCTTCGACGCGACCGCGGCGGTCCTGTTAGGTGGGACGAGCTTTGCCGGCGGTGTCGGCGGCGTCGGAGGCACCGCCGTCGCCGTCATCTTCCTAGCGACCCTCCAGAACGGGCTCGCCGTTGCAGGTGTACAAAGTTTCTGGCAACAGGTCATCACCGGCGCCATCTTGATTGTCGCTGTACTCATAGAATGGGCCCAACGCGGAGACTCCCCGCTGCGCCGTCACCGACCCGATCCGGACACACACCCGACACCTCTAATCCGCGGCCCCGGCCGGCTGTGACAATGGGTGCCGAGCCGAGCGCGGTCGAATGGCTCCGCCGCCTGGATGCTCGAGAGTTGTCCGCTCGCGAACTCGCCGAACACTACCTTCGGCTCCTCGACGGTGCGGCCCTGCTTAACGCGGTCGTTGTCGTAGACCCCGACCGTGTTCTTGCCGAGGCGAGTGAAACGGACCGATTCCGGCACGAAGGCCAACCCATGTCGTTGCTGGGGCTGCCGGTCACCGTGAAGGACAACCTGGATGTCGCCGGCTATCCCACCGCCGCGGGCAGTGCCGGCGCATTCGCCGCGGCCGGCACCGACGCCACAGTCGTGCGCCGATTGCGGGCGGCGGGTGCGATCGTGCTGGCCAAGACCAACGTTCCTGAAGCGTCCTCCTCCTACGAAACGGACAACGCCGCGACGGGCCGCACGAATCATCCGATCGATCCGGCGCGGACACCGGGCGGATCCAGCGGCGGGGAGACTGCCCTGCTCGGTGCCGACGCCTCCCCGGTAGGCGTCGGCACGGACGGGGGCGGGTCCATCCGGGTGCCGGCGCACTACTGCGGACTGATCGGACTGCGGCCGACGGTCGGCCGCACGCCGGAAACCGGGCAGCAGCCACCGACCCGGGCCACCGGCATGATGGATCTATCATGCGTCGGGCCGATCGCCCGCACCGTAGCCGACGCCGCGCTCCTGCTCCGGGTGATCTGCGGATCCGACGGCATCGATCCCTACGCCCCGCCGATGCCGCCACCAGAACTCGGTCAGCTCCGATGCCCACGTACCCTGCGGATAGGTTTTTGGACATGCGATCCGACCGTTCCGCATACCACCGGGCCCACGCAGGCCGCCATCCGCACCGCCGCGGCAGCCTTCGACCGCCCAGGTTGGTCCGTCGAGGAGATCGCGGCCCCCTGCGAACCCGCCGCGAATGAGCTGTTCTTCGCCGCCCTTGCCGCCGACGGCGGAGCTCACCTGCTCGAGCGTCTCGGCACGACGCCACGCCCGCACCATCCCCAGTTCAGCGCGCTGCTAACCCAGTTGGACGCATCGCCGCCCACGGCGAGCGAGATCTTCACCGTGCAACGCCGGATTTTCGCCCTTCGGTCGCGTATGCGAGCACTCGCCGAGCGTTACGACCTGCTGCTCAGCCCCGTGGTCGCGGGTCCGGCACCGCGCCACGGCGAAGCACCCGGCGACAGAAACGGATCCGGACCGTCGGACTACTCGGCCTTTCACTACGTTCACGTGATCGCCTTGGCCGGTCTGCCGGCGGCAACCGTGCCGGTAGCCACCGAATCGGGGTTACCCATCGGGGTCCAGATCATCGCGGCACCGTTTCGAGAAGACATGGTCCTGGCGGCGGCACAGCATCTTGAGGGCGTCTTCGGCGGGTTCACCCTCACCCGAGGACTGCGCCGAGCGGCGACGGCATGAGCACCGAGGCGGTGATTGCCGCGGCCAGCGAAGCCCGCTACACACGGCACCCAGAAGCCGATGTCACCTCAGCGTCCTTGATCGCCCGGGCGGTCGAGCAAGTCCTCACCTCCGCGGGTCTGCGCACCCGCGATGTCGATGGATTCGCGGTCGCGTCTTTCACCATCAGTCCCGATCACGCCATCGACCTGGCCTGGCGACTTGGATTCGTCCTACGCTGGCTCATGGAGGACACCAACGGCGGCGCCAGTGGACTGAACATGCTGCAGCACGCCGCGCAGGCGATCGGCTGTGGCGATGCCGAACTGATCGTCATCGCCTCTGGAGACCGCATCGGTCGGGCCGAGCTGGCACACCTGAACGCGACCTACAACCTGGCCACCCGCGATCATCTGGTACCTGTGGATCACGGCGGACCGAACGCGCTGTTCGCGATGCTCACCGCCCGTCACGCCCGAACCCACGGGCTCACCCGCGAGGACTACGCCTGCATCCCACTAGCCCAGCGACGCTGGGCACATGCCAACCCCGGCGCGGTATACCAAACACCGCTGGACCTGGCGGAGTACCTCGCCGCCCCGACGGTCGCCGCACCGCTGAACCGCTACGACTGTGTGCCCGTGGTCTCGGGCGCGGACGCGATCATCGTGACCACGACCGAACGGGCCCGGGCACTCAACCTCCCCGGTGTGCGGATCCGGGCGCTAAAGGCCTGCCACAACTTCGATGATCAGCAAGGCGATGGTCTGGTTACCGGGTTCGACAGTATCGCCGCAGATCTCTGGCGCACGGCCGAGGTGACGCCGGCCGACCTCGACGCCGCCTACCTGTATGACGACTACCCAGTCATGGTCGCCGTGCAGGCCGCAGCGCTCGGGCTGGTGGAGGACGACCTGGGCCGGTTCCTCCACCAGCGACTGCTCGAACGACAATGGCCGTTGAACACCTCCGGTGGGCAACTGTCCGCCGGACAGGCGGGCGCGGCCGGAGGAATGCACGGTCTCGTCGAGGCGATCGGGCAACTCACCGGCCGGGCACCAGGTCGCCAGCTGCACCCACGCCTGGCTCTGGTCACGGGTTACGGCATGACCCTCTACCGCCATGGCGCATGCCACAACGCAGCAGTGTTGGAACGGATCAGATGATCCGCCATCCGAGCGCGGGCGTGTGCGCACGCTGTCACCGGGTGCACTACCCGGCGAGGCTTCTATGTGCGATGTGCGGCTGTGCCCAATCGCAACCGCGGTCCCTAGAGCGTGGCACTGTCACCGAAGTCACGGCAGGAGCACATGGAACACACATCTCAACGATCAAGTGTGACGCTGGCCCGGTGATCATCGCCCGGCTCGTCGGTACGGCGCAGCCCGGACAAGCCGTGGAGCTTCGTGACGACGGGCGCGGCGGGATATCCGCGGTGGGCGTGAAGGCCTAGGATCAACATCTGGATGTGCTAGCGGTGCAACCACGACTGAACCGATCAGCAGCTTCTGGGACTCTCGCACTGGTGAAGTCCTCAGCCACAGTTGGCAGGCCGGGTCGCCGCCGGTGATCTTGTATCTGGCGGATTCCTCAACGCGTACGTTCTCGTGGCACCCTCTCTGTTGGCCCGCATGCCCATCCCTGCGACTTGAGTACCAGCTGCGCCGGATTCCGACGCTAGTCGGCCTGTCCCGCTACCGGGGCTGTCGCGTGGGCGTTGCGGTTCACGATGAAGCCGACCTGCTCCCGATCCCACGTTGTCGCGGTTGCCCCGCGCTCCCGCAGAAGATATTTCTGGACCTTCCCGTTGGCAGTCAACGGCAAGCTCGTGATCACGTCTACATAGCGGGGAATCGCGAAGTAGGCGAGCCGCGGCTCGCAATGGCGCATCAGATCTAACACGTCGAACGTCGCCGGGTCCGCTACGACGATCGATGCCATGACCTCATCCTCACCGAGTGCCGAGGGCACGGCGTATGCCGCAACAGCGCTGACGGCGGGGTAGTCGAGCAGGACCTGCTCGACTTCGAAGGAGGAGATGTTTTCCCCGCGACGGCGAATGGAGTCGTTTATGCGGTCCAAGAATTGAAACCAGCCATCCGGCATTCTCACCACCCGGTCTCCAGTGTGCAACCAGAGGTTACGCCAGGCGGCAAGGGTCTGTTCAGGACGTCGCCAATAACCCGCCGCCAGAGCATGCGGAATATCGCTTCGAATGACAAGCTCGCCGGCGGCGCCATCCGGCACTTCGACGTCATCGTCGTCGACCACCCGTACGTGAAATCCGTCATTGACGCTACCCATCAGTCCCGGCCGCTGGTCCGTGGCCGGCGCACCGACAGCCAGATTGGACTCAGTCGATGCGTATGCCTCGACAAGTTGCACTCCGAAGCGCTGGCGAAAAGGGGCAACGAGATCTGCGGGTACGGCTGGTGCAAGGGCCACTCGAACACAATGATCGCGCTCGCTTGCATTGCTCTGTCGACCGGCGAGGATCGAAACCATCGCGCCGAGCAGGTAGGTGATCGTCGCACCATTGCGGGACGCGTCCGCCCAGAAGCGCGAAGCCGAGAAGCGTTCGGCGGCAATGAACGTGCTACCAGTAATGACAGCTTGTAGGAAGGCCGTCAGAGCATTGATGTGAAACAAGGGAAGGCAGGTGAACAATCGGTCACCAGGCCGCACATCTAGTGCTTCCGCAGTCAGACGAGCGAGCCAATACAGCTGTGAGTGTGGACAACACACGCCCTTCGAGGGGCCCGTGGTGCCGGAGGTATAGAGGATCGCGGCGATGTCGGAGCCGCTCGCCTCGGCTGGTGGCATTCCGTCGCGTCGAGCTGGCGGCAAGACAGTCACTCTGTCCTCTAGATGACCGGCGGAGTGTCCGCGCGGGCCCGTGCGCACGATTAGCCGCAAGACTGGCAACGGATGCTGGACTACCGATAGAGAGGGCGCAAACTCGTCATCAAAGATCAACCCTGAGGCCTCGGAGTCGCTCAAGACGTGCTCGAGTTGCCGTCCTCGGACGGCGGTGTTAATCGGTATGACTACCGCCCCGCACCACACGCTCGCGAGGATCCATTCGAGCAGCTCCGCGCCGTTGCGACACAAGATCGCGACGTGGTCGCCCGGCGCGACACCGCCCGCAGTCAACCGCGTGGCACGTCGCGACACCGCATCGCACAGCTCTCGGTAGCTACGGGTTCCATCCCCGCTGACTAGCAGTTCCAAGCCGGGATAACGTGCAGCTTGCGCCAGCAGCAATGCAGGAATCGTCTGACTCTTCAGCAGTGGTGGCGCGCTGTCCGCTGTAGTGGTCGGGACTGTCATGCATCGAATCTAGCCTGACCAACCCGAATGTTGCCAGCCCTGTTGCCAACTCGTCGGGCCTATTCGCCAAGCGTGGCTTCGACGATGATGTCGAGGCCGGTGAGTGCGCGCGACACCGTGCAGGTGCGCTTGGCGCGGCTGGCATGTTCTTTGAGCGCGGCCTCGGATAGTCCCGGAGCGACTGTGGTCGTCCGCAACTCGATTCGGGTAATCCGGAAGCCATCCGGGGCGTGCTCACCGCGCAGGCTCGCTTGAGTGCTGATTCTCACTGGAGGGAAACCGGCATGGGTCAGCAGCCCTGCCAGTTTCATGGTGAAGCAGCCAGCCTCGGCGGCGCCCACCATCTCCTCGGGGTTGATACCGCCGTGCCCGTCGTCGCGCGTCCGCTCGGAATAGGTGCCTTCGATCATGCCGCTGCCGACGCGGATAAGGCCGACACCGCTCGCGTCCCCTTTCCAGTCGACGGAGGCCTCTCGCAGCACACGTACGGTGCCACGTTCGCGTTCCTCCTCGAACAGGGTGGCTGAGGAAATGCCCCAGGCGCGGGCGACAGCGAACATTGCGCCAACTGAAGGCTGGCGGTCAGCTGACTCGATGCGAGACAGATACGCCTTGGACAGGCCGGAGGCCTCGGCTAGGTCGTCCATAGTCTGTCCTCGTTCCTCTCGCAGGCGACGGATACGGGCGGCGAGCCGCAACAGCTCTGGGTCAGCCGTCGTGTTCTCAGACGTGAGCATGGAGAGCCTTTGCGCCATGACGCGATACGTTACCTGGCGCCGCGATTCGGGCGCCTACCTCGGCAACGGTCGCCACTTCGCCGAATCCAAACGCGATGATCGTCATGACGTGCCGTTGCGCGTCGACAGCCAACAGCGGTCCCCACCCTTGGTCGGGCAGGTCGTGGGTGGCGTTACCGTCGCTGAGAAAGATGACGCGATAGTCGCGAAAGAACGCATCTCTTACAGTGGACTCGCAGCACATCGTCGTGGCGACCCCCCCGACGATAAGCGTGTCGATGCCGCCGCTTCGCAGGATTAGATCGAGGTCGGTGTTGAAGAAGGCGCTGTATCGACGCTTGATGATCAATGGTTCTTCAGTCCTACGCTCGAATGCGGGATGAAGCTGGGTGCCCGCCGTCCCGTCGCGAAGCGCTGCGCCCTCGCAGGTGAGGGGATGAAACTCGCGCACCCGCCCCATGTCTGATCCGTCCGCGCGGTGCGACTGGGTCGTAAAAGTTACTAGGACCTGATTGGCGCGGCAGACCTTCACCAACGAGGTCAACCGTGGAATCATCTCGCGGCCCGCCGGCACGTCGTACGGCGCTTGCGGGCCGACAAAGTCGTTCGTCATGTCGATCACAAGCAGTGCCGTGCGTTTGGCCTCGATCTCGTATCGCACCACGTTCTGCCTTCTTTCATCGCAAGTTGCCAACTCTGTTGACAGAGTGTCCTTCTCTATCTTAGGTTGTTGCCAAGCGAGATGCCAAGCCTCGCTGAAGGCTTGTCCGGCCACTCGAAACCATGGCGTCGACGAAGGCAGAAGGGGGCACGCTGGTGATCGCTGCTCGAATTCACGCCTGGGGCGCCCCGCCGCAGCTCGACGAGATCCCCCAACCGGTCCGACAGCCGGGCCACAGCCTTGTTGCGGTGGCGGCCGCCGCGCTTGCCCGGCTGGACATCGCAGTTGCCGCCGGCACCTTCGCCCAACTCCCGCCACTGCCGTACATCATGGGCGTAGATGGCGCCGGAATGGTGCTCGAATCTGAGTCCTACCCAGCGGGGACTCGGGTGCGGATCCGCGGCGGCGGCGTCGGGACAGGCCGCGATGGCACCTGCGCCGAGCGCATCAGTGTTCCCGACGAGGCCCTGTACCCGATCGCGGCGAATGTGGACTATTGCACGGCCGCTACCTTTTTCTCTCCCTGCGCGACTGCTTACGCGGCTGTGACGTTGATCGGGCGGTTGCAACCGGGGGAAACGGTCGCGGTTGCCGGTGCGGCTGGCGCGGTGGGACGGATGGTGGTTCAGCTCGCCGCGGCAGGCGGGGCCGCCAGGATCCTGGGCATTGAAGCCGACCGGGAACACGCGGCACAGGTCCTTCCTGCAGCCGAGCCGCGCTGGGGCCCCGAGTCCTTGCGTGCGGCGGATCGCACGGATCTGCTTGTTGATATGTCCGGTGGCCAACAGCTGGCTGACTTGGTGGCGAGCATGCGGCCGGGGGGCCGAGCGGTGTTGGTGGGATACGCCGCGGGCACCGAGGTCACCCTGAATCTACCGGTGCTGCTTGCCGCAGACGTGCGGCTGTTGCCGATGAACCTCATCCGTTGGGCGTCGAAGTTGGACGGTGCTGCCGATGAACTGCTGGCTCGCATAGCCGCCTCGGAACTCACCTTCGACTATGTGACCGCCCCGCTCGCGCACGTCGCGCACCACGTCCAGTGCCTTCGAAACAGCACCATCGGCCGCCTGGCCATCACCATAAAATCTATGGAGGAGTCCACGTGAAGCGTCACGCCGAAGCCCAGTGGAGCGGACCGGTCGAAACCGGACAGGGCACACTTGCGTTGGGCAGCAAGACCTTCAGCGGACCGTATTCGTTTAAGGGCCGTAATGACGGGAGTGGAACCAATCCCGAGGAGCTCATCGGGGCGGCCCACGCGGGCTGCTTCACGATGGCGCTATCCTCTCGGCTCACCCAAGCCGGGTACACGCCGCAGGGCCTGGTCACAACAGCAACGGTTCATCTGACCGCGACCCCGGCCGGGTTTCGCATACCAACCATCGAACTGGCCACGCAGGCAAGTGTTCCAGGAATCAACGAGCAGGAATTCCAAGAGCTGGCGCAACTGGCCAAGGAGAACTGCCCCGTCTCGGTCGCGCTCAGCGGCGTCGAGATCACCTTAGATGCCGCACTCGTCGAAGCCGTTGCGTCCTAGCCAGGCCGCGCTTCATGTCTTCTGCGTGTCGCTTCACGAGGCCGGGCGGGCCGCCGACACGACTCGCGCGGATCGTCGCCCCAGCGACAGCGGCGGTCGCGCGACGCGATCTCGCTGAACTTTCGCCGGCCGGTGCCGGAGCGACCCGATGACCGGCCCATCGACAGATCTGCACACTCATCTAGCTCCGGTCCTGCCAGAGTCGCTCGTGGACCGGACCGAGGCGGGCACCGCGCGCGTCAACGGAAACGCTGTACGACCGCTCGCGTTATATCACCCGACCCAGCTGGCAGAACATCTGCAGACGGTGGGTCTGGATCGGGCGGTCGTATCCATCCCGCCGCCGTTCTTCGGACAGCACCTTAGTGGCGGACCGACCGGGTCATGGACTTCCGCTGTCAACAATGGTCTGTTGGAGGCTGTCGCCGACCATCGCGTCCTGCTTCCGCTGGCCTATCTTCCGTTCAACGAACCTGACATCGCGCTGGCGGAGTTGCACAGTCGGGCTTCTGACGACCGGTTTGTGGGGTGGGTAGCGTGCGCCGGCGGCGGATCGCTCGCACTCGATGACCGCGAGCTGGAACCGCTGTGGGCCGCGCTGAACGGCCTGGACGCCTTCGTCATGCTGCATCCTGGCCAGACGCCCGACAAGCGACTGCGCCCGCACTACCTCAGCAACCTGCTTGGCAACCCCCTTGAGACGACAGTCGCGGCAGCCCAGCTCGTTTTCGGCGGAGTCCTCGAACGGTTCCCGAGCATCCGATTCCTGCTGGTGCATTGCGGCGGTGCCGTCGCCGCCCTGGCTGGCCGCTGGCAGCGCGGAGTGGACACCAACCGCCCCGGCGTGACAGTGGCCGCGCTCGCACCCCGGGACGCGGTGCGTCGATTCTGGGTGGACTCCCTCTGCCACGAGGCTGCGGCGGTCGACCTCGCGCGACGCGTGATCGGTGAGAACCGCATGGTTCTGGGCAGCGACTGGCCATTTCCGATGGGTCTGGACGATCCGTGGACAGCCATCGAGCATCTCGAGACAGAAGCTCGAGCGGGCATCGCCACCGTCAACGCCCGGGAGTTGATCGGTCGATGATCACGAGCACCGATGGGCAACTCGCGGCGACCATAGCATCACGGATCTTCGAAGCAGTCGGGGTCTCCGCTCCCTCGGCGCGCACCGTCGCCGAGGCACTTCTGGACGCGGACCGACGCGGAATCGCCTCCCACGGGCTGCTGCTGGTCCCCATGTACACCGCACGGTTACGCGCCGGGTCGGTCAGCACCCATGACGCCGCGGAGGTCATCCGCGACAGCCACGCCGTCGCGGTGCTCGACGCCAACCACGCCCTCGGCCAGCTCACCGCTGACCAAGCCATGACGATGGCGATCAGCAAGGCGGCCGAGTTCGGAGTCGGTATCGTGACCGTGCGTCACGCTTTCCACTTCGGCGGGGCCTACCGCTACGTCGAGGCCGCCACCCGAGCAGGCTGCATCGGTATCGCTGCAGCCAACACCCGACCGCTGATGCCGGCGCCTGGCGGGGCGACCCGGGTCGTCGGCAACAACCCAATGGCAATCGGGGTCCCGCGTCCATCCGGTTCCCCGCTGGTGTTGGACATGGCCATGTCCGAGGCGGCGCTGGGCAAGATCCGCCTCGCCGCCCAGCAGGAACGCCCCATTCCTTCCTCGTGGGCCACAGATCCAGCCGGCCGACCCACCACGAACGCCGAAGCCGCTATCGCCGGGATGCTGTTGCCGATAGCAGGCCCAAAGGGCTATGGCCTCGCCCTCATGCTCGACCTGCTCACCGGAGCGCTCAGCGGCGGATCCTCCGGTGCCGCAGTCGCGGGCCTGTACGCCGACACTGCTATCCCTAATGACTGTGCGCACACCTTCATTGCGATCGATCCCGGGCTGTTCAGTGACGCGACCGAGTTCGGAGGGCGTGTCGAGGCCGTCATCGCCCAAGTGGAGGCCTCTGACCTCGCTCCCGGCACCGACCGCATCTACCTGCCGGGACAACGCGAACAACAACACGCAAACCTACCCCTGCAGATCCCAGTTGAAGTTCGCGAAGCCCTCACCAACACAGCCGCCGAGGTCGGCGCCTGCCTCCCGGACGGGTGGGACCAATGAGCCAGATCGCCACCACGCCGATCGCCGACCCTACGGTCGCCACCGCGACCGCAAGCTCGCGCCGCCGACGCGCCGAAGTTCCCGCCATACATGATCTGGGCACCTCGGGACGCGTGGTGGCCGGACACACCGAAACGGACGGCGGATCGACGCGATCTCAGCAGCGGCCAGACGCTGATCGAGTCCGGCGGACGTCCTCAGCACGCGGCCGTCAACTCGCCACAACAGGCGCTTGCCGACTCGTCCAAGTCACCGACTCCGCTTCGCTCGGGGGTGAGGGGTGAAGACGGCGTTTGACGCCACCGGAGAAGTCCTAATCGTGACAGGCGGTGCGAGCGGGATCGGCGCGGCCGTGATCGAGAGGTACGCGGCCGCGGGGGGCACCCCCGTCGTATTCGACGTCAACGACCGAAGCGGCCCGGCGGGAGCGCGGGTGGAGCACCATGTGGTCGATGTCGCAGATCGCGATGCGGTATTCGCTGCGACAAAGACCGTTCTGGCCCGGCACGGTCGCATCGATGGACTCGTATGCGCCGCGGCGATCCAACCGCGCCAAGACGTCGACGACACCGACCCGCAGCTCTGGCGGCGCACATTGGACGTGAACCTCGATGGCGTCGTTTGGTGCTGTCAAGCGGTCATTCCGAGCATGAAGACCGCCCGCAGCGGCAGCATCGTCGTCTTCGCCTCCGGATTGGCGACGAACGGCCGCGCCCAGGCCGCCGCGTACGCGGCCAGCAAGGGCGCTCTGGTCAGTTTCGCAAAGTCGCTGGCCGCAGAAGTCGCTCCCGATCGGGTCCGGGTCAACACCATCTATCCGGGAGTGATCGACACCCCACAATTCCGGGCAGCCAATCCCGGTGCGGAGTACGAGTTCTGGCGCCGCACCACAGGCATCGGGGTTCCCGAAGATGTCGCTGGGCCGTTGTTGTTCCTGCTGTCGGACGCGGCGACGATGACCGGCTCGACGCTCACTCGCGACCGCGCCTACCCGAAGGAGTGAGCGATGGATGAACCTGCCCGCCCCGTCGCGATCATCGGCGCTGGCCCGATCGGTCTGATCACCGCCCTCGGCCTGATCCACTACGGCGTGCCCGTCATCGTCTTCGAGGCACACGACCAGCCCTCCCACGAGACCAAGGCCGGCACCGTGCTCACCCGCACCCTGGAGGTGCTGCACCGATACGGCGCGCTGCCGGAAGTACTGTCAGCTGCACTGCGCATCGATGAGATAGGCGAACTCGACCGCGCGTCCGGCCGCTCCACCGGCAGCGTGTTCACGGGGCAACTTACCGAAGACACCCGATTTCCGTTCGTCATCAATATCCCCCAACATGAATTGGAACCTGTGCTACATGCCGCGCTGCACCGCAAGGACCCGGCCGTGCTACGCATGGGCCACCGGCTGCGCAGCTTTCGCGACGCCGGCGATCATGTAACGCTTGAGCTCGACGGCCCCGATGGCGCGGTATCGGTCGAAGCGTCGCGATTGCTCGGCTGCGACGGCGGTCGCTCGAGCGTCCGCGAGCAACTCGGCATCACGGTGGAAGGCAAGACTCTCCCTGAGCGGTACATGCTCGTCGACATACGCTGCGATCTGGATGTCGCAAACCCACGCGACTACCCCTACCTCGCCTACTTCGGTGACCCCACAGAGTGGATGATCCTAATCCGCCAACCGCACTGCTGGCGATTCCTATACCCGCTGCCACCCGGCGAACCCGAGCCCGATCAAGAAGCTCTCGTCGCCCGCGCCCGACGGTTCATCGGCGACGTGGACGACCTGGCGGTCCTCGGCAGCAACGTCTACCAGGTTCACCACCGCGTTGCCACCACCTGGAATGTTGGACGCGTCTATCTCATGGGCGACGCCGCGCATCTGATCACCCCCATGTGGGCGCTCGGACTGAACACCGGCGTCCTGGACGCATCCAATCTTCCCTGGCGTCTCGCGTGGGTACAACGCGGCTGGGCCGACCCATCGCTGCTGGACGGCTACGCGCAAGAGCAGGCGCCGGTGGCCGTGCGCGGCTCCGGCGAAATGGCCGAAGCGGCACGAGCGGTGATGGAACGCCGATCACGGGGCACCACCGACCTCACGACCGGTGCTTGGGGAACCGCGTTCACCCGCTCACTTCTCGGCGTCAGCCTGGACGTGGACGGCACCGATGACTGGTCGATGGTCCGCACCGGCGTCCAGCCTAGCGCGGTCCGCGCCGGCGACCGAGTCCCGGACCTACCGCTGTTCGCCCCGACCGGCCCGGTGTACCTCCACGATCTCGTCGACGACACGTTCCTCGCGCTGCACTTCACTGACACGCGCCGCCACCCATCCTTGATCGCATCGCACGTCCGAGGACTGCGCCAGCTAGTCGTGAGCCGCTGGGACGCCCCCCACGACTCCGGTCTGCGCGAGAAGGCCCTGTTTGACCCCGGCGACCGGGTGCGCCGCCGATTCGGATTCGGCGGAGACCACCTCGTCCTCGTTCGGCCCGACGCCCACGTCGCCGCGATCCTGCCGTGGAACCAGAACTCCGCCGCAGAGGCCGTGCGCCTCTACCGCAAGGTCGTTCACGGTCCAGTAGGCGACCGCAACCCTCGGGAGGTACACCAATGACCAAAGGACAAATCGTCACCGCGCCCGATGGTGAACACATCGTGCTCGCCGAGATCGGTCAGGTCGTCCTCGTTGAGGACGTCGAGGTCCGAGTTTGGGAGGTCAGCCTGGCGCCCGGCGAGGTTCAGCCTTGGCACCTTCACCACAACCCCTACCTCGTCCTGTGCCTGCAAGCGTCCGCGGGACGCATGGACTGGCTCGATGGCAGCGCGCCGCGCTTCCTCAACGAAACGCGAGGAGGAGCCGTGTTTCGCCCGACCTCTCCCGTGCACCGGCTCACCAACATCGGAGATAGTCACTATCGCAACAGGTTGATCGAGTTCAAGGCGTTCGGGGAGAACCGAGCCGCAGATGCCGGTGCGTTCGATGCGGCGGCTACAACAGCTGTGCCAGCCGATGACGCAGTGCTTTCCAACGAGCTCACTGCCGTCTGCCAGATCGTCGTACCGCCGGCCGCGACGATCAGCGTGCCCCCGGCGGGGCACCCCCAGGTTCTGCTGCCGTTGGACCCGGCCCCACTTGCCGACGACCCAACCGGTGGCGTCCGCCTGATCGGCGATCGCGCCACCGACATCGCCAACTCCTCCACACACGAACAGACCCACCTTCTGGTCGAACTGCGCTATCTAGGACCAGCCGCGTGACTGACCTCAACGTCCCGATCGTTCCCGCCGCACCGTGTCCCCGCGGGGTCGAGGCATCAGAATGGGCAGCAAATCTGTCCGATCCGGCTCGATACGGCGGAACGGCAGCCGATCGCTCCCGCGAACAGACAGCAGCGGATTCGACCGGCACCGCTGCCTACCGCTTCCGGGAGATTCTTCTGCACACCGGCGAACTCGAATGGGCCACCAAGAGCCTGGCCGGGCTCAGCCACAAAGCACTGTGGCGCAACGAAGACACCGGCGCATCGATCTCCCTCGTCCGGTTCGCGAAAGGCTCCGGCATCCCCTCACGGCACGCACACGCCTCCAACCAGTTCATGTACTGCCTGCAGGGGCGCTACCTGTACGTGCCAACTGCATTCACCCTGACCCCGGGGTCGTTCTACTGGAACCCGCGGGGCAGCCTGCACGGTCCCACCCGCGCCGAGGAGGAGTCCGTGCTGCTGGAGTTCTACGACGGCCCCCACTACCCAAGCCAACCCGACTGGTACAGCTCGCCCGCAGACGCCCGCTAGTAGGAGAAGACATGCCCAAATCCCAACTGAGTTCGCCACTGCTCGCTGCACCAAACGGCCACTTCGCCCAGGCCACCACTGCGCCCGGAGCGGGCCGGCTGGTCTTCATCTCCGGCATGACCGCACGCAATGTGGACGGAACGATCACCGGTATTGGTGACATCACTGCACAGACGCATCAGGTCTGCCGAAACCTGCGCGCAGCGGTCGAAGCCGCCGCAGGCACCCTAGATGACATCGCCCGCGTCGACGTCTATGTCCGCAACATCGAGGATTTCGCGAAGATCCATGTCGTGCGCCAAGAATACTTCGCCAGCGATCCCCCCGCCTCAACAATGGTCGAGGTGTCCAAACTCGCAAACAAGGACTACCTCATCGAAATCAACGCCATCGCCATCGTGGCCGAATGAGGCTCGCATCGATCCGCGCCGCCGATCACGCCGTCATCGGCGTCGTCTCCGCTGACCAGCAGACGGTACGAGTGCTGCCGACAGCGCTAGGCACCGTCGATGACGTCGTACGCGGACTGCTTCCGCTGAAAACAGTGTCCGCCGCCGCCGCCAACATCCCGAACACAGCGATCGAGACGCTAGAGATCGGGCCGCCCCTGACGCGATTCAACCGCGACATTCTGTGTACTGGATGGAACTACGTAGACCACTTCCACGAGTCGGCCGGTCGCCGCGACGGCCAAGGACCACCATCGATGCCCGAACACCCCACCTTCTTCACGAAAGGACCCGACACCGTCATCGGACCCCATGACGTCATCGCGTTCGACTCCACCCTGTCGGCGAAATGGGACTACGAAGCCGAGCTAGCCCTCGTGATCGGACACGACGGGCGGTCTATCCCCGAACCCGATGCCCTGGCGCACGTGTTCGGCTACTTCGTAGCCAACGACATCTCACAACGCGATCTCCAGCGCAGCCACGGGGGGCAATGGCTCAAAGGCAAGAGCCTGGACGCCACCATGCCCATCGGCCCGTGGATCACAACCGCCGACGAGATTTCCGACCCCATCGACATGACCGTCGAGTGCGAACTCAACGGCGAGCTCGTCCAACACGCATCGACCAAGGAAATGGCGTTCGCGATCCCGCGGCTGATCGCCGAACTCAGCCGCGGAATGACCCTACGGGCAGGGGACGTCCTACTCACCGGCACGCCAAGCGGTGTCGGCAACGCCCGCACGCCGCCGGTATACCTGACGTCTGGCGACATCCTCCAAACCCGCATCAAAGGCCTCGGCGACCTGAAAAACGCCCTCGGACACAGATCATGAAGGCAGACAGCAACTCGCTGGGATGCCACGAATACCGCAGATGGGAGCCTGCAGCAGCTCCTCCACGAACACGCAACCAGATCCATTTCCGGTCGCCGATGTCGGGGAGGCGGCCCAGACTTGACAGGCAGAACAGCGATCGCGCGGTGGCGCGTGACCGGACCTCAGACGGCGGTACCCGGTTCGTCCGACCGAGCATTGGCATCTGGCCCGCCGATATGGCTTATGGCTATCACGACCCCATCGAGGTCGGTCGCGCCATCGTCGAGAACGTAGCACTTCGAAACCCGACTTACGGCCGAAACGGCCCGTCAAGACCCTCGTGCTCGGGCCCACGATTTCATCGCTTCACGTCATGACTGCTGGACCTCTCGCCCGAGTTGACGAAGGGTGGTCTGCCGCGCTTGCAATAGTCGCCCACCCCGACGATCTCGAATACGGGTGCGCTGCTGCGATCGCCAAGTGGACGTCCCACGGCAAGAACGTCGCATACTGCCTTGTAACGCGAGGTGAGGCGGGGATCGACGGACTAGCTCCGGAGCAGGCCGGACCGTTACGCGAGCAAGAGCAGCTTGCGTCGGCCGCGATAGTGGGCGTTCAGGTCGTGGACTTCCTCGGCTACAACGACGGTATGCTCGAGTACGGCCTGCCAATGCGCCGCGACATCGCGGCTGCAGTTCGCAAACACCGCCCCCAGGTCGTAATCACAGGAAACTTTCACGATACGTGGGCCCCCGGTGTGCTGAATCAGGCTGATCACATTGCGGTAGGACGCGCAGTCGTTGACGGAGTGCGAGACGCGGCCAACCGCTGGGTGTTTCGCGACCTCCTAGCGCACGGCCTCGCACCCTGGAGGGGCGTACGCACAGTTCTTGTGGCGGGGTCACCTGCGGCCACGCATGGGGTGGATGTCACCGAAGACTTCGCCACAGGCGTTCAGTCGCTCAAAGCGCATTCCGCATACTTGGCGGGTCTTGGCTCCGGGCCGATGTCCGATCCCGAGGAGTTTCTCGAGTCCACCGCTCGCGTCGTGGGCACCCGTCTGAGCTGCACATTCGGCGTGGCGTTCGAGGTCATCGACTTCTGATCGTGATCCAGGGATGGCGAGGATGTAGGGGTGCAAAGGCGCGTGTGGAGGTGCTCAGAATTGCGGCTCTCCGTCGGCAGCGAGTAGGTGCCGCCGTACCAGGCCGGCCCTCAGGTCACGCCGAATCCATTGCGTACCTGGTCTGCCTGCGGGTACAGGTCATCTCATCTCATCGCAGCGTCCGCGGGAACTTCGGTCAGGGCCCTAGCCTAGTGACGTTGGGTAACGGTGCGCACGGCGCAGGTGCCGTCACGTGGAGGCGCTACGTCAGTCCAAGCACGCAGGCTGACGCCGTGGTCCCCGCCGGCCCCTGGGATGAGACCGTCACTTCGAGCTGCATGGACCCGCCAAACTGCAGGCTCACGCGATAGCGGACGGGATCGCCACCCGATTACCTGTGCGCTCGGGCCTGGCGAGTTGCCGTAGACACTTACCGCCACGGTGTCGGTGCATGACGACGCGAGTCGGCCGGCATGCGCCTGCTCGACGACAGCCTCGGCGTGAAACGAGGTCCAGCGTGCCAACGGAAGCGCCGCAAAATGTCGTGGCCGGGCCTGCGCATCCATCAAATGGCACGGTCGTCCGGTATGCCGCGCACGATGACAACTATCGCTCAGGTATTCGTGCGGGCGATACGGAGCGCCGCTGCCGACGATCTTGGAACCTCCGCAGTCTCGATCACCGAAACTCCCTAGCCTGCGGGGCGGGCGGTGGTCGTGGTGGACGTTACCGTGATGCCGCTCGCCGAAATTGGTTCTGGCGCACTTTCCGTGATGCTGGTGTTGCGCGTGTTGCCGATGAGACTGGTGCTTTTGGGTTGATCATGCTGGACATGTGACTTCGAGTGCTGTCGGGTTCTGCTGCCGCACTTGACCGGGGTGGTGATCGAGCAGATCGACGGTGAGGCCGGGGGCGTGGTCATCCGAGCCTCGACCCGCGACGGTCCGGCGGCGTGCCCAGGGTGCGGGACAGCGCCGGCGCGGGTGCACAGCCGCTACGAACGCACGCTCGGTGACGCTGGCGTCGGTGGGCGGCCACTCACGATCCTGCTGCAGGTGCGGCGGCTATTCTGCGATTCGACCGAGTGCGGTCGAGTCACCTTCGTCGAGCAGGTGGAGGGACTGACCACCAGGCACGCTCGGCGCAGCGTGCTGCTGCGCCGGATGCTGGAGGCAATCGGGCTGGCTCTCGCCGGTCGTGCCGGGGCGCGGCTTGCCGGGCATCTCGGCATCGCGGCGAATCGATCGACGATCCTGCGTCTGGTGCGGGCGCTGCCTGATCCGCAGGTCGGTACCGTCTCGACGTTGGGGGTGGACGACTTCGCGCTGCGCCGCGGTCACGTCTACGGAACGGTGGTGCTGAATATGCAGACCCACCGACCGATCGATCTGCTCGCCGATCGGCAGGCCGAGACGTTTGCCAACTGGCTGCGCGAGCATCCCGGCACTGAGGTGATCTGCCGCGACCGCGGCGGTGCCTACGCCGAGGGCGCCCGGCAGGGTGCACCGGACGCCATCCAGGTCGCGGACCGCTGGCACCTTTGGCACAACCTTGGCGAACACGTGGAGAAGACGGTACTGCGCCACCGCGCCGACCTACCCGAACCCATCGGCGACGGCCCGCCGGACGACGACCCAAACCCAACGCCCGACGTCGCACCACCGACCGCGGCAATCGGGGAGAAGACCATCGTGACCCGGACCAAGCTTCGCTATGCCGCCGTGCAGGAGCTGTACTCGCGTGGCGTGTCGCTGTCCTCGATCGCTCGCACCCTTGATCTGGACGTGGCCACGGTGCGTCGCTTCGCCCACGCCACCGGCTTGGACGAGCTGCTGATCAAGACGCTCCAGCGGGCCAGCCTGCTCGATGAGTTCAAGGCCTACCTGCACCAACGATGGACCCAGGGCTGCACCGACGCCGCGCGCCTCGCCGAAGAGATCACCGTGCAGGGCTACCGCGGCAGCGAGCAAACCGTGCGTCGCTACCTGCACGAGTTCCGCACCGGCCGGCCGGCTCCGAAACCGCACCCGGCCGCACCCACCGTCCGGGACGTCACCGGATGGATCATGCGAAGACCCGACCGCCTCGATCAGGAGGAACAGCTGAAGTTCAAGCAGGTTCGAGCCCGCAGCCGGCACCTGGACGCCACCGCCGCACACGTGGCCGCCTTCGCCGAGATGCTCACCGGGCTGCACGGCGAGCGGCTCGAGACCTGGATCACGGCCGTCGAGGCCGACGACCTCCCGCACCTTCACTCCTTCACCAGCGGCCTGCGGCGCGATCACGCCGCCGTCTACAACGGCCTCACCACGAGCCACAACTCCGGCATGGTCGAAGGAACCGTCAACAAGATCAAGTTCCTCAAGCGGCAGATGTACGGTCGCGCCAACCTCGACCTACTCCGCAAACGGGTACTCCTCGCCGCATGACCCGATCACGGGAAGTGCGCCAGAACCGAATTACCTGAACGTCGACACTCCTGCCCGGCTGCGTCCCGGTACCGGGCGCGCCACTGCCCGTTCGGCCGTTTGGTGATACTGGCCATCGGACCTCCGTTTCTGAGCCTCCGACAAGTGTGCCGCCGCACTGACACGTCGCACGCGAGGTGGCCCGCGACGCATGGATTAGGAGTCCGAGGCGACGAGGATTAGATGTGGATGCGGGGCCGGTAGACATGGCAGCGCTCATCAGCCAGAAGGACGAGCTGGTCGCACACTTGCGACAAGACAAGTACGCCGCGGTCGCTGATGCCTACGGCTTCGAAGTCCGCCGCGGTACCGCCGCGTTCGACCAGGAAGGCGCGTTCACCGTCGATGGGCGCCCGCTCTCAGCTGGCGCGTTCCTGC